>CAMTAF010000022.1 GCA_947066955.1 uncultured Hungatella sp.
TTTTATGGGGAATTCGGAACTGGCTTTGCATAACTATTAACTTTACATAACATCGAGATTACAGTGTGCATACAGAAAATACGCCGGTTAGTATTGAGATGTACAGAGACAGGCTGGTAATTAGGAGCAGTGGCGGTCTTTATGGGAGCATGTCACTGCAATCTCTTGGCAAGTCAAGACCGGAGACGAGAAACGCTGTTCTGGCCAATATTCTTGAACTGCTGAAAGTGACAGAGAACCGGTATTCCGGCATTCCGACGATTCGAAAGGAATTGAGAGATGCCGGGTTGCCGGAACCGGAATTCAGTGTAAGACACGGCGAGTTCACGGTTGTATTTAGAAACACCATATTCCAGCCAGAGAATGTAGTGGATCATTCTGATATGTTTCAGGCAATTCTTGAATTCTGCAAGACACCCAGATCAAGGCAGGAGATTGTGAACTTCGCTCAGAAGAGCAGATACTATGTAATGAGTACCTGGGTTCAGCCTTTAGTAGGACAAGGGGCTTTGCGAATGACGATCCCGGATAAGCCCAAGAGTTCGAAACAAAAATTCGTCAAGGTCTGAAATAAGCCTCCGGCCCAAACCGGAGGCTGTTAAACAATATAGCAACTATTTTTTCATAGATTTGGCGCAGGTGATACGCATTCTTTCGCAATCCGTATGAATTCTTTTGTAGCCTGGGACATATAATGGCCTTTGTGGTACCCGATTCCCAAGATCCCCCGGGCTTTGGGGGAATTTAGGTGATAAAAGCCGGCTTTGAAGTACCCCTCCCCCCATTCCTTCTGGATATCCTGGCCGGACATGAACATTCTGGGGTAGAAGGTGATCCCCATCCCCTTTAAGGTCAGGGCCAGGGCGGTCTCGATGTTTTCCGTCTCCAGTATGATCCTGGGATTGATCTCAGCCTCGGCAAACATCTCGTCCGCCAAGGTGCGGACCCGGTTTCCTGAATTGATCAGGAGGAAGGGGCAGTCCTTCACAAGGGTTAAGTCTGCGTTTTGGGCCAGCTGTTCTTTTAACCGGGCCAGGTGTCCGGGATAGCTTCTCTCCAGGACAGCGTCAGGGACTACCAGGAGGATTTCCTCTTCGCAGATGGGAACGGTCTCCACGTTTTCTACTTTAAAGGGAAGCATGCCGATGATCAGGTCCACATCTCCGTGGAGCAGGTCCGCATCCAATTCCGTGGAATTGCCCTCCTTGAGATGCAGGTCAATGCCCGGAAACCGCTCCTGATATACAGGAAGGATTCGGGGAAGGATCTTGCGGCCCCTGGTGTGGGACATTCCGATGGTCAGCTGTCCTTTGGTGAAATCTTTGATGTCGGCGATTTCCTGGTAAGTCTCCTCCCTCAAAAGCAGGAGCTGGCGGGCCCGCTTTTTGAGAACCTGCCCCGCGTAGGTGAGGGTTAAGGGGGCTGTCCGGTTAAAGAGGGCAACCCCGAATTCTTTCTCCAAGTTGGAGATGTGACTGCTTAAGGACTGCTGGGAGATATACAGCCGTTTGGCGGCTCTGGTGAAGTTCAGTTCCTCCGCGGCGGCCAGAAAATATTCCAGATTCAGAAAATTGATCATGACCCGGTCCGCGCCTCCTGAAAAATCCCGGCAGCAGGGATGTAGGGGATGAGTTTGTCCGCGGATGTGTTGGCGATCAGCTCCCCGGGGAAATGGATCTCCTCAAGAAGGGCATGGGCCAGGCTGTGGTTTCCGGCGTCATCCACCCAGTGGGCATCGCTGCCCATGAGTATGGAAACATGGTAGCGGACGCACAGTTCCAGCATCTGGAGATAGTGCTCCTTGGCGCCCTGGCGGAAGGAGCCGGGCTTTAGGGAGCTGCTGTTTACCTCCAGAAGCTTGTGGTGCTCCCCGGCGGCAGATACCAGAGTGTCGTAGTCCACAGGGTAGCGGCCGTCGTCGGGGTGGCCGATGATCTGGATCCGGGGGTTTTTTATGGCGCCTAAGTAAGCGTCGGTGTTCTGGGCCGCGGTGCCGGGCTGGCAGCAGGGAATATGGAGGCTGGCGATGGCGTAATCCATCTTGGCCAGAATATCGTCGCTTAAATCCACATTGCCCTGGTAATCCAGGATATTCAGCTCACATCCCATCAGCAGGCCGATGCCGGTCTGGTGTCTGGGGATGGCCTTAAAGTTGGAAAAATACATCCGGCCGCAGCTTCCCGGCATGGCCGGACCGTGGTCGCTGGAGCCAAAGATCCGTATCCCTGCCGTTTTCGCGCCCTGAATCATTTCTGAGAGGGTATTGTAAGCATGGCCGCTGGCCAAAGTATGCGTGTGAAGATCGATGATATCTCTCATAAAAGACACACCTCTTTATAAAAATTTTATTTTTCTCCAATATAACATATTTTTTTTAAGAAAACTATAAAAATAATGATGTAGAATTATAGAATTTTATGGTATGATATAAGGCAAAGGCTGTGGGCAGGTGCCGCAGGGCGGCGCGTGCCGATACCAAAAACTAGGAGGAACAATATCATGAGCCAGGAATTAACACCCGAAGTAACCAAGACACTTGAGGCAGCAGAAGCTGCCGAGACACCAGCCGTCGAGACACCAGCCGCTGAGACACCGGCCGCCGAGACACCGGCACCTCAGGCAGCCGCTCCGGCGGAGTCCATGGAGGACTATGCCGCGGAGCTGGAGGAGTCCTACAAAGCATTTGACCAGCGCCGGAATCAGACGTATGTTCCGGAAGAATCCCCGGACGCGGAAAAGTGGCAGGAGATCCGCCAGATGCAGGCTGACAAGGTTGTGGTGAAAGTAAAGATCAAAGAGATCGTAAAGGGCGGAGCCATCGCCTACTTAAATGACCTTCAGGCATTTATCCCCGCTTCCCAGCTTTCCTTAAGCTATGTGGAGAAGCTGGAGGACTGGACGGGCAAATATATTGAAGCCTATATCATCACCGCGGACCCGGAGAAGAAGCGCCTGGTGCTGTCTGCCAGGGAACTGTTAAAGGAGCGCAGGGAAGCGGCCCGCCTTGAGAAGCTGGCCTCCTACAAAGCAGGAGACGTGGTGGAGGGAACGGTTGACACCTTGAAAGACTACGGCGCCTTTGTAAACCTGGAAGGCGGCGTGTCAGGCCTTCTGCACGTTTCCCAGATCAGCGCCCAGAGGATCAAACACCCGGGAGTGGTGCTGAAGGAGGGACAGAAGGTTAAGGTAAAGATCCTTTCCGTTGAGAACGGCAAGATCAGCCTGAGCATGAAGGCCCTGGAGGCTCAGGAGTCCCGGGAAGAGGAAAAGCATTTTGAGTATAAGAGCACAGGTGAGGCGTTTACCGGTCTGGGAGATCTGCTGAAGGATTTGAAATTCTAGATAGGACCAGGAGGAGGGCAAATGCGCAGCATTTTTAGGATGCCCTCCGACGACATGGCAGGTGACGCGCAAGCGCCGCGTGCTGATACCCGATGGAGGAGGGATAAGATGGACCATATCCCCAAAACGTATGACCAGCTGGAGCAGTGGAATTCTCTGATGTTTCTCTACAGCTCGGCGCTCAAGGAGATCAATGTAAAGATTGAGATCCTCAACAATGAATTTATTCATATTTATAACTACACACCCATTGAGCATGTGAAATCCCGGCTGAAGAACGCGGAGAGCATTGTCCGCAAGATGAAAAGGCACAACTATGAGGTGACCATCGCCAATATGACGGAAAAGCTCAGCGATATTGCCGGGATCCGGATCATCTGCTCCTTTACCTCGGATATCTATCAGATCGCTGATATGATATCCAGGCAGAGGGATGTGACGGTGCTGTACATTAAGGATTACATCAAAAACCCCAAGCCCAACGGCTACAAAAGCTATCACATGGTGGTGACTATCCCGGTATATCTGTCGGAAGGGCCGGTGGAGACCAAGGTGGAGATCCAGATCCGCACCGTGGCCATGGATTTCTGGGCCAGCTTAGAGCACAAGATCTATTACAAGTTTGAGGGGGAGGGACCGGACTATCTGCAGCAGGAGCTGAAGGCGTGCGCGGATATGGTGAATATGCTGGATGCCAAGATGTATTCTCTCAATGAGGCCATCCTGGCATGGAACAGCCAGAGAGAACAGAGAGAGGCAGAAGGATGAGGACCTTACTGAGAGAGACGGGGCAGATCATCCGGTTCAACTTAAAGAACCTGCTGTTGTTTTTTATAGGATACCGGCTGACAGCGGCTGCGGTGTATCTGCGGCTGCTGTCAGCCGGTATGCGGTTTTCTCTGGACAGGGCGGGGTACGGCTACCTGACTCTTGAGAATGCGGGAAAAGTGTTCTTAAGTCCCTGGACCATCCCGGTTGTGCTGGTTCTGTCCGGGACAGGGCTTTTCTTTCTTATGACAGAGGCCGGAGGATTGGTGGCGGCGTACTCGGCAGCCGTGTATTCCCTGAGACTGTCGGGGCTTCAGATTTTTACCCAGGGACTCCAGAGCGCCATCCAGCAGGTCCGGCGAAAGAATTTTGGGCTTTTTGCCGTTGCGCTGGCGGATTTTCTGCTGATGAACCTGGTGTATCTCTACCGGGCCCTGACCCACATAAAGCCTGTGGATTTTGTCATCGAGGAGATGGCGGGGCGTCCCGGGATCTGGGGGGCAGTGGCTTTGGCGGTCTGCGCCTGCGTGGCCGCGGTGATCCCCGCTTATTTCGCGTTCCACCAGTGCATGGCGGATCAGAAATTTTACAGGGACGCGAGAGCGGGGAGCGTGGAGATGTTAAAAGGCAGATGGCTTGGGACCATAGTCCGGGTGGTGTTCCCCCAGCTTCTGGTGATAGGGGCAGCCTGGGCTCTTTACCGGTTTCTTCTGGTGCTGATGGCTGTGTTTACCGTATTTTTTGTCAAAAGAGAGCTGCAGCTCTCCTTTCTCATACGGGCCTCATCCTGGACCGAGTGGATAGTCATGGCAGCGGCGGGGATGGGGGCAAGCCTTATTTTTTTTGCGGATCTCACTGTACAGTACTACAAATACGGGGAGAGCCAGATCGGAAGAAAACATTTTTTCTATACAGGCGAGGCGCTGGTCAGCAGAAAAAACGGTCTGGCGGTGCTGGCAGTGTCCGGGCTCATCGGAGGGCTGGGTCTGATCGACGGGGCGCTCAACGGCACATTTCTCTCAAGCTCCGTTGTGGTGCAGACGGAGATCACGGCCCACAGGGGAAGTTCCGCCTCTGCGCCGGAAAATACCATGGCTGCCATAGAGGCCGCGGTGGAAGAGATGGCGGACTGGGCAGAGATCGATGTCCAGGAGACAGGGGATGGAGTGGTGGTTCTGTGTCACGATACCAGCCTGCGGCGGGTGGCAGGGATTAAGAGCAATATAAAAGATCTGACATTTGAGGAGATCAAAGAAGTGGACGTGGGTTCCTGGTTTGGAGAGGAATTCGCAGGCGAGAGAATACCGGCCCTGGCGGAAGTTATGGAGTACGCCAAGGGGCGGCTGAATCTGAACATTGAACTGAAATATTCGGGGATGAACAGCATGCTGCCGGAGAAGGTGCAGCAGCTGGTGGCAGAGTACGGGATGGAAGACCAGTGCGTTATTTCCTGTACCAATTTAAATTATTTAAGGCGGGTAAAAAGAGCAGATCCCCGGATAAAGACAGGGTATATCATCCCCGCGGCCTATGGGGATTATTATATGGATGAGGATGTGGATGTGATCAGCATCCGCTCCGGATTTGTCACAAAGGGCCTGGTGAGGGCTGCTCATGAGGCCGGGAAGAGCGTTCACGCCTGGACGGTCAATGAGAAGCTGGAGTTAGAGCGGATGCGGGTGCTTATGGTGGACAATGTGATCACGGATATGCCGGTGCTGGCCAGGGAGATCCTGTACCGGGAGGAGGTTACGGAGAGCCTTCTGGAATATCTGAAGCTGATCTTTCAGTGACCCTGGTTCGGGGCGCGGCGGCGGATCTTAAGGCCAGGAAGGCCTGGGAAGAGAGAGGAAGGAGAAAGAGATCATGAAGATCGTGGTGCAGAGGGTGAAGGAGGCAAGCGTGACCGTGGACGGGCAGGTGGTGGGCCGGATCGGAGCCGGTTTTCTGGCGCTCGTGGGAGCGGCGGAGGAGGATACGGAACAGACTGTCGAAAAGATGGTGGACAAGATGTGCAAACTGAGGATCTTTCCGGACAGTGAGGGAAAGACCAACCTGTCCTTAAAGGATGTGGGAGGGGAGCTTCTGGTGGTGAGCCAGTTTACCCTCTATGCGGACTGCAAAAAGGGCAACCGTCCAAGTTTTGTGAAGGCAGGAAGCCCTGACAAGGCTAAAAAGCTTTATGAGCACGCGGTGGACCGCTGCCGGCTCTACGCGGATAAGGTGGAACATGGGATATTCGGAGCGGACATGAAGGTGTCCCTGGTAAATGACGGGCCTTTTACCATTCTTCTGGACAGCGAAGAATTATTCTGAATTTTTTGTTAATTTTGCAGAAAAGCTTTTTTTTAAGAAAAGGATGTGCTATACTTGAACTCAGGCCCTTGGGGTCAATACAAAGCAGTGAAATTTTTTAAGAAAGAAAAGGGAAGTAATGATGAAGAAAAGTTTAAAAGTGTGCGTGTGTGGCCTCGTGGCTGTGATGATGGTGTCTGGGTGCTCCAAAAAGGCGGATTCCGCCACAGATACAACGGCTGCGGTCACGGATGCTTCTGTAGAGACCACGGGGGAGACAGGAGACGGGACAGAGGCTGAGACAGCGGCCCAGGAGCCGCCGGCTATGGCAGATCCGGGAAAAGTGGAGAAGCTGGGCAACTATAAGGGCGTTACCTTCACTCCCATGTCCACGGAGGTTACCGACGAGGACGTGGAGGAGAGGATCCAGTCCCTGGTGGCAGCTTATCCGGAATTTAACGAGGTAGACAGGGCGGCCGCGGAGGGAGATGTGGTGAACATCGACTATGTGGGAAAGAAGGATGGAACCGCTTTTGAAGGAGGAACCGCGGAGGGCTATGATTTAACGCTGGGATCCGGACAGTTTATCGACGGTTTTGAGGATGGACTCATCGGAGCCGTAAAGGGACAGGAGCTGAACCTGGATCTCACATTTCCTGAGCAGTACCACAGCGAGGAGCTGGCAGGCCAGGCGGTGGTGTTTGAAGTGAAGGTCAACGCGGTTAAGGAGCAGGTGGAGCCGGAGCTCAGCGACGCTTTTATCGCGGAGCACACAGATTCCGCCACTGTGGAGGAATACCGGAAGGCCGCCAGGGAAGAGATGGAGGAGATGGCCCGGTCCAACGCGGATAATCAGAAGAAGTCCGATGTATTTTTAAAGGTGATTGACGACAGCGAGGTCACTACACCGGAGGAGTCCATCCAGACCACCTTTGAGCAGCAGAAAGCTTCCTACGAGCAGCAGGCTGAGATGTTCGGCATGGACTTGGAGACCCTGGCGAGCTACTATGGCACGGATCTGGAGGGTTTTGAGAGCGAGCTGATGGAGATAGCCAAGGAGATCTGCAAGCAGAACGCCGTGGTCAAGGCTATCGCTGAGGCGGAGAACCTTACGGTGGAGGATTCCGACAGGGAGGCTCTGGCGGAGGAATTCGGATACCCGGATGTGGCTACTATGATTGTGAACGCGGGAGCGGATAATGTGGATAACTATATTCTCACCGAGAAGGTTGTCCAGCTGATCGCGGACAACGCGGTGGAAGAATAACCCATGGGAAGAAAAGCACTTTTTTTTGATGTGGACGGCACGCTGTTCAGCGAGACGGAGCGCATTGTGCCGGAGAGCGCCAAGAGAGCCCTCATAGAGACAAGGAAAAAAGGGAATCTGGTGTTCATCAACTCAGGCAGGGTCATGAGCAACCTGGGCCCTGTCATGAAGCTGGTGGAGTCGGACGGGTATCTGTGCGGGTGCGGCACCTATGTGGAGATGGGCGGCGAGAGAGTGTACTGTCATCGGATTCCCCACGACAGGGGGATCCAGGTGAAGAAGGCCATTGTCCGGTATGATTTTGACGGGGTCTTGGAGGGCATTGAGAGCTGCTATTTCCAGAAGGGGGAGTCCCGAATCCCTAAGGTCAGGGAGCTGAAAGGCTTTATGAGAGAAGGGGGCCACTTAAGCCCCTGGGGATGGGAAGACGACTGTTACGAGTTTGACAAGTTCTGCGTGGTGGCTGACGAGCGCAGCGACAGAGCGGGACTGTTCGCCTTTCTGGAGCCGGACTTCCAGGTGATTGACCGGGGCGATGACTTTTATGAGTGCGTGCCCAAAGGCCACACCAAGGCTACAGCCATAGAGCTGGTCCTTAGGCGCCTGGGCATGGGTCTGGAGGACGCGTGGGTGTTTGGCGACAGCAGCAATGACCTGGATATGTTCCGGTATGCCCGCAACGCGGTGCTTATGGGAAAGCATGACAAGGTGCTGGAGCCCTATGCCACCTTTGTGACCAAGACCGTGGAAGAGGATGGAATCGAATATGCCATGAAGAACCTGGGGCTTTTATAAGACCCGGGTTTTTTTCGCAGGGGTCCGAAAGGAGAAAGATTGTAAAGATGGGTTTTTCTATAGAAACGAATATGTCGGCTGCCGCTGTGTTCTTACAGGGAATTTTAAGCTTTTTTTCTCCCTGTGTGCTTCCCATCCTTCCTTTATATATGGGCTATCTGTCAGGGGGAACCGGAGTAAAGGGCGAGGATGGGCAGATTCATTATAACAGGGGCAAGGTTATGGTTCACACCGCATGCTTTGCGGTGGGAATCAGTTTCGCTTTTTTTGTTCTGGGCCTTGGGGTGTCGGCTCTGGGGACTTTTTTTCGGTCAGGACAGATGATGTTTGCCAGGCTGGGAGGCGTTCTGGTGCTGATCTTTGGCCTGTATCAGCTGGGAATTTTTGGTCAGCCCCAGGTTCTGGGAAAAGAGAGGAGGCTGTCCCTGCCCATTGACAGGATGGCCATGTCCCCGTGGACTGCCTTTCTCATGGGCTTTACTTTCAGTTTTGCGTGGACGCCCTGCGTGGGGCCGGCCCTGGCCGGCGTTCTGCTGATGGCGGCCTCCTCATCCTCCAGGCTGGCAGGATTTGTCCTGATCGGGGTGTACACTTTGGGGTTTGTCCTGCCTTTTTTGGCAGCGGGATTGTTTACCACATCCGTCCTGGGGCTGTTTAAGAGACATATGGGAGTGGTAAAATATACTGTGAAACTGGGAGGAGCCCTTCTGGTGGTCATGGGGCTTTTGATGATTACCGGAAAGATGAATGAGGTCAGCGGGTATTTGTCCCGGATGACGCCAGGGGCGGAGGTTCAGGAGACAGAGGAGACCCCGGGGAGGCCAGGGGACAGCGTTCCGGCAGAGACAGCTGAGAATCAGGAGAGCGGTGATTCCCAGGAGACTGGGCAAAGTCCAAAAGACCGGGCCCAGGAAGAGACGGAGAAGGATTCCCAGGCAGAGGGGCAGGAGGCGAAAACAGCGGCCCCGGATTTTGAACTGGAGGATCAGTTCGGCCAGGTCCACAGGCTGTCGGACTATAAAGGGGCAACGGTATTCCTGAATTTCTGGGCTACCTGGTGTCCGCCGTGCAGAGCGGAGATGCCGGATATCCAGAAACTCTATGAGGAGTATGACAGGGAAGGGGATCAGGCCCTGATCGTTCTGGGGGTGGCGGGGCCCAACATGGGGAATGAAAAATCTCAGGAGGAGATTGCCGCGTTTCTGGAAGAAAACGGGTACACCTACCCCGTAGTCATGGACACAAGCGGGGAACTGTTTACGGAATACGGGATCTACGCTTTTCCGACCACTTTTATGATTGACCGGGATGGCAATGTGTTCGGATATGCCTCAGGACAGCTGTCCTATGAGGTGATGCAGGATATCGTCCGGCAGACCATGGAAGGCGAGAGGCGGCAGTGATTGGGGGCACGGCCCCAAAAAGGAAAGTGAGTCTATGGGAAAATCAGGAAAGATATGGGTATTGGCGGTAGCTGCGGCTCTGGTTCTGGCGGGCTGCGGACAGGAACCAGGGGATGGCGGCAGAGCCCTGGGGGAAAGGCCTCTGAAGGTTGCGGCTACTTTATTTCCCTATTACGATTTCGCGAGACAAGTCGGAGGAGATGTGATAGACTTGGAACTGATTGTTCCCGCGGGGATGGACAGCCATTCCTTTGAACCTACCCCGGCGGATATGAAGAAGCTCCAGGACGCAGATGTGGTAATCTTAAACGGCGGCGTTATGGAGCATTGGGCAGAGGATGTGCTGGAGGCGGTGGGACGGGAGGATCAGAGGGTGATCAAGATGATGGATTATGTGGACGCGGTGGAGGAGGAACTGATGGAAGGCATGGAGGAGAGCTCCCACAGCCATTCCCACGCCTTCCACGACAGCCGGGATGGGGAGCATCTCCACGACGACGGCCATGAGGAGGAGATCGAGTACGACGAGCATATCTGGACTTCTCCGGTAAATGCTATAAAGTTTACGGAGGTGATCGCCGACACCCTGTGTCAGGCGGACCCGGGCCATCGGGCAGAGTTTGAGGCCGGAAGGGATCGGTACGTGAAGGAGCTTGAGGAGATCCATCAGGGCTTCTGCCAGGTTGCGGCGGACAGAAAGCGGAATTTAATCGTCATAGGGGACCGTTTTCCTTTCCGGTATCTGGCAGATGAGTACGGCTTTGAGTACAGGGCGGCATTCTCAGGGTGCGGGGCGGACACGGAGCCCAGCGCCAGAACCATCGCTTATCTCATTGACAAAGTAAGGCAGGAGAAGATCCCGGCGGTTTACTACCTGGAGCTGAGCAGCCACAGGGTGTCCGAGATCATAGGAGAGGAGACAGGGGCGGCGCCCATGCTTTTGCACTCCTGCCACAATGTGACCAGAGCGGAATTTGAAAACAATGTCACTTATGTGGAGCTCATGAGGCAGAATATTGAAAATCTGCGGAAAGGATTAGATGAGGATTAGATAAATGAGCGCGTTGATTACATGCAGCCATGTTGATTTTGGATATGAGAACCATGACGCGGTGGTGGACCTGACCATGGAGGTGGAGGAGGGAGACTATTTCTGTGTGGTGGGGGTCAACGGTTCCGGAAAAAGCACTCTGGTAAAGGGGCTTTTGGGACTTTTAAAACCAACAAAAGGCACTCTGGCGGTGTCTGAAGAGCTGAAAAAGACCGGGATCGGCTATCTGCCACAGCAGACGGCAGCCCAGAAGGATTTTCCTGCCACGGTCAATGAGGTGGTGCTCTCAGGCGCTCTGTCCAGAAGGGGAAACCGGCCCTTCTACAGCCGCCGGGAGAAAGAGATGGCTCTGGAAGCCATGGAAAAACTGGGAATTCAAGATCTGAAAGGCCGCTGCTACCGGGAATTGTCAGGAGGGCAGCAGCAGAGAACGCTCATCGCCAGAGCCCTGTGCGCTGCCAGGAAGATGCTGATCTTGGATGAACCCATCACCGGGCTTGACCCGTCGGCCATCCAGGATTTTTACGGCCTCACCAGAAGGCTTAACCAGGAGGGCGTGACCATCTTTATGGTTACCCACGATGTGGCCAATGTGGTGGGCCAGGCCACCAAGATCCTTCATCTGCGCCAGAGACCTCTGTTTTTCGGCACCCCTCAAGAGTATGTGTCTACCCCCGCGGGACAGGAATTTTTAGGAGGAGGAAGGCAAACGCGCAAGCGTTTTTAGGATGCCTTCCGACGAGCTGGCAGGTGACGCGCAAGCGGCGCGTGCCGCTACCTAAAGAAGGAGGAGGAAGGCAAACGCGTAAGCGTTTTTAGGATGCCTTCCGACGACATGGCAGGTGACGCGCAAGCGGCGCGTGCCGCTACGTAAAGAAGGAGGAGGAAGGCAAGCGGCGCGTGCCGCTACGTAAAGAAGGAGGAAGGTCTGTATGAGGCTGATTATGGAAATGTTGTCCTACCCCTTTTTGGTCAGGGCGTTTGTGGGTGGGATTTTAGTGTCCCTGTGCGCTGCCCTTTTGGGGGTCAGCCTGGTGTTAAAACGGTATTCCATGATCGGGGACGGGCTGTCCCATGTATCTTTCGGGGCCTTGTCCGTGGCCATGGCGGTGGGGTGGGCGCCTTTGCCTGTGTCCATCCTGGTGGTGGTGCTGGCGGCGTTTTTCCTTCTGAGGATCACGGAAAACAGCAAGGTGAAAAGCGACGGGGCCATTGCCATGATCTCCGCGGTCTCCTTAGCGGCGGGAATCGTAGCCACATCCCTGACCACAGGGATGACCACGGATGTGAGCAGCTACATGTTCGGCAGCATCCTGGCCATGACCCCGGCTGACGTGAAGCTGTCCGCAGGTCTCTCAGCAGTGGTTCTGGGGCTTTTCCTGTTCTGCTACAACAAGATTTTCGCGGTCACCTTTGACGAGAATTTCGCCAGGGCCACAGGAGTCAATGTATCTCTGTACAATATTCTCACAGCGGTTCTGACAGCAGTGACCATTGTTCTGGGGATGCGCATGATGGGGGCCATGCTGATCTCCAGCCTGACCATTTTTCCGGCCCTGACCTCCATGAGGCTGTTTAAAAGCTTTAAAGGGGTGGTGCTTTCATCGGGCCTGGTGGCAGTGGCATGCTTCTGCGTGGGGATGGCCGGGTCGTACCGGTTTTCCACCCCGGCCGGCGCCAGCGTGGTGCTGGTCAATATGGGGGCTTTCGGGATATTCTGGCTGGCGGCTAAGATCAGGGAGGTATGGTATGGAAGAAAAAAATAAAGAACAAAGGACAAAGAGGAGGCGGACACTGGGGCAGACCCAGTTTATCGCGTTTGGTTTTTTTGTGCTGATTATGGCAGGCACCCTGCTCTTGATGCTGCCGTTTTCCAGCAGGGACGGGAAAAGCATGGATTTTCTGGGAGCCCTGTTCACTGCTACCAGCGCCTCCTGCGTCACAGGGCTTGTGGTGGCGGACACCTGGACTCAGTGGAGCCTTTTCGGCCAGATGGTGATCATCACCATGATCCAGATCGGGGGCCTGGGTTTTATCACCATTGGCGTCTATGTGTCCATCCTTCTGAGAAGGAGGATCGGGCTCAAGATGAGAGGGCTTATGCAGGAGAGCACCAGCGCCCTGAATATCGGAGGCATCGTAAGGCTGGCCAAGAAGATCATTGTGGGGACAGCCATCTTTGAGGGGGGCGGGGCCCTGCTTTTGTCCATCCGTTTTATCCCCCAGTATGGCTTTTTCAGAGGGATCTTCTACAGCGTCTTTCACGCAGTGTCTGCTTTCTGCAACGCGGGATTCGACCTTATGGGCCATCAGCAGCCCTACAATTCCCTGTCAGCCTACTATGACGACTGGCTGGTGAACTTAGTGATCATGTCCCTGATCATCATAGGAGGAATCGGCTTTGTGGTGTGGGATGACTTGAGCAAAAAGGGGCTGCATGTGAAAAAATACCTCCTTCAGACCAAGATCGTGCTGCTGACCACCGGGGTGCTGGTTTTCGGCGGGGCCGTGATTTTCTATCTCCTGGAGAAGGATCTTCTCATGGCGGACATGTCGGTCAGCGGAAAGATCCTGTCCTCCCTGTTCAGCTCCGTCACAGCCAGGACAGCGGGCTTTAACTCCATAGATACAGGGGCCCTGTCAGACGGCAGCAAGTTTCTGACTATGATCCTGATGTTTATCGGAGGAAGCCCGGGGTCCACGGCAGGCGGCATTAAGACCACCACCATTGTGGTGCTGTTTCTCTTTGTCAATTCCAGCATCCGCAGAACCTACGGGGTCAATGTGTTCGGCCGGAGGCTGGATGAGGAGGCGGTAAAGCAGGCCAGCTCGGTGCTGACCATCAACTTATTTTTAGCTCTCTCGGTGTCCCTGGTGATCATGGGCGTGCAGCACATGCCCCTGTCGGACACCTTGTTTGAGACATTTTCCGCCATAGGAACGGCGGGGATGACCACTGGAATTACCAGGGACTTAGTGCCGTTGTCCAGGTTTTTGATCATCCTTTTGATGTACTGCGGAAGGATCGGCAGCATGTCATTTGCCCTCTCATTTACCCAGCAAAAAAGAATTACCAGGGTGCAGAACCCCTTAGAATCCATCAGTGTAGGGTAACGACCTGGCAGGTGCCGCGCAACGGCGCACGCCGAAACCTTAAAGTTAGGAGGTTTATACGTATGAAATCAATATTGATTATCGGTATGGGGCGGTTTGGCCGCCATCTGTGCAGAAATCTGGCGGATCTGGGCAATCAGATCATGATCGTGGACCAGGTGGAAGAGAATCTGGAGGAAATGCTTCCCTATGTGGTAAGCGCCAAGATCGGGGACTGCACCAATGAAAATGTGCTTAAGACTTTGGGGATCGCCAACTTTGACATCTGCTTTGTCTGCATCGGAACCAATTTCCAGAGCAGCTTAGAGATCACCAGCCTGGTAAAAGAACTGGGAGGCCGATATGTGGTCAGCAAAGCCAACCGGGATATTCACGCCAAGTTCCTTTTGAGGAACGGCGCCGACGATGTCATCTATCCGGACCGGGATATTGCGGAAAAAATAGCAGTGAAATACAGCGCCAACCATGTATTTGACTATATTGAGCTCACAGACGAGTATTCCATCTATGAGACGCCGCCTCTCCCCCAGTGGGTGGGCAAGAGCCTCAAAGAGTCCGATATCCGCAACCGCCATCACATCAATATTCTGGGAACCAAGAGAGGGGAGCAGGTGGATCTGATGCCTCCGGCAGATTACATTATCCGCTCGGATGACCACATGATGATTATCGGGAAAAAGACGGATATCGACAAGCTGCTGGAGGATATTAAATAACCGCCATGCTTGGAAAAACTCATTTGGCCGTAGGAGCGGCGGCCGCTGTGGCCGTCATGAGGCCGGGGACGCTGCCGGAGCTGCTGGCAGGGCTTGGGGCCGCCGTGGTGGGAGCGGTGATCAGCGATATCGACGTGGGCTCTTCCGGGTCAGGCAGGGCTGCCGACAGGATCATCTGGGTCTCAGCCGGGGCAGTGGCAGCGGTGGCGGCCATGGAGCGGTTCTGGAATGTGGGTGTGTGGAATATGATCCTGAGGAACAGCAGTCTGTTTCGAGTGATTGCGGGGAGCGCCGCGTTTATCGGGGTATGCGCCTTCGGGAAAGCACAGCCTCACCGGAGTTTTATGCACTCGTTTCTTGCCCTGGGAATCCTCTCCGTTATTATGGGAGCCGTCCTTCCCGCGGCAGCGCCCTATTTTGCGCTGGCGTTTCTCACCCATCTGGCACTGGATCTTTTGAATTACAAGAAAGTCCGGATCTTTTACCCTAAGCGGGAAGGCATATGCCTCCGGCTGTTCCGCGCGGACGGGGCAGTCAACTGGCTGCTGTTTTCGGCGGGGACGGTGCTGGGCCTGTGGCAGACGGGGATGTGCCTGTGGCGCATGACGGGCCGCTGATCACGCAGGCATAATATTACAGAAAAGATTAGGAGAACCGACATGTCATTTATCAGTGTGTTTGATGTACTGGGCCCCAATATGGTGGGGCCATCCAGCTCCCACACGGCGGGGGCCTGCGCCATCGGATATCTGGCCAGGAAGATGAAAGGCCAGGAGTTAAAAAAAGTGGAGTTCACTCTGTACGGTTCCTTTGCAAAGACCTACCACGGACACGGCACGGACCGGGCTCTCCTGGGAGGGATTATGGGGTTTGCCACAGACGACATCCGGATCCGGGATTCCCTTGAGATCGCCGGGGAGAGAGGACTGGAGTACTCTTTTGTGCCAAACACGGAGGAGGAGGATGTGTACCCCAACACCGTGGATATCCGGATGGTGGCTGTTGACGGCAGCGAGATGACGGTCAGGGGAGAATCCATGGGGGGCGGCAAGGTCCGGATCGTCCGCATTGATCAGGTGGCGGTGGATTTTACAGGGGAATACAACGCCGTGATCGTGACCCAGCAGGACAAGCCGGGAGTGGCGGCCCACATCACCAGGGCCTTAAGCGAGAGGCATGTGAACATCGCTTTTATGAGGATTTTCAGGGAATCCAGAGGCGAGAAGGCCTACACCATCGTGGAGTCCGACGACCCTCTGCCAAAGGATATCAGGGAAGAGCTGCTGGGCAACCCCAATGTGAGGGAAGTCATGATCATCGAGAAACGGTAAAGGGGGAAGCAGGGATATGACGGATTTTAAAAACGCGGAAGAGCTGATGAAGCTGTGTGATGAAAACAGCCAGAGCATCTCTCAGGTGATGAGGCAGAGGGAGCTGGATCAGGGGGATACAGACGAGGACCAGATTCAGAGCCGCATGGGCAAGGTTTTGTCCATTATGAAAGAGTCTGCCTTTACCCCCCTAAAATCTCCGGTGAAATCCATGGGCGGCCTTATCGGGGGGGAGGCAAAGAAGCTGGAAACCTGCTGTGAGGAGGGGAGGAGCATCTGCGGCGATACCCTGAGCACTGCCGTCACCTACGCCATGGCCGTGCTGGAGGTCAACGCTTCCATGGGAATCATCGTGGCAGCCCCCACCGCGGGCTCCTCGGGAGTGGTTCCGGGAGTGCTTCTGTCCCTCCAGAAACACTGCTCCATCTCGGATGACAGGCTGATCGACGGGCTGTTCAACGCGGGGGCCATCGGCTATCTGGCCATGCGCAACGCCACCGTGGCCGGCGCGGTGGGGGGCTGCCAGGCGGAGGTGGGAGTGGCCGCGGCCATGGCGGCCTCGGCGGCAGTGGAGCTCATGGGCGGGACGCCCCGCCAGTGCCTGGATGCCGCCTCCACGGTCCTCATGAATATGCTGGGCCTGGTGTGCGACCCTGTGGGGGGCCTGGTGGAGTACCCCTGCCAGAACCGCAATGCCGCCGGGGTGGCCAATGCCCTTGTGGCGGCCCAGATCGCCCTGTCCGGCATCCGGCAGTGGATTTCTTTTGACCAGATGCTTGCCGCCATGTACCATGTGGGAAGACGGATTCCCTACGAGCTGCGGGAGACGGCCCTGGGGGGATGCGCGGCCACGCCCTTTGGGTGTGAATTCTGCGGGAAGAGATGAGAATATCTTGCAGGAAGGTCAGCCCCCATCTTCCGCTGCCTCCAGGATCATGTCCCGGAAGGTGTCCAGAGGCCGCGGCGTCCTCGCGGAGAACAGAAAGATCTGGTCATAGGGGCTTCCCTCGTACAGGGGCCCATAGCCGCTTTCCGCCAGCTGGTCCCGGGCGTCATCCACATAGGCAGCATAGAGATCTCCGGGATCTTTGCTCAGGAGGGCAGTGACAAAGAAGCTGTAAAAGTGGAGAAGGATCAGCATCTTTCTCACAGCGTCAAAGGTTACATGGCCGCTTCCGCTGAGGATATCCGATAAAAGCTGTTTGGAGGGGAAATTAATCCTGGCCAGCTGGGGAAGGCCGGCATTTTTAGAGAAGGATTTTTTCTCCGCTCCAGGCTCATAGAACCGGTCCAGGCGGATCCCCAGAATCTGGGACAGCATAAAATCCGCCGATGTCACATTCTGGCCCTTCAAATCACGGAACGTTCCATGGTAGAAAAAATACTCTCTCACCGCCAGTCCTTCCAGGCTCTCGTATTCCCTGTCTGACAGCGGGGACATGGTTTTCCTGTGAGAATTTACAAGAGCCTGGTCCCGAACAGTGCCCTGGATCCGGCCGAGAAGCCTATTTAGCTCCCTCCTGGCGCTCTGGTTAAATTCGCCGAAGCTCCTTTGGCGGGATTTCACATAATCGAAAAATTCCTGGTCTGTTCCAAGGGCCAGGATTTCTTTTTCCATATCTCTGGTACGCAAAATGATTTCCCGATGATCCGAAGTTCCCAGAGAGTTCAGAAGTTCCCGGGTTTCTGCCAGAAGTTTTTGGGCCTGGCCGTAGTCCTTTCCCACAGAAAAGCAATAGCAGTACACGGATTCCAGGAGGCTCCGGCAGTTAAAGCCCCGGCTTAAGTACACATGCTGAAAAAAGTCACAGACCTGAGAGTAAGTAAAACGGAAAACAAAACAGAGCTCATGCATCCTCTGCCGGCTTCGGGCCTCAAAAAAAGGGCGGCTCTTCCCGGAAAACCAGCTTCTTAAAGTAGACTTCGTCATGGGAACCGAGGCCGCCTGGTACAGGTTGTAGAGAAAGAGAGCGCAGGCGTCCGCGTCCCGGAGATCCCCTGTGTAGCCGTAATCTCTCAAGATCTCCGCCAGCCGGAGGGAAAAAGACTGGCAGAGGCGGGTGTCTGTGGCGGCGGATTGCTGTAAGATATCATCAATATAGGACATGGAAGATTCCTCCTGTCGGTATTTTGAGGGCGCAAGCTTTGGTCGGACCACCCGCCAGGGTGCTGACCTGCGTGCGCATCAGCGCACTTCCGATTGTAACATTTTTGGTGGGAAAATGGAAGACACCTTATGTTGTTTTGTGGTAAGATAGCGGAAAGATGAATTTTAGGCAGAGGTGAAGAATGTGGATAATCGAAAAGCCCTGGAACCGGGAAGTGTCATAAAAGTTTATAAAAACAGGGGAGAGACAGGGCCTGAGACCTTGTTTCAGATCAAGAGCGAGGCAGGGCGGGGAGGAAGCTGCATTGTCTATGACGCTGCTTACGTGGACTCTGTGGGAAGCCGCCATCCGGTCCGCTTAAAAGAGAGCTTTCCGTATCAGGTAAATTGCGGCAGGGATGAAAAAGGCTGTCTGCGTCCTTTGCCAGGCCAGGAACCCGGGTTTCTCCGGGAACAGGAAAAATTTATCAATTCCTACAAAAACCAGGTTGAGATCCGAAAAGAGATGGGCCTGACCAACATAACCGTCAGCGCGTTTCAGCTTTACTATGGCAATGGAACCGTGTACTCCATGATGGATTACAGCCAGGGGAGCGACTACGGCAGTGTGGAACCAGAGGGACTCTGGGAGACGCTCAGGAGAACAAAAGCCGTGGCAGCGGCCCTGAAGCAATACCACAGAGCCGGATATCTGCACCTGGACATAAAGCCGAAAAATGTCTGGATCATCCCGGAGACCATGGATGTGGTCCAGCTGTTTGACGTTGACTCTGTCACAAGAAGAGAAGAACTGGGAGAGGGTCAGGCCTGGCTAACCTTCTTCACGGAAGGGTTCGCGGCGCCGGAGCTGGTGTCCGGAAATGTTCAAAAAATAGGTCCGGCCGCGGATCTCTATGGGCTGGGGGCTCTTCTGTTTTTCCGCCTTATGGGGACCTGCCCCCAAAGGCAGGACAGAGAATACCAGGCAGTGTACGATTTTTCCAGGCTTCGGGAGGAATATTCCTGGTGCGGGCCCGGATTTTTCCGCAAGCTGAGAGAATTTTTCCACAGGACCCTGGCCGCGTCTCCCAGCCTCCGCTTCCCGTCCATGAACCAGGCAGAGGAGGCTCTGGAGGAGCTTTTGAAACTGTCCGATCCCGGCAGGGTCTGGGCAGTGCCGAATTTTTCCTATCACCAAAACTGCTTTGTGGGGAGGAAGAGAGAGCTGGGGGAGATCGGGGAGCGGCTGGAGGAGAAGCATGTGCTGTTCCTCCACGGAATCGGCGGCATCGGAAAAACCGAGCTGGCCATGAATTACGCTTACGAAAAAGAAGACCTCTACGATACCATCCTCATGCTCCGGGTAGAACACAGCCTGGAGGACAGCTTAAGCCGGGAGGACATCACGCTCCAAAACTTTGCCAGGGAGGAGTCAGAGGAGGCATCCCGGTACAGCAGGCGGAAGCTGGCTGCCATGAAAACCTGTCTCGGGGAAAAGGATCTGCTGATCCTGGACAACTTTGACCTGGAAAATGACGAGCTGCTGGAGGAAGTATTGGAGCTGCAATGCCGGATCCTGGTAACTTCCCGGTGTGATTTTTCAGACTGGAATTATCCGCAGATGGAGGTTGAGGCCCTGGAGAACATGGAGGATCTCCTGGCTCTTTTCCGGGCTTTTAATGATCTTCCCTATTCCGGGGACGAAACAGAGGCTGTGGAAGACCTCATAACGCTGGTGGAACGCCACACCATGCTCACGGAGCTGATGGCAAAAAACTTAAGGGATTCGGGAACCGCGCCGTCACAGCTTAGAGAAAGGCTCAAGGAGGCAGCGGGGACTCTCGGCCTGGAGCCGGAGCCGGTGCGGCATAGGAAAGACAAGGTCCGGCGGCAGGCAGCCGTCCAGGAGCACTTAAAAATCCTGTTTGACATCAGCGAGCTGGGAGAAAAAGAGCTGCGGGTTCTGGACAATCTGTCCCTCTTTGCGGGAGTCCGGATCCAAAGGCAGATCTTTCTCCAGTGGTGCCAAGAAGATCTGGGAAAGGAACTGGAACTTCTCATCAGGAGAGGCTGGATAGAAAGCGGCAGGGAAGAGAACAAAGACAAAGTATCTCTCCACCAGATTATCCTGGACCTGATCTATGAGGATAGAAAGCCAGGGGGAGAAAGCTGCGGGGGACTGGTCCGGTCCATGACCAGATACGCCTGTGCGGATCTGGAAAACAGGGTGGAGGAAAACGTCAGGGACAAGCTCTGCGCTATTGTCGCCAGAAGGCTCCAGGGAATTCACCAGGAGACCCTGGCCCTTTATCTGGTGTGCTGCGAGAAGATCCACTGCGAGCCCCGGTGGCTCTCTCTGTGCCTGGAGGAATATGGAAAAAGAGAAGAAGAATGCAGCGATCAGCTGGCAAGAGTCTGGTGCGTTAAGGGGAAGGAGAAGCTGAAGGAGCTCTCGGACTGGGAATATGTGGGGGAAGAAGAGCAGCAGAAGGACATAGGGGTCCAGGCGGTCTCGTACCTTGAGAAAGCGGTTCAGTATAAAGAGCGGTCTGTGGGAAGAAAGGACTACGGGGAATTTCTGTACTTTTTGGGGAAATACTGCAGCAGTGCCGCAGATAATTTCATGATCGAGGAATCCGTCTCTATCCTGCTGGATTCTTTTGGCGTTAAATGCATGGAACAGGGAGCAGAGATCTATGAGGGAGAAGAAGAGAGAGATGAGAACCTGCTGACAGATATGTATGACAGTCTTATAGAATTCTATGACCCGGAAGCCTTTACCATGGTGAGGCCAGAGCATTTCGGAGACATAAAAAAACGGCTTGCCTATTCCAAAAAGAGAGAGAAAATCCGGCCCTCCAAGACAGTAGATGAGAATGGAAATGTTGTCATCTGTCTGGACTCCCATCAGATATCCCTTACAAATGCCGGGGAACAGGCAGAGAGCCTGGGGAATCTGGAGGAAGCGGCGGAATATTTTTTGATGGCAGAGGAGAACATGGAAGAAGAAATGCAGTTCTATGTGGATAAGCCGGGATATTTGTACGAGCAGGCCGGGCAGTATGACAAAGCTCTGACTTACTTTATGGAGCGGTACGAAAACCAGAAGGACAGCCAGGAGGACGGAAATCGGGCTCTGTGCATCGGAAGGCTGCTGAGGAAAAAGGGGCAGCATGAAGAGGGAGCCAGATACTTAGAACAAAGCATGGAATTCTTTCAGCAGAAAATGAAGGAAAGCAAAGCCGAGGAAGGGTGGAAAGGAGAAATCCTGGGACAGGTTTTGGAAAATTATCTGGAGTTATCCCGGATTCCAGGGCAAAAAGGTGAGGAGAACTGGAAAGCGGGGGTGGATTTCTATGAGAGGGAACGGAAAGAAGTGAGCCTGAGCCGGAGTGCTCTGGACTTCCAGATGGAGTGGGCCAAAAGGCTGGCAGCAGCCATTGAGGAGGGGAATGAGGAGGAAAACGAGGAACCATCAGGAAGCAGCCGCCCAGGGAAGGGCAGGGACGAAAAGTCCAGGCTTCTGGAACAGATCGGGGAAATCCTCATAGACGGAGGAAGGAACTGTCTGGAACACTACGCTTGCACAGAAACCGGGCCAAAGCTTACAAAGACGGCAGAGGGGATCTGGTGGAGGATTCCAAAAATCTCTCTGCAGATCCAGCTGCTGGTGGTCTGCGGCATGGTGTTTCAAAACATGATTCCCGAAAATGAGGAGAAAGAAAAAGGATGTTATGAGAAAGCCCTGGAACTTTTGGAGAAAACAGGGCAGGGAGAAAAACTTCAGGCCATGGAGCTGCGGAAAAATCTCGTAAGGGTCTGCAATTCCCTGAATCTCGAGGAAGAAGCCAGGGTCTATGGCAGAGACTGCGATTACGAGATGCTGGCAAAAGAAAAAGTTAAAGAGATAAAAGATCAGGGCACCTACGACAATGCCTCCCGGCTCAGAGAGCAGATGGAAGTGTGGCAGGAAGCAGGAGATGACATAAGAGAGAGCGTTTCCGGTGAGGAGAAAGGCAGGGACCGGGACAGGCGCCTTGGCCAGGCCATCCGATGCTACAGGCAGGGACTTTCCCTGTGGAAGCAGATGGACCAGGAGGGGAAGCGAAAAAACCTGTACTGGTTTGGCCGGGGGTGGGGACATCTGGCGGAAACCGAGAAAACCATGGGAGAATATGAGAAAGCCCGAAAGGCTGTTCTGCGCTGGCGGGAAGAAGTTTTAAGACAAATCGGGGAGGGACAATTTGACAGGTGGAATCTGATCAGCCAGATAAACGGCCTTGCCCGAATTTTCGAAAAACTCCAGGACACAGACTGGGAGATCACCTGCGCCCTGGAGAGAGGAATCCTGGAACTGGAGGCAGAGGAAGACTACGACTGGAAAAAAGCAGACCCGGACAGCGCCGGGGAGGCCTTTTTCATGCGCGTGGACCAGGGAATTACAAAGAAACAGATTGACACAGTCCTGGATGTATGCCAGGATGTCCTGAGATTATGCCAACCAAAAGAAAAGCAGGCCCTTAAAGAAGCCTGCCAGAACACAATAAAACGATATAGGGAAGAGCAGGTCTCATTCAAATAGAAGAGAGAAAGTCATTTTTACAAATTTTTTCAAGGATCAGGTATACTGAATTTAAGAGGAACTCTGGCGGTTGTTGGCTGTTTTGGCCGAACCTCTGGGGTTTTCTTC
This sequence comes from uncultured Hungatella sp., assembly GCA_947066955.1. GTDB lineage: Bacteria > Bacillota > Clostridia > Lachnospirales > Lachnospiraceae > UBA3402. The sequence goes on from CAMTAF010000022.1 coordinate 22,859, forward strand.
ATGTACGCGGAAATCCAGCAGTTCCTTGGCAGGGATCTGCAGCACATCGGCGATGGAAAACAAGGTATCCAGGGAAATATGTGTCTTCATATTGGGTGCCTCGATGTTGGATATATGGGTGCGGCTTAAATCCGTAAACTCGGCTAAGTCCAGCTGGGTAAGGCCGCAGAGCTTGCGGTAGTAGGCGATATTGAGGCCCAGCTGCTTGTAATAGGACTGATATTCTGATTTCATGGTGCTACCTCCTGAATAGTACCATTTTAAACTATGGGATTGGAGGGGTTAAACCAATGAAATATGTGCAAAAGCAAAGAAAATATTTGCAAAAATCGACATAGATGGTATAATGGCGGTAGGTGTTTTATTGCGCTAAAGTTGCCCTCAATATTCAATATCTTTTGGAGACAATAATTTTAGAAAAGATTTTTAGGAAACTGCGAGAAGAAAAGGGCAGCCGATAAGAGGGATTCTGGTAGAAAGTACGGTAATAGGTTATTTTAAGGAAATTTTGAAGAAAGACAGAAAAGGTGAATGGGGTCTGGGAAGTGACCAAAAAGTATACCTTTTGGTCAAAATGCTCAAGATACAAATTCAGTCTGATTCTACCATAATATTACAACATTTTCAATGTTTTGAGTTCTTTTTATGGAGATTTCCGACTAAAATCGATCATAATCTTCTATTGCCAAAAGGTATACTTTTTGATTTTTCGTGTATAAAACTGTTTAGCGGGAACAAGGAGGCTGCAATGTTAATAACAGAGGCATTGGATATTCTGGAACTAGATCGTTCGGCATCCCCGGAGATGATAAAGAGAGCTTATAAAAGACTGGCAAGGAACTACCATCCGGACAATAAAGCAACACGGGATGAGAAGATGTTTCTAAAGGTAAAGGAAGCATATGAATGTTTGAAAAACAGAGTTTCTCCGGAGGACTCAGAATCAGCTAGCACAAGAAAGGCAAGACAGGAGCCATGTTTTCAATGTGGAGGTACAGGAAAGAGGAAGATAAAGAGGAAAACCCAGAGAGGAATCATGGTTGTAACAATACCATGTGAGAACTGTAAAGGAACAGGCTATGGGGGATAAGTATTTAAATGAAGGCTGTAAATTTATATGTGACTGTGGGATAGGAGCAAATCTATTTAAAACTACATCAGGGATTCCATCAAGGGTGAATCTGCACAATAAATCGATTTTGACAAATGAAACCATACTTGTTCCAGAGATTGACATAGGTCTATTTTGCATGAAACAGCCTAACCCGCAAGGAAATCCTCCGTATTTTCCATGTAAATTAAAAAGTTTAGGAGTTAATTGGAAGAAATGTTCTAAAAATAAATGTGGCGGACGGAATTTATTGACAGAACAATCTAAAGCCATATGTAATGGATTTTTTGGTGAGCTGACAGTAAAACCTCCTGTTATTATAAAATGTGTTCAGGATATAAATGCGGTAAGAGTGCTTTCACCGGCAAGTAATCACCAGAAACAGAAAACAATGGAACAAAGGGGCAATAATGGTGAAGCAAGTCAAAAGGCTCAGGAAAAAAAGCGGACGATTGAAGATACTTCAGACAAAACAGAGATTGCTAACAGCATAATAATGAAGTGTCCATACTCGCCAGAAAAAGAAAAGTGCAGGACTTGTGGATATCTTCTCGCTAAAACAGATCGTGTGGAATCCGCTCTTATAGAGGGAAGCTCCAAAACCCCCTCTATGATTCTGCGGGAAAATTATGAGAAGAATTATGGACAGGTAAAATCCAGACGAAAGTATCTGAAAAATTTTGAAAACTATATGGCAGAATTGACTTTGTTTGATCGTAATAGAGCTGGAAATCAAGCCCATCATATCATTTCCGCGAAAGATGTGTTGATGAAGCCACAGGTTGAATTCGTATTAAAATTAGTAAATTATTATGGTTGGGATGTGAATAATGCATTCAATTGTATTTTATTAGCAGGAAATAAAGAACAAGGAGATTTTAAGGGACGTGTAGAAGACAAAAAGACAGAGGAAAAGTATCAAATAATGAATACTGTCAAAAGACAATGGCATGGGGGCGGACATGAATTCTCTGTCCATAACAGTGAAGAGTTTGAGGGGGATTACGCAACGCTGGTAACTGACAAACTGATGGAAGTTATGAATGGTTTGTCCAGTTCCTTCTGCCGCCGAATCGGAGAGGAAAACAAATATTATGAGAAGGGACGAACAGAATTCATTAATAGAATGAATGTATTCATTGATTATATTTGCGATAAATTGGCGGATTTTGAGAAAAATCCTCGAAATAGCCATCCATTTTATGTTTCCGCAGATGCGTTCCAGTATTCTTATGGTATTCCGGAAAACTGGAAATTTTTAGTTGTAAGATATGGAAAAATCAGACGAGAGCTCAAAGTATATAAGTATATAGCGATGAGGAAAGAAGATGATACCAGAATATTAAAATTTGATTTTAGAGGGGAAAAGAATTTTTTGTTGGATGAGTATGATCAAAAGAAGAAAGCCGAAAGATCCCTGGTAATGTTTTGTGAACAAATTGATACAATGATTTTGGACAAAAATGGGTATGATGTACAGTTCCCGTTTTCTGTCACAAATATCTATGAAGTTTCTATTAAAGAACTGGAAGTAAAGGATTATCTGGTTATGAATGCGAATGCAATAGGAGTTTTTCTAAGCAAAATTGAGAAGTGCAACCAGAAAAATTGTATGCGCAGGCGCTTATTAGAATTGAATGGCGACGGGGGATAAGGATATGGCAAGATATTTCATTATGAAACCGATAATTTCTGACAACTTTATCAGGATATCAGCACCTAAAGAACTGCAAAAAGGCTGTATGAACTCTGAATTTCAATATCTTGATCATAAGCCTATGGAAATAATCGTTTCTCTTGATTATGGAACAGATTTCCCTGATTACATAATAGGGGATGGTTACGCGCCTTTTATTTCTGACAAACTGCGGAGACTGTTTGAAAAGGAAGGAATTTGCAACTTGTTCTATAAAAAAACCAGCTTGATTATGGAAGATTTTGATATAGAGGAATTATACTGGTTTGCTCTTCCTCCTCGGATAAACTGTCTTGATCCAGAATATATTGATCCGGATATGGGTATAGCCACGGAAATCCATATATTGGATGAGAACGTAGGAAATTATCAGATATTTAAACTGGCAGGGGTTGGGAATCATGATGTAATCGTCACAAGCTATTTAAAGAATATGATCCAGGAGGAGATAGAAGCGCGAAAGATGAAAGGAATACGATTTAAACCATTGTAAAGGAGAGAAGACCGCAGATGAGCGATATCAAAAATTATATGAGAGATATCAAGCAGACGAGCAAAACAATTCTATTTGAACGGTTTGTCAGAGAAGATCAGGAAGGAGAAACGCCTGATGATTTGTGCATGATTTTAAACGGTCAAGATTATGTAAAAAGTGACAAGTGTTTTAAGGACGTTGAAACGAAACTGGGAGTGAGAAGTTTTGAGGAGTTTGTAGAAAAATTTATCCCCTTCATCTATGAACAAGTGTGGACAGATCCGAATACCGGAGAACTCAGGGTTTCCTATACAACAGAAAAACCAAACGGATGGGATGAAGAGAAGAATCCCATAGCCTTAAACACTCAGGCTTTTTATACAATGATTGAGAGGCTGTACATTAACAGAAAGAACAGTGGACGTGCCAATATAGAATTTGATTTTGATGATATCTCCAGATTGTTATGTCCAAAAGAAAGGCAGGAAGGATATAAAAGACTGAGAAGACAGTTATCATACTATACAAAAGAATATTATCGTCTCGAAGAATTGACACCAGGAATAGATACTGAGGAAAAAGACAAGTGTATCGATATGATTGAAGATTCAAGGATCGCGTTCACCTCTTTATATCAGGCGGGTGTGTCGGAGGTACTGTCACTGCAGTTGGCGGATGCGCAGTCGTTTCTTTTGGAAATGAAACAGGAAGCATCAGGATTTGAAGGAGAATCAAGTAATTTTGTAAAAGCACTTCCCGTATTTGATAACGATGGCAATCTTAAAGTTGTTCCAATAAAACAGGAAGAAAATATAGCGGACAGGATTGAGATGAAGGAGGATCCTGAGGTTCTTCTATTAGAAACATTAAAGGAGGATTTTGAAGAAACAGCACCTGAATTGGCCAAGTCTAAAGAAATAACAGATCTTGTATTATCCACAGTTTCCAGTATTCATACAAGAAGAAATATGACATCGGAAGAGGCAAAAAAACGAGTAGAAGAAAGCCAGGAGTTGTATAAAAAGTGGAATGAGGCATTGGCAGAGACCATTGCTCCTCTGATAGAAAAATTCTTAGGAGTCAGAGCTTTCTTTGAAAACGCGGGAGAAGGCCAGCTGGAAAGTCTTTTGATTGTAGCTAACTGTGATGCGGCAGAATTGATGAAAGAATGCAAATCAAGGCTGGAAGAGTTTTTGGAGCATTTGAGCGCGTCACCGGAGGATAGAATATGGTTTGGGATTATTCCGGCGGTTGCTCTTGGGGATGAAAGGATTAAGACCGCGGCTTCGGGAAAAAGAACGCCCCTGGGAAGAAGTCTTGGAGAGATGCGGCAGAGAGAGGAAAAAAAGGTAGAGAATCTGGTCTCTTCTGGGAGCGCTGGCGAACTGCTGGCAGTTTGCGAGAAAGCGAAGATTATGTGCTTTTATAATTATAAAGCCAATGAGAATACATGTTTTGGCAATTTGAGCAAAGCCACATATGAGAAGATGCGGGATAAAATAACATTTCCAGACGGATCTTACGCGGTATGCTGCCTTCCCAATTTTACGGTTCTTCCAAAAGATAAAGCAAAGGTCTTAATAAATGAGGATCTTCAGAAAAACAAACTTGCGGAAGATCTGGTTGCGGTTGAACTGCCGGGAATCTATCTTGATGCCGCGTATGTAGCCTGCGGGATGGTTGTTGGTTCCCAAAGGCATGGAGTCCTTAAAGCAAAAGGATTTAGGGTTAATAGAAATCTGCCAGGTATAAGGGTCGATTTTGAGGATAAAGAGGTATCTTATGGGTTTACCTCAAATATGTGTCGGGAGAGATTGCTGCCATGCCCTAAAGATTTAGAAAAAGGGATCATGGAGAATCGGTTCGGTTTTTACTTTTGCGATACAAAGATTACAGGCAAGGACGGAAATCCCATTACCTATTGCTATGTAAAGAATTCACGAACCATGAGATTAAAGGGAACAAAATATCGAAAATTAAACCATGTTCTCTTTGCAGATTTTATAGAGTTGTGTGTTAATGGAGGAAGCAGTGAGGTAAACGCGGATCAAGTTAAAAACTTTATAGACGGAGATGTAAAATCCTGGGGACAGTTATTCCAGGAACAGGAGTCAGAGGAAGAGAAGGAGGTGAACAGGTTGCTTCGGGAAGATGAAAAAATCAAGCTGTCCGGATTATCAGATATAGAAATCCAGTATGGTGAAGATAAAGACTATGTGAAAGTAAAAGTAGAAGAAAAGTAAAGTAAAGGAGAGTACAGGTTATGGAAGACGCAACAGGATTTTCAGTAGAAATTATACAGGAGAATGGAAACACGATTTTTTTGGATGATAAAACTGTAAATACAGTAGAGTTTAAAATTGATACTGTGGAGGAAGATGTAAAAGACAGATCAGAGAATGTGGTCAACAAAGTTGTAGTCATCGGAAACATCAAACCGGAAAGCAAAGATCAAACAAGAATGTTAGCTCTGTGGTCGCTGGACAAGAAAAGAGAAAAAGTATACAGAATGATGAAAATCACTCTGAAAACCGGGGGAGAGACCTTAAGGACGTATAATATGGACAGGGTATTCTGCATCGATTATACAGAACGTTTTAACGCGCGGGAAGGCGAGAAGGGACATACTTTTGAACTGGTGGCGGCTCAGCGAAAGGATAATTTGGATGGAATCAAGATAGGGTCAGTTTAAGGAGAATAATTAATCATGATGGTGACGGAGTTCAGGAATATAGACGGATTCAGGAAATTTAATCTGAGTAAGAAAAGAAATACTCATTCTGTCTGCGAATTTACTTGTAGAAAAGGGAAATACGCAATATCTGATAGTGTTTTTAAAAGGACAATAAAAGTTTACGACTGTGAGGATACGGATACTCCATCTTCTGATACCCTTTTAATGTCAGGAAATTCGCGGGACATTAAGTGTATGGAGGGCTACAGTGAAGACCTGATCTCTGTCACCATTATGTCAAAATCTGTAAAGCTGGAAAGGGAGACTCACACAAGGATTTTCCAGAACGCTGGAAAAACATATAGAGATATATTAAATTACCTACGGGGTGAAGAAGATTTTGAAATTATATTTTTAGAGGAAGGACTGGGAAGAGATGCGGTAGAACAGCCAGTGGTCCAGATAAATGAGACAGATATGGAATTTATCTGCCGTATAGCGCTGATGATGGGTTCTTCTGTGTGGGTAGATGATAAAAGTGACGATGTATGCCAGATTCGGATAGGAGATAAAAGAGGAAATTCAGCGATAGAGATTGACGCGGAAGAACTGATTGTATTGGAGAAAGAGTTTTGTCCAGACCGGGAAAGAATTCGAATCCAAATCAGTAATATTGATGATAAGACTAGAAACTTAGACATAGGAAAGCAGATAAGACTTGACGGAAGGGATTATATAATTGATGAGTTAAATATTCGCGGACAGGATCAGGTATATAGATACGAATATCTGGCAAGCCGCAGTCGGGGAGATACAGGGACTTACGCAAAAAAAACCGAGAATATGATTCCAGTATATCATTTTGTTGGGAAAGTGATCGGCAATAAAGATCCAGAGAACAGGGGGAGAGTTCAAGTAGATTTTAATTCCGGGGATATTCAGGATATTTCAGACAATAACAATATATGGATTGACATGGAAACCATATACGATGGAGATAAGGGCGGAGTTGTATTCATTCCGGATATAGGAGATTTTGTGGATGTCTTGTGGGATGGAAAGGAATTCGTTATTACAGGAGTAAGGCGGATGGAGGACATTGGCGAGGAACATAGGAATATTGATGAAAAATCGATCATTGATCGGTCAGGCAGAAAAATTTATTTCGCTGGTGACGGACTGAGGATGGAATCAAAGGACAGTGTTGTTATGATCAATGATGATAAAGTGGAAATAAGAAACCGAGATCTATGTATCGTAGCGGAAAATGGAACGGTTCATATGGATATTAACAAAAACTTGGAATGTAATGTAGAGAAGAAAATCATTCTGGAAGGAAACGCAATTATCATTACAGGAAAAAATGTAAACATTAATTGATGGGGATGGCAATGAAATTTACAGAATTCAGTGAATTGAAGGAGAAATTAAAAAACAGCAGTTGTGAGAATTTGGATTTTTTATTGGGAATGATAGATTGTGTCCAAAATTATACAGAAGGACAGATTGAACAGATAAAAAACAGGATTGAGCAGACGCTTTACGCGCCAGAAAAATCTTTTGGAATAGTAATAACGGCGCTGGCTGATGAGGAATATAGAGAAGGATTAAGGCATGCTGGTTTTTATGGAATAGATGACACGCTTTTCTACCTCTCAAAATCAAAAATTGAATCAGCAATGAACAGTGAGTTAATTAAGAACATAATTGCTGCTAAAAAAGAGAAGAAAAAAAGCAGTGTGCTGGGATATACGTTTCTGAAATGTGATTATAAAAGATTCCGAAAAATGACAGAACAGTATGATATGTACAAAGGCTGTATCAGATATAGAGACGGAAAAGAGATGGAGATTTCTTACAGATTGATCTTTTCTGATAAATTGATCCGGAAAGAAAAAATATTAAGATATTGTGGGGAATTATATGGCATTACAGCGCCTATTATCTTTTTGCCCTTGGCGCGGAGACTGGTTGAGATACGGATCAATGTTGAGAATATTGAAGATTACAAGGAAGATATTGAGAGCGTGGATTTGAAATTAGAAGAAAATACTTTGAATGAAGTCGCGTTTCTAAATAAATTCGCCGCATGGAATATCAGGATACAGAGCCAGGATCTGGATATCAGCAGAACCAGAGGGAATCCTTTGGGAAAAGAAAGACATTATAGTTATGTTTTTGATGGGTGCGACAGAAATCAATATATTATACCGCTGGTAAAACAGAGTTTTCTTTTTGATCTTCCACATCGTGACCGAGATAAAATTGAGTTTAAATATTTAGAAAATTATACGGATGGATTCGCTAAAATTACCATTAACAGTATTTTAAAAGAGCCGGAAACACCGTATCTTTTTTCCAATGCGCATAAAGCGAATGACAGTAATGGAAGAGCTGTGGAACAGTTGATAAAAGAAAGGCTGCGGAGTGAGGCGGATATATTGACAGCAATCAAGCAACATGGAAAGCAGCTTGGATTAGAATTGGAGAAGATATCAGCAGCTAGGCTGCCTGACTATAAAGAATATGAAAAATATAGAAATGAGCTTTCCTATACCACTGTTGACAAACTTTGGCTAAAAACAACAAGGACAGTTTATCTCTATTTCGCAAACAAGGAAAACAGTATTTTCGCAGATGATTACCTCAATTATCTTTGCGATTATTTTACAGTCATGTATCCGGATATTACGTGGAGAGGAGGATACCGTTGACTTATATATTTGATAATTATTCTGTAGATAATGCATATCGTCTGGCATTGAATAATTTTTCACCTTATGCGGAATGTCTGAATACTCAGGGTTTGGAGAGAGAAGTAAATGGGTTGTTCCGCTTTAGTGATATTTTTAAAGAGTTGGCAGGTTATTTGGAGGGAGGAAAGGATAGAAGTGAGGAAATTTCGCTTTTGTTTCATATTCTTGCCAACTATGATCTTTTGTCTGGAATGACGGGGATGGATATCCACATGATCTTGTGGGAAGAAATGATTCAAGGGGGATACTGTGGTGATCGGAATAAGGACTTATATGAGAAGTTAAGCAATCATCAAAAATATATCATTTTAAAATATTTTGAACATAGGAGACAGAGCAATATCAGAAGAAGCTATGCTTATGAGGCAGGCAGAGAATTGCTGGATGCTATGTTTTACTATTCATGCGCAAAAGAATGTTTATTGATTTTCATTCCTTTCGCAAAGAAAGAAAAAAGTGCAGAGGACAGTGAATGTACATATGGGGAATTATATGAGTTATGGAGAAGTATGTTTTTGGATTACTGGGTGAAGGATAAAGCAGTGTGGGAAAAGCATTTTGGAGTTATAGGGTTTGAGAGCTTAATGACGATTGGTGAACTGCAGCTTATCTAAATTATGGGGAGGACATGATATGGGAAAAGAGATAGGGATTGATTTTGGAACCACGACAACAGAAGTCAGCTATATTGATAAGAATGGTTACGCTCGGGCTATGAAGTTGGAAAGAGGATATCTAATTCCTACGGTTTTATATTTTATGTCTGAGGATGAATATATAATCGGCTCTAAGGCCGCTGTGAGAGGAAGGATGAAGCCAGAGGGTATGGTGAGGAATTTTAAGCTATTTCTCACAGATCCAACCAAGAAATATAAGGTAGTTGCTAATAATGGGGATCGCTTTATTATAAAGCCTGTTAAGGCGGCGCAGTTGTTCTTGAATAAACTGATACAGATAATTCAGCCAAAACTTCTCAGTGAATTTGGAGAAAAGGAGGGAACCATCGATAAAGCGGTGATAACGGTTCCTGCTCAGTTTGATCCAGAAGAAAAGTCCGCTATCAAAGAAGCGATTTTGAAAGCAGCCAGTCAGGCCGGTTTCTCCGATATTAAAATAGCCGCGGAACCTACAGCGGCAGCTGTGGCTTACCAGGATGAAAACTGTGAAGATGGGGAATCTATCTTGGTATATGATTTTGGAGGCGGAACTTTTGATGTGTCCGTTATCCGGAAATTAGGAGAAATTTATACAGAAATTGCCACAGATGGAGATAAGAAGCTGGGAGGAAATCTGATAACAGAGAAGATCGCGGAGAGGCTGTGGGAAATTTGCCTGGACGAGGTGGACAGAGACTATCCATTTGATGCAGAGGAAGCGGATCATTATTCAGAGGACGATTATGAACTCAGTAGTGAGCGATTTTTCTTAAATCGCAATGAGGTTTTTGAGGCAGCAGAGAATATGAAAAAGGATTTTCTTGAGGAAGATGAAGTAGAACAGGCTATCAGGTTTTATCTGGATAATAACAGTGAGCCAACGCTGATCAATGTGGAGATGAGTCTGGAGGATTTTTATGACATTATAGAAGAGGATATCCAGAAAACAGTTAGCTTGACCAGCAGAGTTCTTAAAGAGACCATGGAACGGGGAGATGTATCAAAGATTGATCAAGTGGTATTGGCGGGAGGAAGCTCACAGATTCGTTTGGTAAGAGAGAAGTTGTCTGAAAATGATATTCTGAGAAATCTGGTGGGGGTGGCAGGAGAATCATCGACGCTGATTTCACGAGGGGCCGCTAAGCTGGCGTCAGTAGAGTTGAAAGTAGAAGAGAGGACCCGATTTGAAATAGGAACAAGACTGATAAAAGGTGTGCAATTAAATTTGTTTGAACCAGTAATCAGGGCAGGGGAGAGGCTTCCTTGCTCAGGGACACAGGTGTTTTATCTCTCCAGGCAGGATCAAAAGGAAGTGACCATAGAATATTACGAGAAAGATGTAAAAAATTATCCTGATGCGAAAAAAATTGATGATGATGGAATCAACTTAGTTAGTGAATTAACAATCACAGGAATTCCGTCTCAGGCAGGACTTTCATTGTGGGTGACATTTAGCATCGGAGCGGATGGAACTCCCTCTGTGTCAGCGGAGATTAAAGATCAGAGCCATCAGGTGGTGAAGGCAGAAAAGTTAAAGATTACCAAAGGGGGGAATCTGTATTGATAGAGAAGATAAAAAAATTGATCGACCGTCTGAGCCGGAAATATAAGGAGGAATCGCTGTATGAAAGATTAGAACAGAAATACGGGAATGTAAAAACGGATAAAAGAACAGTAGAGATAGAAGTTCCAGATATTCAGGAGAAAACAGCGGAAGTAATGTTCCAGGATCACCTGGAATATAATCAAAAAAAACTCCAAGATATACTGGAAGATTTTTCTGATATGTGTCAGGAACTGGAAAAAGTATATCCTGAAAATGAAAGGACCGCTAATTATTATAAATGTATCAGACAGTTTTCAAACAAGATAAATGGAATATTGAATAAGAGGCAGATTCTTGAAAAAGGTGAAGAAGTAGCGAAAAAATTTAAATCCGGTTTAGAACAAACATTAGTAAAGGTATGGAATATAGGGGCTGGTTGTTCCATTATTAAAAATTATCTGATCAAATGGGGAATAGCTATAGCAGCTTATGATAAAGGGAAGTATTTGTCAGATGAGGAGATGGAATATCTTGATTTGAGTACAATACAGATTTATCAGAAAAGAACGGCCGACAAAGGAAAAGACGGAGAAGTGATTGAGATGATCCGCCCAATTTTTCTTATCAGTTATTTATCAGAAGAGGAAGAACTGCCTGAATACGAATATATAGCGGGACAGTGCAGGTATTATTGTTATTCAGCTTGAGAAAAGTAGGAGGAAACAGTGCTTTTTTGGTTATCAAGAAGAAAACAAGAAGAATGGTTTGAAAAAATAAGATCAGAACAAGAATATTATGCGGAACAGAATAGACAGGCAACACAGGAACAGTTGGACAGTTTCCAGCAGTCTATAATAGAAAATCAACGGATCACAGAAGAAAATATGGAGGTTTACCTAGAGCAGGTCATCCGAAATAACTTGGCAGAACTGGCCAGTTTTGGGAGTATAGAAAAGTTGGAGAAGGAACTGGTCAGGTACAGGGAAGAGAATGAACGGCTGATAAAATATATTAAGGAATTGCTTTGTGTGACCCAGTCCATAAAAGATTCTGTTGATAAGCTGCAAAGACAGGTAGAAGATTTGGGTAAAGAAAGAAACTGGACCACTCCATTTCAATGGATGCCTCCAGTACAGCCACAGGTTCCCCCTTTGCCCCAAAATGAAACAGGGACAGTAGCCTCTGTCCCTCCGATATCAAAGACTTTAGAAGCGTCAGTGATGGGGACGGAATCATCGGTAAAAAAATGGACAGGTGTTCCTCTGGAAGCAGAAGTTACTAAAAGGACACTTCCGACAACCATTGTAACCCCTGTTTTTACATGTGACAGAGGGGAGAACAAACATGTGCTTGCGGAATGTATATTCCAATGCGGAGAGTTAAAAAAGGTATTAGAACAGAAAACCAGTGCAGATAGGTCTTTTGATATTTATTATAAACTGTTGGAGAAATGTCAAAAGAAGTTAGGCGACTTATTACGGAAAATAGATGAGAAAGATTATGATTCAGAGAAGCTTGCCAGTGAAATGATCAAATTGCTGAAACAGACCATGATTAAGGCTTTATCTCAGGAGACGGTTCATGATCTTGTAGACAGTTTTTTGATAAAGTGCGGGCTGAGAAAGATTGAGTTTAAAAAGGGAGATAAGTTGGCTGACAAAGACTATGATTATATAGACGACCTGGTTTTATACGAAGAAGTGGATGATATCAAAAAAGACAATAGGATCCTTGAGATTAAGCAGGATGCCTATGCATTGGATTATGTGGACGAGAATGGTGAGACAGAAGCGATCATACCAGGAATTTACAGGATCGGCAGATATAAAGATTTTTAAATCAGCAGATAGGGGACAGGCTTTATGAGAATGTTGGGGATTGATTTTGGAACATGCAACATAAAGGGGGCAGAGCGAAAGAGAAACGGCGATATAGCCACTCTGAAATTAGGAAAGCAGATTGACAAACCGAGAGTACCTAACGTCACTTTGTATGAAAAAAAAGAAGGACAGAAAGTTAGTGTTATATTGGGGAAACTAGCGTTGACAAAATCCGCGCGGGAACAGGACAGAATAAGGAACATTAAGGCATATCTCCAGGAGTATAACTGGATTCGAATGCTTTCCTTTGGTATCAGTGTCTCAGCCTATGATGTGACCAGGGATATTATGAAAAACCTTTATGATGAAATACATCGTTCAAATAAAGAAGAGGATATATCAGCTGTGATTACCGTGCCAGTGAATTTTTCAAAAAGGCAACAGCAGATTGTGAAAAAGGCAGCCGAAGAGGCGGGGTTTCTTGTTAATGAGGTTATCACGGAACCTTTTGCCTGTTTCTTTTCCCTGATGCGGGATGAACTGGATGAAGATCATAATGTTATGATTTTTGATTTCGGGGGTGGGACATTGGATTTGTGTTTGATAGAGGTTCGGCAGAGGGATGGAAAGGTAAGGATTCAGACACAGGCCACGGTAGGAATCGGTTATGGCGGAAACCACATCAATGAAGATATTCTGAAAGAAATTCTTTGTAAAAGGAAACCAGATAAAATACGGGAAGTTTTGGAGCAACAAGAGGACAAGTATTATAGAATGCTGAACAGATATTATATTATGACCGCTATTGATGAGATGAAAGAAACCTTGTTTGGAGGAGATGAAGAAGAGGCAGACACTCATATAGCTTTTAAGGACAGCATAGAAGATTTTGGAAAAATCACTCCAGCGGATATTTATCAGATATTTGAAAAGCAGAATTGGAAAAAAAGACTTCACAAGCTGTTAGATAGTCTGTTCTCCGACAGTGATGATATGACTGCAGATGAAGTTACAGATATTTTTATGGTAGGAGGATCATCATCTATCCCATATTTCAGGAATATCATTGAAAGCTATTTTTTAAAAAACGGGCATGAAGATGTGAAAGCCCTTTTTGAGTTGAATGATGATATGGAGGAGGAGGAAAGGCTGTACGCCTCAGTGGCCCGTGGAGCGGCTATCTATAACGAATTGATTACGTCTCATGATGAGAATATGATCATAAAAGACAAAATCCCGTTTATGGTCTATACCAAAGGAGAGGGAGAGAGAAAATTAACACCGCTGATGAAAAGTGATTCCTATAAGGATTACCGCTCACGACTGGACTCTCTGTCAGAGGCAATGAAAAGAGAACGGAAGATCCAGGTATATCAGACTATTTTTGGCGAGGAGGAGAAAGAAGTATATCTGGGGGATATTTGTCTGATAGAGGAAGCAGCAGCCCAGGGCAGCCTGTATCGTTTGATGGTAGACAAGGATAGGAACATATTGGCCGAGATCGGTTATCTGGATATGGACGAGGATTACGAGGAGGGAGAAGACAGATTTTGTGTTGACTGGCGGTTTCCGCTGGAAATAGACCTTTCCTAAAGAAATTCAAAAAAGGAGTTCAAAAGAATGGTAAAAACAGATGATTATGGGATAGACAAGCTTCGTGCTTTTGAAAAGCAGATTTCTGTGAAAGTGGAGGAGAATATTAACAGTGCTGTTGGGATAGCCCAGGAAATTTTATCAATGTTTCATGACCTGCAGGAAATATGTGAGACATTTTATGAGGTGCTTGAACAGAGAGAGCAGGAGCTGAAAAGCCAGCAATCAATCAATAAAAGTCTGGAGAAGAAGATTGAAGAACAGAAGATAAAAATTGAGAAGCATGAGTCAAAAGCAGACTATTATGAAAAGCTAGAGTTGGATTCCGGGAAAATCGTGGCATTGTTGATCGCGAACCAGCAAGGGAAAGAAACGCTGGACAGGGAAAGGGAGAGGCTGGTTGAAGAGAGGAAAGACCTTGAGGGGGAGCGAATCCGACTGGTCTTGGAAAAGGACAATGCAGTAAACAGAGCAAACAAATACAAAGTAGAAAGAGACACAGCTATCCATTCCAGAGATGAAGCGATCGCGGAAGCGCAAAGATTAAAAGAAGTAATAGCTGTTAAGGAAAAAGAGATCGAAGCAAAAGAACAGGAAATTGCCGAGAAAGAGGAAGAGATTAAGGACAAGGAAAAAGAGAAAAAAGCGAATGAAGAGCAAGTGTTGAAGTCTTTGCGTGAAGAAATTCAAAAAAGAATGAGTATAATTGAAGAAAATAGGCGAGTCAGCGAAGAACTGGAATGGATGAAAGGGTATGCGGAAGCGCTTGATGGAAAGATAATTCAGTATTTTAGGGATGATAAAAAGAAAGAGTTAAAAAATCATTTTAGCGATTATCTGAATAATCCAGGGAAGTGGGCGGAACATAGAAAGCATTTTCCGGAGTTCGAGGGTACACGCAAAAAAAAAGAAAAAGAAGAGGGAAGAAATGAAGAGATAGACAGATCAGCGGAACGACTGATGAAAAATGAGGCAGAAGAAGAAAGAAAACCTCGTGTTCAGAAACCTCATACTAACAATTTACCAAAAGGGGAACAGATATTATGAAAAAAGTGCAGGTAGGGATTGACTTGGGAACTACAAACACTCTTGCATGCTGCAGGATAAAGGGGAGGCTGAAACTTCTAAAATTCAGAAGTAGTCAGATGCTTCCGTCAATTATGTACGTGGAACAACAGCCCGATGGAACGATCAGAGAAATTGTGGGAAAGCCGGCGAAAGTAAAAGGATTGGCAGATCCGGATAATTGCATTCGTTCCTCAAAAACATACATAGGGCTTACTGGCAAGAATAAAAAAACCTGGACTTGCCGTGGAAAGACCTATACTCCCACAGACGTCGCGGCAAGAATTCTCAGCGAGGTTCACCAGAAGGTGAGGGAGACTTATGACCTGGAGGATGAGGATATTGTCCAGGCGGTGATCACAGTGCCAGCCTACTTTTCCAGCACCCAGTCCGATGAGACAAAGCAGGCGGGGAGGAGAGCGGGAATGGAGGTTCTCAGGATCATCACAGAGCCAGTGGCTGCCGCTGTGTCTGCTGCCGAGGATACGGATGGAAAGATCTTTGTAGTGGATCTTGGAGGCGGGACTTTCGATGTAAGCGCGTTGAGCGTAGATAGCAAAGGACTTTCTACCTTGGATATAGGGGGAGAGAGAAGGCTGGGAGGGGATGATTTCGATAAATGTCTGGTGAAGTATTTTCTGAAATATATTGAGAGTGACCTGTCGATGGATCTGTCAAGCCTGGAAAAATCAGGACTCGATTATGAGAACTATTATATGATGATGGCAAAGATCCAGAATGGGGCGATAGAGTTAAAAGAAGAACTGAGCGAAATCGATGAAGCGGAGGTTGATATTCCAGGTCTGTTTACATATGGCCCGGACAAGAGATCCTATGATTTTTCTATGTCTATGAGCAGAGAGGAGTTTAACCAAATATGTAAGCCGCTGTTTGAAAAAATCATTCAGGTTATTGACGAAACTGTAAAAAATAGCAAGAAATTTAAAAAAGAAGAACTGAAAAAGATATTCTTGGTAGGAGGAAGCTGTTATATTCCCAAGGTTCAGGAGGATGTGGAAAATTATTTCGGCCTTTCTGCCAACGGAGAACAGGACAGGGCCACGCAGGTTGCCATGGGGGCAGGAAAAATAGCTGATGCCTGGAACGGATTTACGCCAGAACAGAACAGGATCGATCCCTTTGATGACAAACTGCAGGATATTATTCCCCATTCCATGGGAATTGAAGTGTTGGATAAAGACGATAAGAGTATATTCTCAGAATTATTGTCAGAGGGAAGTTTATATCCCTGTGTCCGCAAAGAGATTTACAGAAATGCTTATGATTATCAGGAGTCAGTGGTCATCAAGGTTTATGAGAAGATCAACAGGAGCTCTTCTGACAAGATCGAAGGGAATGATAAGAACTTTGACTTATATGGTAGTTTTGTTTTGGAAGGCATAGATAGGGCACCAGCGGGGCAGACAGAGATATGTGTGACTTTTGACTATGATCAGAGCCGTACTCTCCATGTCACCGCGGAAGATACCAAAACCCATGTGGCGAAAAGGGTGGAGCTGCATAAGGGACAGATCGTGGAAAATTTCAAGAAAAAAGGGGCAAAGCCGACAGATTTTTATTTACTGCTGGATGTATCAGGGAGTATGTCAGGAAACCGTATTACACAGGCAAAAACAGCCTGTGAAAAGCTGATACTTGAGATTCTGGATTTAAATATTCACCGTCTTGGTCTGATAACATTTGAAAGTAAAGTACAGATGATGTGCAGGTTAACACAGAATAAGAGAACCCTTTTGGAAGCCGTTAAAGCTGTGGGCGTTGGTGGGAGTACTAATATGGATGGGGCCATCAGGCTGGCTACAAATGAATTGTGTGGAGTTGAAAACAGCAACAACAAGGCGGTCATCCTGATTACAGATGGTGCTCCAGACAGCGCTTCCATTGCATTGAGAGAAGCTGAGAAAGCTAGAAATAGCGGTATTTCCATTGCGACTATAGGAGTCTATGGGGCTGTGGAAAGTTTTTTAAAAGA
>CAMTAF010000023.1 GCA_947066955.1 uncultured Hungatella sp.
ACGGGGCGGAAAGGAAATATGGCCGCTTGCGCGGCCCCGCCCCGGCGCGGCGAGCGGAGAAAGAGCTCTCCTGCTCGATTGCACACGGGTCGGAAAGGAAATATGGCCGCTTGCGCGGCCCCTGAGATGATGTCCGGAAGAAAGGAGAGACGAGAGATGAAGAAATATTCGGCATTTACGGAGTATGCCCTGATAGCCGCAGGCGCTTTTATCATGGGGTTTGCCATCAAGAATATGTTCGACCCCATCAGTCTGGTTACAGGAGGCGTGACAGGCATCGCGATCATTTTAAAGAGCCTGGCGGGGATTCCTCTGTGGATCACCAACACTTTGTTCAATATCCCTTTGTTTCTGGCAGCGTGGAGGATTAAAGGCTGGCAGTTTATCAAGAGAACCGCGGTGGCCACGGGGGCGCTGTCCCTGTCCCTGTATGTGATTCCCGAGATCCCGTTTCTCATGGAAGACCTTCTTCTGACCTCGCTGTTCGGAGGGATTGTCAGCGGCCTGGGGACAGGCCTAGTGTTTCTCTTTCAGGCCACTACGGGAGGGACGGATATGCTGGCCGCCCTTCTCCAGAGAAAGATGCGCCACTATTCCATCGCCCAGATCATGCAGGTGCTGGATGCCCTGGTGGTGCTGGCAGGGGCGGCGGTGTTCGGGATCCGGTATGCGCTGTATGCTCTGATCGCGATCTATGCGGTGGCTAAGGTGTCCGACGGCCTTCTGGAGGGGCTTAAGTTCTCCAAGCAGGCCTACATCATCTCCGACCGTTACCGGGAGATCGCCAAAGCCGTGATGACCCGCATGGACCGGGGAGTGACGGCAGTTGACGCGGTGGGGATGTATTCGGGGCAGGATAAAAAGCTGCTGTTTTGCGTGGTCTCCAAAAAGGAGATCGTTGCCTTGAGAGAGATTGTGGCAGAATTTGATAAAAAAGCTTTTTTGATTGTATCGGATGTGCGGGAAGTGTTTGGAGAAGGCTTTATCGAATATTAACATAAAAAAATATAAAATATGTGCATTCTTTTGTGTTTTTAGGACCGAAAAAAAATCAATATGCAGATTAGCCAAATAAAAAGATTGATTTTGGTAATTTACAATATGGTATAAAAAACGGGTTTCGTGTATGATAAACTCATAACAAAGGGAACTCCTTTTTAGGAATTAAGTTCTCCAAAGTCTAATTATTTTTTTCAAAAACAGGAGGAATTAAGAATGGCTAGTTTGTCATTAAAGAACGTAACAAAATCATATCCTAATGGATTTGTGGCAGTAAAAGATTTCAATCTGGAGATTGCGGATAAGGAGTTCATCATTTTTGTAGGCCCATCCGGCTGCGGTAAGTCCACCACCCTTCGTATGATTGCGGGCCTGGAAGACATTTCCTCCGGTGAGCTTTACATCGACGGCAAGCTGGTTAACGATGTAGAGCCGAAGGACAGGGATATTGCCATGGTATTCCAGAACTATGCTCTGTATCCCCATATGTCCGTATACGACAACATGGCATTTGGTCTGAAACTGAGAAAGACTCCCAAGGAGGAGATCGACAAGCTGGTGCATGAAGCTGCCAGAATCCTTGACCTGGAGCATCTGTTAGACCGTAAGCCCAAGGCTCTTTCCGGCGGACAGAGACAGCGTGTCGCCATGGGCCGCGCCATTGTGCGTAACCCCAAGGTATTCCTCATGGACGAGCCCCTGTCCAACTTGGATGCCAAGCTGAGAGGCCAGATGCGTATCGAGATCTCCAAGCTGCACCAGAGACTGCAGGCCACCATCATCTACGTAACCCACGACCAGACCGAGGCCATGACCCTTGGTACCAGGATCGTAGTTATGAAGGACGGCGTGGTTCAGCAGGTTGATTCTCCGCAGAATCTGTACGACAAACCGTGCAATAAGTTCGTTGCGGGATTCATCGGAGCTCCTCAGATGAATATGGTGGACGCCAAGGTGGGCAAGGCAGGCTCCGACGTCACCCTGACCTTCGGCAATCACACCATCTCCCTGCCGGCTGAGAAAGGCAAGGTTCTTGAGGCAAAGAACTATGTGGGCAAGACCGTTACTCTGGGCATCCGTCCTGAGGATCTTCACGACGATCAGGCATGGCTGGAAGCTTCCCCGAAGAGTATTATCGACGCCGTTGTCCGCGTATACGAGCTTCTGGGCGCAGAGGTGTTCCTGTACTTTGATGTGGAGGAGGCTAACTTCACAGCGAGAGTTAATCCGCGCACAGCCGCGAGAGTTGGCGATACCGTGAGACTGGCGTTGGATCTGAGCAAGATTCACGTATTTGATAAAGATACAGAGCAGATCATCGTTAACTAATCAGATTCTTAAATGATTCTTAACGATTTAGAAAAAAGGCGGGCAGGTATTCATACCTGCTTGCTTTTTTTTGCCATTTGCTTTAATATAGAATAAGGGTAAATTTACAAAAAAGGAGAGTGCACTATGATTTCAAATCAGATACTTCAGACAACCATTGATGGCCTGAAAGGCATAACAAGGATCGATCTCTGTGTCTGTGAGACAGAAGGCAAGGTTCTGGCAACCACGTTCCCGGATGCAGAGGAGTATGAAAATTCTATTCTCGCGTTTGTAGATTCGCCGGCAGACAGTCAGGTTATCCAGGGGTACCAGTTTTTTAAGGTTTTTGATGAACATCAGCTAGAATATATTCTGCTGGCCAAAGGCGGCAGTGACGATGCATATATGGTAGGCAAGCTGGCGGCGTTCCAGATTCAGAATCTTCTGGTGGCTTATAAAGAGCGGTTTGACAAGGACAATTTTATCAAGAATCTGCTTCTTGACAATCTTTTGCTGGTGGATATCTACAACAGGGCCAAGAAGCTTCACATCGAGACCAGCGTGAAGCGGGTGGTCTACATCATCGAGACCAAGCACGAGAAGGATGTCAATGCCTTAGAGACGGTGAGAAGCCTGTTTGCCAGCAAGACAAAGGATTTCATCACTGCTGTGGACGAGAAGAATATTATCCTGGTGAAGGAAGTGAAGCCCACAGAGACCTACGACGATCTGGAGAAGACTGCCAACATGGTTCTGGATATGCTGAACACAGAGGCCATGACAAAGGTCCATGTGGCCTTCGGAACCGTGGTGGGGGAGATCAAGGAGGTGTCCCGCTCCTACAAGGAGGCCAAGATGGCCCTGGATGTGGGAAAGATCTTCTACAGCGACAAGAACGTGATCGCCTACAACAAGCTGGGCATCGGCCGTCTGATCTACCAGCTTCCGATTCCGCTGTGCCGGATGTTTATCAGGGAGATCTTTGACGGCAAGTCTCCGGATGAGTTTGACGACGAGACCCTGGCCACGATCAACAAGTTTTTTGAGAACAGCCTGAATGTGTCGGAGACCTCCAGACAGCTGTACATCCACAGGAACACCCTGGTGTACCGCTTGGATAAGCTGCAGAAGAGCACAGGCCTGGACATAAGGATCTTTGAGGACGCCATCACCTTCAAGATCGCGCTGATGGTAGTCAAGTATATGAAATACATGGAAAATTCAGATTTTTAGGGAATCAGGCATACAGAGATGATAGAGATTACAAATGTGTACAAGACCTACGACACCGGAAACAAGGCTCTGCGGAACATCAACATCACCATAGAGGATGGAGAGTTCGTGTTCATCATAGGGAGGAGCGGATCAGGCAAGTCAACCCTGCTCAAGCTCCTGCTCAAGGAGGTGGAGCCTACTTCCGGCAAGATCGTGGTCAATGATATGAACCTGGGAAAGATGCCCAGGCGGTATGTTCCCAAGTATCGGAGAAGGCTGGGAGTGGTGTTCCAGGATTTCCGGCTTTTGAAGGACAGGAATGTCTATGAGAATGTGGCTTTCGCCCAGCGGGTGATTGGCGCGTCTCCCAGAAAGATGAGGGAGAGGGTGCCGTCCATGCTCCAGATGGTGGGCCTGTCCTCCAAGTACAAGTCTTTCCCCCAGCAGCTTTCAGGCGGGGAGCAGCAGAGAGTTGCCATCGCCAGGGCGCTGATCAACCGTCCGGAGGTTCTGCTGGCCGATGAGCCTACAGGAAACTTAGACCATCACAATGCCATAGAGATCATGAAGCTGCTGGATAAGATCAATCGCATGGGGACTACGGTGATCGTGGTCACCCACAGCAATGAGCTTGTTAATCTGATGCGAAGACGGGTCATTACCATGGACCGGGGCTGCATCGTAAGTGACGAAGAAGGCGGAGCGGTTCATGAGGATTAGTACATTTTGGTATTGTCTGAAGGAGGGCGTCAAGAATATATGCAGAAATGTCTGGTTTTCTCTCGCGTCTGTGGCAACGATTTCTGCGTGTATTTTTTTGTTCTGCCTGTTCTTCAGCATTATCGTCAACATACAACATGTGGTAAAAAACGCGGAGGGAACCATCGGCATCACAGTATTCTTTGACGAGGAGCTGTCAGAGGAGCAGATCCGTGAGCTGGGGACTCAGATCGGGGAGATGCCGCAGATCAGCGACATGGAATTCACTTCCGCCCAGGAGGCGTGGGAGTCCATGAAAAGCGATTATTTCGCGGGACATGAGGAGCTGGCTGAGGGGTTTGCCGACGACAATCCTCTGGCGGGGTCCGCATCCTATCAGATTTTTCTGCGGGACATCACCACCCAGGATCAGGTGGTGGAGGCCCTTGAGCAGACTCCGGGAGTGCGCCAGGTCAATTATTCCAACAGCGCGGCGGAGGGCTTAAGTAGCTTTAATGCCATTATCGGAATTTTGTCCTTTGTGATCATCGGTGTCCTTTTGGCGGTCTCGGTGTTCCTGATCAGCAACACCATCAATGTAGCAGCGTCATTTCGCAAAAATGAAAATGAGATTATGCGGTATATCGGGGCCACCAACTATATGATCCGGGCGCCCTTTGTGGTGGAAGGCCTGGTCATCGGGCTTATGGGGGCAGTTCTCCCCCTGATCGGCATGTATTTTCTGTATCTGCGGGCCGTGGGCTATCTGGCAGCCAGGTTCCAGATCATTTCCAGGATATTCCAGTTCCTTCCGCTGAGCCAGATTTTTCCATATATGACGGCGGTGGCGGTGCTTCTGGGGCTGGGTATCGGTTTTTTCGCAAGCTTCTTTACTATAAGAAAGCATCTGAAGGTATAATATGGAAGTCATTGGGAATATTAAAGTTGAGCATGGCGCTGTGAGAGGAGTTGGAGATGGAAAGCAAGAACAAATTTTGGAAAGGTTTCCTGGTGGGAACCCTTGTGATGGCTTTCGCGGGACTGGTGATCGTGGGAGTGTCGGCAGGAATCTTTCTTATAGGACGGGCGGTGATGGATGACCCCGTCCAGATGGCAGGAGAGGGCCATCCCGCGGAGCCTGTGGGCGAGGGGGAGCTGGATCTTGGCCGTATTTCGGAGAAGATGGGATATATCCAGGACATTGTGGACAATTATTACCTGTTTGAGGAGGATATGGAGCTGGTGGAGGACGGGATCTACATGGGCCTGATGTACGGCCTCAATGATCCCTACTCGGTCTATTACAATGAGGAAGATTATCAGTCTCTGATGGAGGATACCGCGGGAGAGTACTGCGGGATCGGCGCCATGGTGTCTCAGAATCGCTCTACGGGCGTCTCCACGGTGGTCAGGGTGTTCGAGGGTTCCCCGTCCTTTGAGGCAGGGCTCCTTCCCGGGGACATCCTCTACAAGGTGGGGGACGAGGAAGTGGCGGGTATGGAGCTGGATCTTCTGGTGAGCAACTATATCCGGGGCGAGGAAGGCAGCAAGGTGACTCTTGTGGTGCTCAGAGGCGAAACCAACGAGGAGGTTGAGCTGGAGATGGAGCGTCGCAGGGTTGAGATCCCCACGGTGGAGCACGAGATGCTGGCGGACAACGTGGGATATGTGGAAGTACTGCAGTTTGATACGGTCACCAGCCAGCAGTTTAAGACAGCCATCGAGGACTTAGAGGCCCAGGGCATGGAGAAACTGGTCATAGACTTGAGAGACAATCCGGGAGGCGTCCTGGATGCCGTGGTGGAGATGATGGCTTATGTGCTCCCGGAAGACAAGATGGATGGGATGCTGGTGTACACTGCGGATAAAGACGGAAACGGAGAGCGGTTTTTCTGCGAGGACGGAAAGCTGAAGCATGAGAGCGATTACGGGCAGAGGGCCAGCGGATATCCCAAGGAGGATGGACACAGCCTGGATCTTCCTCTGGCAGTGCTGGTCAACGGCAATTCCGCCAGCGCCTCGGAAGTGTTTACGGGAGCTATCCTGGATTATGAGGCCGGGGTGGTGGTGGGAACCCAGACCTTCGGCAAAGGCATTGTCCAGAGCGTGCTTCCCTTAGGGGATGGCACGGCCATCAAGCTGACCACGGCTCACTATTATACGCCTGACGGGTTTGACCTCCACGGGGAGGGGCTGACTCCGGACATAGAGGTGGAGCTTGATGAAGAACTGAGGAATCAAGCAGTGGTGGAAAAGAACGAGGATAATCAACTGCAGGCAGCGATCGCAGCCCTCCAATAATCGGCGGGGCGGCGGTCTCAAGGCCGGCAGATATTATAAGGAAAGAGTCTTACAGACGGAAAATAAAGTCTGGGACGGAAAGGATCACGGTATGGGTATCTATCAAGAAGTAATGAGGAGAGTGAACACAGGGAGTCTGGCATCTTATCTGCTGTACGAGGAAGACCAGAGCACGGAGCAGGACAAGAACTTAGAGCGCAGGGTGGCAAAAGCCTACGAGACTCTGCTTAGCCAGCTGAAGGAGAGGTTTCCTGAGGTGGATCCCGATGATGATGATCTGATGGACATTATCATAAATTTCAGCAGGGTTTTTGAGGAGGCCTACTTTGAGATGGGCCTGACTGCCGGTTTCCAGATGTACCGGAACATGGACAAACGGATCCAGGAGATCAAGGGAGAATAGGAGCAGGTGACAGATGGCGGCAGCAGTGGTACTGAAGAAAGGCGGAGGCCGGAGCCTGAAGGCCGGCGGGGCCTGGATCTATGACAACGAGATCCAGGAGATCCGGGGAGAATTTTCCCAGGGCGACATGGTCCGGGTGGAAGATTTCGACGGCTATCCTATGGGGCAGGGTTTTATCAACACAAGGTCTGCCATCACGGTCCGCATGATGACAAGAAGGCGGGATGTGACGGTGGATGGGGACTTTATCGAACAGAGGGTCCGAAGCGCCTGGAATTACCGGAAGGATACGGTGGATACCTCCAGCTGCAGGATCATTTTCGGAGAAGCGGATTTTCTGCCCGGCATTGTTGTAGACAAGTTTTCCGATGTGCTGGTGGTGGAGTCCCTGGCTTTGGGGATTGACAGATGGAAACCAATGATCCTGGAAAAGCTGAAAAAGGTTCTCGGCGAGGATGGGATCCGGATCCGGGGCGTGTACGAGCGCAGTGACGCCAAGGTGCGGCTCCAGGAGGGGCTGGAAAGGTTCAAGGGATTTATCGGAGAGCCTTTTGACACCAAGGTGGAGATTGTGGAGAACAATGTCCGTTACATAGTGGATGTGGAGGATGGCCAGAAGACGGGGTTTTTCCTGGACCAGAAGTACAACCGCCAGGCAGTGGGCCGGCTGTGCGCCGGAAAGAGGGTGCTGGACTGCTTTACCCATACAGGGTCCTTTGCCCTGAACGCAGGGATGGGGGGCGCCGCCTGGGTCTTAGGGGTGGATGCCTCAGAGCCGGCCATCCGGCAGGCCAGGGAAAACGCCTGCTTAAACGGTTTGTCCCACAGGGTTCGGTTTGAATGCAGAGATGTGTTTGAACTGCTGCCCGAGCTTGAGAGGGCGGGGGAGAGGTTTGATGTTGTCATACTGGATCCCCCTGCATTTGCCAAATCCCGCAATTCGGTTAAGAACGCCGTGAAGGGCTACCGGGAGATCAACATCAGGGGGCTCAAACTGGTAAGGGATGGGGGCTACTTAGCAACCTGTTCCTGCTCCCATTTTATGGATCCGGAACTGTTCGCCAAAACTGTGAGAGAGGCAGCGGCAGGCGCCCACAAAAGGCTGCGGCAGGTAGAGTACCGCACTCAGGCGGCGGATCATCCCATCTTGTGGGCAGCAGATTCGTCCTATTATCTAAAATTCTATATCTTTCAGGTATGCGATGAAAAATAACAATGGATGAGGGCCTTGGGAAGATTTCCTTCAAGGCCCTCATTCTGAGTGAAGGGGAATCGAGGAGGCAGAATTTGACTGAAAACAGACAATATAACAGCCTGGATATCATAAAATTTGTGATGGCGCTTCTGGTGGCGGCCCGCCATATGATCCAGTTGTTTTACCCCGAGCAGAGCAAGTGGCGCATTGTCATCGGCTCCTGGCTGTCGAATCTGGCGGTGCCGTACTTCTTTATTATAGCCGGATTTCTGCTGTTCCGAAAAATCGGCGACGGCAGGTCAGAGAAGGACCGGAAGGTGATTTTGGCATATTGCTGGCATACTTTTAAGATGGCTCTCTTATGGTCCCTCATCTATCTCCCCCTGGACATCCATGATTGGTGGTATGGAAAGGACCGCATAGGGGAGTGGATTTTAGTCTATATCCGGTATTTTTTTCTGGACCATTCGTCCATGCATCTGTGGTTTCTTCTGGCGCTCATAACCGCATGCCTCCTGGTGTGGGGCGCTTATGGGGCAGGGGCAAAAATATGGCAGATCCTGACAGTGGGAGGAGTTTTGTTTGTCATCGGCTGTATCGGCGACAACTGGTATTTTAATCAGCAGCTGCCGGAAAACATATGGAGGCTGTACAGAATCTACTTTACATACTTTGTGACAGTGCGCAACGGTGTGTTCTATGGGGCATTTTTTGTGGCAATGGGCCTGTGGTTCGCCAAGGCCAGGATACCCATTCCCTTTTTGGCGTCAGCGTCGGGTTTTCTGGCGTCAGCGGCGCTCATGTACGGAGAGGTAAGGCTGTGCCAGAATGTGAACATGGTTTTTACATCAGCCCCGGCGGCGTTTTTCCTGACAGCGGCGGCTTTGGCTGTGCCCCGCCTGGGCACAGGGCGGGAGCGGATGTGTAAAAGGCTGAGGGAGATGAGTCAGTGGATCTACCTGTCCCATGTATATTTTTTGTATTTTTTTGCATGGACCGCGGGACAAAATCCTCTGTCCGGCACAAAAAAGGGAATCACCATATCCGTGTTTCTCCCTATGCTGGCGTTCTGCGGCGCCATGGTGGCTCTGTCAGAGAGAAAATCTTAAAGGCAGATCTTGAATCCCTTTTCTTTGACTTTGCCCCACAGGAATGCTATAGTATATTTGATTAATGAATGGATACAAGGAGGAGCAGGGTTATGGCATTATATGATTATATGGGAGCGGTAAAGCGGGGCCGGAGGCAATATCAGGAGTCCATAAACAAAGGAGAATACCCTTATCTCCCGGTGCTGGATAATATCCTGTCCTACACAAAGATCGTGTCGGAGGTGAACCTGGGGCTTATGGATATCCCCCTGAACAAGGTGATAGGGACCAAGACCGAAGGCCGCACCAACGCGTTCGCCGGGAATTTTATGCCCCTTTTGCCGGAACAGTCGGAGTTCGGGGCAAAGTGGGCCAATTTATACGATCATCAGATTGACGAGGGGATTCATGACCCCATCGTGGCTTATGAGTTCATGAACCGGTTCTATGTGCAGGAGGGCAACAAGCGGGTCAGCGTCATGAAATACGTGGGCGCTTACAGCATTTCCGGGTATGTGACCCGGCTGGTGCCCCAGAGGACTGAGGAAAAGGAGAATAAACTATATTATGAGTTCCTGGATTTTTACCAGGTTTCCTTTAACTGTGATGTGTGGTTCAGCAAGGAGGGAAGCTACAAAAAGCTGTTAACCCTTATGGGAAAAGAGCCGGAGGAAGTGTGGCCGGCGGAGGAAAGGGCTTTGTTTAAGTCCGCTTACGGCCGTTTTTCCAAGGCATTTACCCACGCAGGCGGAGATAAGCTGAACCTGACCTGTTCCGACGCTTTTCTGATCTATGTGAGAATCTTTGAATATAATGTGGTCAAAGGCCAGACAGAGATGGAGATGGCGAAGGGGCTGGATAAGACGTGGAAAGAGATCGAGCTGGCGGCAGGCGGAAACCAGGTGGAGCTGGTGGAGGACCCGGAGCAGGTGGAGATTCCGTCTCATAAGCCGTCTCTGTTTAATTGGCTGAAGCCTGTGGAGACCATAGAGCCGGAGATGCTCAAGATCGCGTTTATCTACAATAAGACCGCTGCGACCTCGGGCTGGTCCTATGCTCATGAGCTGGGGAGGATGCATTTGGAGCAGGTTTACGAAGGAAGGCTTAAGACCATGGCCCTGGACAATGCGGGCACGGAGCCGGAGATCGAGAACGCTGTGGAGCAGGCGGTGGCCGAGGGGTGCAACATGATTTTCACCACAGGCCCTCAGATGGCGGACCAGAGCGTCCGCTCGGCTATCCGGCATCCGGAGGTCAGGTTCTACAACTGTTCCATCAAGATGTCCTACTCCTCCATCTGTACCTATTATGGAAGGATGTATGAGGCAAAGTTTCTCCTGGGAGCCATCGCCGCAGCCATGACCAAGTCAGACAGGCTGGGGTATGTGGCGGACTATCCCATCTACGGGACATTGGCCAACATCAATGCTTTTGCCATGGGAGCCAGGATGATTAATCCCTATGTGAAAATTTACCTGGAGTGGTCCAGAACCAAAGAGTCCAACCCGGCTCTCAGGCTCAAGGAGGCGGGAATTACCTATATCTCCGGTGAGGAGATGATTACCCCGGACAAGGCCTCAAGGGAGTACGGCCTGTATGTAAAGAGGGAGGATGGAACTCTGGAAAATCTGGCTGCCCCTATCTGGCACTGGGGCAAATTCTATGAGAGGATTGTGAAATCCGTGTGCCTGGGAGGCGGGGAGATCCCAAGCCTGAAAGGAAAAAAGGCAGTGAACTACTGGTGGGGGATGTCGGCAGAGGTGATTGATGTGATTTACTCCCAGAACCTGCCCCACGGGATCCACAGGCTCATGGATTTTTTGAAAAATTCTATCCGGGCAGGCAGCTTCCACCCGTTTGACGGCCTGATCTACTCTCAGAACGGAAAAATCCAGTGTCAGGACGGGGAGTCCCTGACAGCGGAGGAGATTATCTCCATGGACTGGCTTGCGGAAAATGTGGTGGGCGAGATCCCGAAATTTACACAGCTGACACAGGAGGCCCAGGCTCTGGTGCGTCTTCAGGGGGTGAAGGCGGACGCGGCAGGGGGCAGGGAGGAATAATGGGATGAAAATTCTGGCGCTCGCCGACCATAAGTCCAAGGCACTGTATGATTACTATGACCCGCAGAAGCTGGAGGGGGTGGATCTGATCCTCTCCTGCGGAGATTTGGAACCGGACTACTTAAGTTTTTTTGCCACCCTGTGCCATGCCCCTGTGCTCTATGTCAGAGGCAACCACGACAGCATCTACGATACCAAGCCGCCGGAGGGCTGCGTCTGCATTGAGGATGACATCTACATCTTCCGGGGGATTCGGATCATGGGGCTTGGAGGGTCCATGGAGTACATCCCCGGGGCCTCCAACCAGTATTCTGAGGAGAAGATGAGAAAGCGTATCTGGAAAATGGGCTGGAAGCTGTGGAGGAACAAAGGATTTGACATTCTGGTGGCTCACGCTCCTGCCTATAAGGTCAATGATATGGAGGACAGGCCCCATCAGGGATTTTCCTGTTTTCGGAAACTGATGGAAAAATACCGGCCTAAGGTGTTTGTACACGGCCATGTCCACGCCAACTACGGTTCCGCTTTTAAGCGGAAGGATCAATATGAGGATACCCAGATTGTCAATGCATATGAATACTGTATTTTTGAATATCCGGAGGAATGAGAGAGGGAGGAGAGAGGCGGTTTGAAAGAGAAAGAAAGAGCCAGAAGCAGAAAGAAGAAAACCTTTCCCGTAAAAACCGCGGCAGCCGCATGCGTTGTGCTCGCGGCTGCCGCGGGGCTGGGAGCGGGGTATTACATACAGCAGGGAAAACAGTATGAGACCGTATTTTTCCCCAGTACCGTAATCAACGGGGTGGAGGCAGGGGGGCGGACCGTGGAGGAGATGGAGGACCTGATCCTCTCAGGCGTTGACGGTTATACGCTCACTCTTGTGGAGAGAGGGGGGAAGACGGAGGAGATTACTCAGGAGGACATAGGCCTTCGGTCGGAATTTGACGGGAGCCTGGAGGAGTACTTGGAGGCCCAGGATCCTATGGAGTGGTGGAGCCGCAGAAATCAGAGGACAGAGTATGAGATCGATACCATGATCCTCTACGACCAGGAGCTTCTGGAGGAGAAGATCAGCAGCCTGTCTATGTTCGACAAGGCGCAGATCAGGGAACCGGAGGATGCGTATCTGTCGGACTACATACCCGGGGAGGGCTTTAAGGTTCTGGACGGGGATCCGGGAAATGTGCCGGACCGGGAGATTGTGTCAAAGGCCATAGAGGAGGCGGTGAAAAACTTAAAGCCTCAGCTGGTGGTAGAGGATCTGGATGCCTACAAAAAGCCGGCAGTGAACAGCCAGGACCCCGGACTTAACGCTTTGGCGAACCGCCTGAACAAATATGCCAACATGACAGTCACCTATGAGTTCGGAGAAAAGCAGGAGGTTCTGGACGGAGGAACCATTGTGGACTGGCTGTCTGTGGACGACAAGGGGGAAGTGTCTGTGAGCAGGGAGGGGGTGGCTGCCTATGTAAAGGATCTGGCGGCAGACTACAACACCGCTTATCAGAAGAAGACCTTAAAGACCTCCTACGGGGACACGGTGGAGATCACCAAGGGGTTTTACGGCTGGCGTATCAACCAGGAAGAAGAGACAGAGGCCCTGTACGGGATCCTTCTGTCAGGGGAGAGCCAGTCCAGAGAGCCCATATACACCCAGACAGCGGCCAGCCATGGGGAGAATGACTACGGAGACACCTATGTGGAGATCAATCTGACGGCCCAGCATCTCTTTTTTTATAAGGATGGGAAGCTGGTGGTGGAGTCGGATTTCGTGTCAGGCAATGAGAGGAGGGGAAACAGCACTCCCTCAGGAGCATATCCTCTGACCTACAAGCAGAAAGGCGCTGTTCTCAGAGGGGCAACCTACGCCACGCCTGTAACCTTCTGGATGCCTTTTAACGGGAATATCGGGATGCACGATGCCACCTGGAGGGGCAGCTTTGGGGGAAATATCTACAAGACAAACGGATCTCATGGGTGCATTAACCTGCCCTATGGGGCGGCAAAAACCATATTTGAGAATATTGAGAAGGGAATCCCTGTGCTGTGCTATCACATGCCGGGAAGCGAGAGCGGGACCAGTTCTTCACCGAGAAATTCCGCCCCCGCCCAGCCGGCCGTTCCGGCCCCGGTTCCAGTTCCGGAGACCGAAGCCCAGGCAGCTGAGAGCCAGGAAGGGGATAATCAGGCTCAGCCCGGCGAGAACGGGACAGGGCAGCAGGGAACAGGAGAGAGCCAGGCGGAGGCCGGTTCAAGTCCAGCAGGTTCCGGCAGCCAGCCGGCGGGTCCAGGGGTACCGGGCCCCGGCCAGGCGGGAGAAAGCCAGAGTCCTGCAGGCCCGGGAGGAACCGGAGGAAGCCAGAGTCCGGCGGGTCCGGGAGAAAGCGGAGGAAGCCAGAGTCCGGCAGGTCCGGGTGAGACCGGAGGAAGTCAGGGTCCGTCGGGTCCTGGAGAAGGCGGAGGAAGTCAGGGTCCGTCGGGTCCTGGAGAAGGCGGAGGAAGTCAGGGTTCAGCAGGTCCTGGAGAAGGCGGAGGAAGTCAGAGTCCGTCAAGTTCTGGGGAAGGCGGAGGAAGTCAGAGTCCGTCAGGTTCTGGAGAAGGCGGAGGAAGTCAGAGTCCGTCAGGTCCTGGAGAAGCCGGAGGAAGTCAGGATCCTGCGGGTCCGGGAGGGCCTGGCTGAAGCCAGGATCCTGCGGGTTCGGGAGAGCCTGGCTTCAGCCAGGCTCTCCCGGCCGGACTCTGAGTCCGGTAGAGGGCAGGCGGACCGGCGCGGGGCCAGGACAGGTTGAGACGGAGAACATGGATCTGTAACCCAGGTGAGCTTGACAGATTTCATTGAAATCAGATGGAGGACTTCTGTCCTGGCCTCAGTGGGCCAGCATATTCTCGATAAAAATCCCATACCCCTTGGTGGAATCCTGGATAAACACATGGGTCACGGCCCCCACCAGCTTTCCGCCCTGAATGATGGGGGAGCCGCTCATCCCCTGAACGATTCCTCCGGTGAGGGCTAAGAGGTCAGGGTCTGTAACCTGTATCACAAGACTTTTGTTTTGGTGGGAGGTTGAGTAGTCAACCTTGAGGATTTCAATCTGATAATCCCGTATTTCACCGGAAATTCCGCTTCGTATGGTGGCCGGTCCCTTCTTTACATCCTGCCTGTAACCTATTTCTATAGGTTGCAGGTTCATGGCCTGGCGGAAACGCTGGCTGGCAGTGCCGAAGATTCCCACCTCGGAGTTGGTGTCAATCTCTCCAAGGAGGGAGCCGGGTCCATAGTAGATGACCCCGGACATGACGCCGGGACTGCCCATGCGCCCTTTTTCGATGCCCACAATCTCCGTGTCAAACAGGGTGCCGTTGGAGATCTGTACAACCTCACCGGTATCGCTGTCGCTGATGCCGTGGCCCAGGGCTCCGAATTTGCCGTTCAAATCAAGGTAAGTCATGGTGCCGATGCCCTGGGTGTCGCTGCGCACCCAGATACCCAGTTTCTGGCTTCCGTCCTGACAGGTTACAGGGTGCAGGGATACATCCATAAGCTCCTGGTCCCTGCGGATGGTGAGGACAGCCTCCTGGCCTTCCAGCCGGTCCACGGCCTCTGCCAGCTCCTCCTTGGTCTCCAAAGGCTGTCCGTTGATGGATTCGATGTAATCGCCGGATCTGAGAATTCCGGCAGCAGGTTCCGAGGGAAGCCCATCCAGGCCTGTGATCTCGCCGGTGCCGATGACCATGATGCCGTCGGATTTTAAGTAGATCCCCACAGGGGCGCCGCAGGGGATGGCATACTGAGAGGTGACCACATCTACCTGGATTTCCTTGAAGCGGACCAGGCCAAAGAGCTCCAGGGCCAGCTTGTAGCTTCCCTGGGATCTGCCGTACAGGCTGTACTGCCTGTTCTGGGTGATGGTGACCTGTCCTTCGGGAATATGGGATTTATTTCCCAGCACCACCTCCTCGCTTTCGCTGAGAAGTGTGGCGTGGAAAGGGAGGGAGAACTCAACGATCTCCTCCTGGTTCTGTACGATATTGATACGGTCAGGGATCACAAGTTTCATGTAATAGTATGAAAATCCTGTGACAGATACTGCGCCTGTGAGAAGAGTCCAGAGCAGGAATCTGCGGAATCTGTGCTTTTTCAATACAATACACCTCCTCAAATGATGATAGGCTTAGTATGTGCCAAGAAACAAAAACAACTCTGTAATTTTTTAGATGTTATGATTTTCTTGAACTGTAAAATTTAAATTGCGGGAAGACGGGGTATCGGTTATGAGATATAAGAATTTTTGGATTTTGTTGCTGCTTTTGCTCTCAGGCGTGGTGCTGGGAGGGTTTGTAGGTGATCTTGCGCAGACCGTGCCCTGGCTGTCCTGGCTGGGTTTCGGACAGTCTTTTGGCCTGGACTCTCCGTTGATCATTAATCTGGGAGTGATTGTAGTCACATTCGGCCTCACCATCAGGATCACCATGGCCGGGATTCTGGGTGTAGTGCTGGCCCTGATCCTGTACCGCATGATATAGTATGTGTCGAAACTTGCGGTAGAATTCCATTGCAAGCGGAGAAATTGAAAGACTATAATACAATTTACCATCGAAAAGGAGGACAGGAAATGACAGCATTAAACGTTGCAATTGCGGAGGATAACCCGAAAACTCTGGAATTACTGAATGATATGTTGAAAAATGAAGAGGGAATCAAGGTGGTTGGCAATGCGGAGACAGGAGATGACGCCTACAAAATGATCTTGGATTCCAAGCCGGATATTGTGCTTCTGGATGTGGTAATGCCGGGGATGGACGGAGTGGAGGTTATGGAAAAGGTAAAGTCAGAGGGAGATTTTAAGAAAAAACCCAGCTTTATCATGGTGACGGCGGCAGGCAGCGAGAATGTGACAGAAGATTCCTTCCGCATGGGGGCAAGCTACTTTATCATGAAGCCCTTTAAGAAAGAGCGCGTGATCGAGAAGATACGCCGTGTGGCCAGCTACCGCTCGAAGCCAAGGCCGGCGGATCCGGAAGACGCCAGGACGGTGAAGCCTTACGGAGATCTGGAGGCTCAGGAGGAAAGGAACTTAGAAAAGGATGTTACCCAGATCCTCCATGAAATCGGAGTGCCCGCCCACATTAAAGGTTATCAGTACTTAAGGGATGCCATCACCGCCTCTGTAAACGACCAGGAGATGCTGTCGTCCGTGACAAAGGTCCTCTATCCCAACATTGCCAAAAAGCATCAGACCACGCCCAGCCGCGTGGAGCGGGCCATCCGCCATGCTATCGAGGTGGCCTGGAACAGAGGAAAGATGGAGACCATCAACGAGATATTCGGGTATACGGTCAGCAACGGGAAGGGCAAGCCCACCAATTCGGAGTTTATAGCCCTGCTGTCAGACAAGATCCGCCTGGATTATAACCGCCACTGAGGGTTACATACCTAAAAGAAAGGCCCATGGAAAGCTTCCCATGTGCAGAATGCACAATAAATAGGAAAAATCATTATTCTACTTCCTAAAACTTCAAAAATGTTGTATACTGTTCCTATTAGGGGTTAATATTTTTGCTCCAAATGAGGAGGTTTTTCAGATGAAGAAGATTTTATTTGTAGCTTCAGAAGCAGTACCGTTTATCAAGACCGGGGGACTTGCGGATGTAGTGGGATCTCTGCCAAAGTGTTGCGATAAAGAGTACTACGACGTGAGGGTGATGATCCCCAAGTATCTCTGCATTAAGCAGGAGTGGCGCGACAAGATGAACTATGTGAACCATTTTTATATGGACTACATGGGACAGAGCCGCTATGTGGGGATTCTGCAGTACGAGTATGAGGGGATTACCTACTACTTTATTGACAATGAGGGGTATTTCAGCGGGCCGAAGCCATACGGAGACTGGCTGTATGACTTGGAGAAGTTCTCCTTCTTCTGCAACGCGGCGCTCTCCGCTCTTCCGGTGATCGGATTCCAGCCGGATTTGATCCACTGCCATGACTGGCAGACAGGCCTGATTCCTGTGTATTTAAAAGACCGGTTCCACGACGGCGAGTTTTTCCGCAACATCAAGTCCGTGTTTACCATCCACAACTTAAAGTTCCAGGGCGTGTGGGATGTGAAGACCATCCAGCGTTTCTCCCAGCTCTCGGACTACTATTTCGCTCCGGACAAGCTGGAGGCGTACAAGGACGGCAACCTGTTAAAGGGCGGCGTTGTCTACGCGGACGCGGTGACCACTGTCAG
This sequence comes from uncultured Hungatella sp., assembly GCA_947066955.1. Taxonomy (GTDB): domain Bacteria; phylum Bacillota; class Clostridia; order Lachnospirales; family Lachnospiraceae; genus UBA3402. The sequence goes on from CAMTAF010000023.1 coordinate 17,508, forward strand.
CAATACTTACGCGGATGAGATCAAGATGCCTTTCTACGGAGAGGGGCTGGACGGGCTGATGAGAGCCAGGTCCAACAGCCTGAGAGGCATTGTCAACGGAATTGATTACGACGAATTCAATCCTGCCACCGATACCATGATCGCGCAGCCTTATGACGCCAAGAATTTCAGGGTGGAAAAGTATAAGAACAAACTGGCCCTTCAGAAGGAGCTGGGGCTGGAGGAGAATAAGAACAAGATGATGATCGGCGTGGTGTCCAGGCTCACGGATCAGAAGGGCTTTGACCTGATCCAGTACGTGATGGAGGATCTGTGCAGCGACGATATCCAGCTGGTAGTTTTGGGAACCGGCGAGGAGCGGTATGAGAACATGTTCCGCCACTACGACTGGAAATACCACGGCAAGGTGTCCGCCCAGATCTATTACTCCGAGCCCATGTCTCACAAGATCTACGCTGCCTCGGACGCGTTCCTCATGCCGTCCCTGTTTGAGCCCTGCGGCTTGAGCCAGCTGATGGCCCTGCGCTACGGCACCCTTCCCATTGTGCGGGAAACCGGCGGACTAAAAGACACGGTAGAGCCATACAATGAATTTGAGGGAACCGGAACCGGATTTACCTTTACCAATTACAATGCCCATGAGATGTTGAACTCCATCCGGTACGCGGAGCAGGTGTACTACGACAAAAAGCTGGAGTGGAGCAGACTGATTGACAGAGCTATGGCCAAGGATTACTCCTGGAACGCCTCCGCGTTAAAGTATCAGGAGCTTTACGACTGGCTGATCGGATATTAAAAATATAAGGAATAAAGAGACATGAATGCAGAGAGAATGGATAGAGAAGAGTTGATACAGAAAAGCGCCTTATGGGCCCAGGATCCGGAATACCTTCGCTGTGTGAGAGACATCCTGGACAACAAGGTATTCCAGTCCATGGATCAGTTTATCCAGCATGGACACACGACCTGTAAGGCGCACTGCATTCAGGTCTCCTATATCGCTTATCAGATATGCCAGAACAGAGGGTGGGACAGCCGGTCCGCAGCGCGAGCCGGCTTACTCCATGACCTGTTTTTGTATGACTGGCACACCCACGCCAGGGAGACGGGAGAGCATTTTCACGGCTTCACCCACCCCAGGGTGGCCATGGAGAACGCCATCCGGTATTTTCATGTATCGGAGAAGGAGCAGAACATGATCCTTCGCCACATGTGGCCCCTGACCCCGGTGCCGCCTAAGTACAAGGAGGGATATGCGATCCTGTATGCTGACAAGATCTGCGGCCTGGCGGAGGTGGGCTCTCACATAAAGGCATGGTTTCTGGTGGCCCTGTGGCCAAGACAGATGGGGTAGCCTCCCTCTTTTTTGGAGCCGGCATCATACATATTAAGAAGTTGACAGGAGAGTACTATGGAGATATGGCAGGAATTGCTTGCTAACCAGATACTGATCAGCGCCGTCATCGGATGGGTGGTGGCCCAGGTGCTTAAGACCATCATTGACTGCACTCTGAATCACGGTTTTTCGCCGGAGAGGCTGGTAGGCTCCGGGGGGATGCCCAGCTCCCACTCCTCTACCGTGTGCGCGCTGGTGGTGTCCAGCGGGATCCGGTGCGGGGTGTCGTCCCCGGAATTCGCGGTCAGCTTTGTGCTGGCAGCGGTGGTGATGTACGATGCCATCGGAGTCCGCCAGGAGACGGGCAAGCAGGCAAAACTGCTGAATATGATTCTGGAACAGGATTTTTTCAAGCTGAACAACAAGGAATTCCAGAAAAAACTGAAGGAATTTGTGGGGCACACCCCTCTCCAGGTGCTGGCGGGAGCTGTCCTGGGAGTCTGCATCGCCCTGTTGGTCAATATGGCGTATTAGATTTAAAAATGAGTTAAAAAAACGTTAAGATTTCATACTTGTTTTCACAAAAAGGATATAGTATACTTAAACGTGCATCAGTTGAAGGAAAGTTTTAGAGAATTCCGTCAATGTGCACGTTTTTACATTGTTTTACATTGATGTTTCAGGGAAGGGATATTTGGAGGAAGTATGAATATTTACTACATGATTAATTGGTTTTTTCTCTGCAGTCTGCTGGGATATGTTTTGGAGTGCGTGGTCCTTACCTGTGAGAACCACACGCCTGTGCTCAACAGGGGATTCGGGCACGGACCCTTCTGCATTATCTACGGCTTCGGAGCCCTGGGGGCCAACTTGTTGTTAAGCCCTCTGGCGGGCAACACGGTGAGCCTCTACCTGGCGGCCATGACCATGGCGACCATGATGGAGCTGGTCACAGCCAGGGCCATGATCCGGCTGTTCGGCAGCTTCTGGTGGGACTACAGCAAGAAGAAATTCAACTACAAAGGCATCATCTGCCTGGAGAGCAGCCTTGGATGGGGACTTCTGGGAATTATTTACTTCCGGTTCCTCAACGGCTTTCTTATGCACCTGGCGGGGTTTGTGCCTGAGAGATTTGAGAAGAGGATGGCTGTGACTCTTGTGCTGTTCTATCTGACGGATTTCATCTATTGTCTTCGGGTTCAGATCCGGCAGCGGGGAGAGGAGCAGGAGCCTATGATTGGGAGATTGAACGTTCGTCCATAAGCGGGAGCTTTGGACGGACGTTTTTTGATGCACACGAAAGGAAGTCTGGCAGAGAAATTTAAAACAACGTTTAAATGAGAAAAAGTCTCATATAAATGTTGATTTTTCTGAGATCCTGGGTATAATAGAGCTTATGGGAATCACGCTTTTGATTCCCATAAAAGGCACGCTTTTTGTGCCGTCTATCCGATTATAGGAAGCTGTTTTTGCTTCCTATAATAGAAGTAGCAGGAGGTGGGGTAGCATGCTAATTCAATTTCGTTTTAAAAATTTTAAATCCTTTAGGGATGATACTATTTTAGACCTTTCAGCGACAAAGATTACCGAGCATTCTGACAGGATCATTTCGGCAGGAAATGAAAAGCTGTTGCCAGTGGCAGCTATTTTTGGGGCAAACGCAAGTGGTAAATCAAATGTGATTGAGGCTTTTCGCTATATGAAGACCTATGTCCTTGATTCTTTTTCCTATGGAGGGGATTCGGATGATAAAAAGGCGAAAAACAAAAAAACGAAGTACATGACATTTTTGTTTGATGACGCCAGCAGAGAGGCAGAATCCTCATTTGAGGTTTATTTTATGGATGACGGAGAACATGGATCAAAGTCTTATAATTATGGCTTTACGCTGAATCGGGAAGGCATTATAGAAGAATGGCTAAATACGAAGGCCAAGACTGCCCGTGAATATAAACCAGTTTTTTATCGCAACGGAGATGAATTGGATTTATCTGGCCTTCCGGCTAAAAGTCAGGAGCTGATCCAGATATCTTTAAATAGAGAGGTGCTTATTGTTTCTTTGGGGGCAAAACTGAAGATTACCAAACTGAAATCTATCAGGGATTGGTTTTACAATATTAATTTTGCGAACTTCGGCAATCCTTATGAAAACGTATTTCTTTCTTATCTTATTCCAGAAGGTTTTGCGGAGGATAGAAGGGTTCAGGACAAGGTAGTGTCATATTTTTCATCTTTTGATCCTTCCATTATTGGATTTAACGTTGAGGTTTTAAAAGGGGAGGATGAGGAGCGCCGGCATGTGAAGATCGATGCAATTCACCGCACGGTCAATGGCGGGACAGCAACGATCCCGTTGGAAGAAGAATCCGACGGGACCTTGAAGATGTTTGCGCTCTACCCGGTTTTGCAGGATGCTCTTGAAAGTGGCGGTGTGCTGTTTGTAGATGAATTGAACGCGAGACTGCATCCTCTGTTGGTCAGGAGCTTTCTGATCACTTTTTTGAATCCGGAAATTAATCCCAAACATGCACAGCTGGTATTTACAACCCATGATTCCTGGCAGCTTTCCAATAATCTGCTTCGCAGGGATGAGATCTGGTTTACTGAAAAAGAGGACAGCGGTGTTTCCATGCTCTATTCCCTTGCCGATTTTGTGGATAAGGATGGCTTGAAAATCCGTAAAGATGAAAGCTATGAAAAAAACTATTTACTTGGCAAATACGGAGGGATTCCTGTATTGAAATATTTTGATATGTTTGCGGAGGGATAAGTATGGCAAAAGCGGATAGAAATGGAAGGCGCAGGACAAGAGAAAGTTTTTGTAGGCGAGTTCCAGATTTAGGATATTATTTTATCGTGACTGATACAAAGGAAACAGAAGAAAATTACATGCATGGTCTGCGGGATTCGTTGCCAAAGAGGTTGCAGGGAAGAATTGTCATCAAGGTTTCCAAGGCCAGAACAGAGGAACTTGTCGCAGTATGCAAAGAACAAGCCTCTTTGGAACCACAATATGGAGAGCCTTGGATCGTGTTTGACCGAGACAAGGTTGTACGTTTTAATCAGATTATAGAGAGCGCCAAAGTAGAAGGGGTTAATGTAGGCTGGTCGAATCCTTGCATTGAAATCTGGTTTGACGCTTATTTTGGAAAAATGCATGGTTATCAGGATTCTGTTACATGCTGTCGGGAGTTTGCAAATACGTTTGAGAAGAAGACAGGACAGGAGTATAGAAAATCCAGCAATCAGATTTATATTATGCTGAATCGTTATGGCAATGAAGAAGAGGCTGTCAGGATAGCGGAATCCCGTCTTGCGCAATATTTGAGAGATGGGATCGGTAAGCCATCCGAGATGTGTCCATGTACTACAGTACATAGATTGGTCAGTGAGATACAGCAAAAGGTGAAATGAAAATTGGACCGAGGTACAGGAAAGTCATTGAATAATCAGGGCAGATATCGTAAAATAAGTTTAGTTTGAGCGATAACATCTTAATAAGGCGGGACAAAGGATGAAAGAATATGGGCTGGCCTTGTGCGGAGGCGGGGGAAAGGGAGCGTTTCAAATCGGTGTGTGGAAGGCTTTGGAGGAGACCGGGTACTGGAGTCAGGTGAAAGCGGTTTCCGGAACTTCCATAGGCGGCCTGAACGCGGTCTTGTTCGCGTTGGGAGATTTCCGGCAGGCGAAAAGAATCTGGTACTCGGTGAGGGAGGACATGGTGTTTTCCCCAAGGAGGGAAAGGGACGGGAGGATCATTCCCTTGTTTTCAAGGGCAGGGCTGGAGAAGATACTGGATTCTCTGGATCTTTCACGGCTGGCCCGCTCTCCATGGGAGGTCTATGTAAATATCTACAATATTCGAACCGGGAAAGTAGAAAGCCACAGGCTCAACCACAGGTCTGTGAGGGAACAGAAGGAACTGCTGCTGGCCACCTCGGCTTTGCCTGTGCTCTATGATAAGATTCCTATCAGGGGAGAGGATTATCTGGACGGCGGACTGGGAATTCTGGAATCAGGGAATGTGCCGGTGGCCCCTCTGTATGAGCAGGGATATCGGGATATCATAATCTCCTCCCTGGATGCGGAATTAAGTCCCGGAGACTTAAAGAAAAATTATCCAGGGGGAAATTTTACAGCAATCGTCCCTTTGGAAGATCTGGGAGATCTCGTGACAGGGACATTGGATTTCTCCCAGACAGGGATTCGAAACAGGATGATAGCAGGTTACCATGATGGATTAAAGCAGCTGAGAAACGAGGATGTCTACTTTATGAAAAATAATTACAGCAAGATCAATGTACAGATCCGGAACCAGATGACCAGGATGTTTTCCAGCGCCAAGGAGCTGGAACGGTTTATCGAGACCACCAATTTCAGCAATCTGAATATTCCAGGGCTTACCCTGGGCGGGTTATTTTTTTACACCAATGTGGTGGAGATGTTTGGCTGGAAACTGCAGCAGCACAATGTCCCGGGCCTTCAGTCCCATTACCGGTTTCTGGACAACAGAGATGTACGACGGGCCTGGGTTCTCAACCCGGAGGATATCCTGAGGGCTTTGGACGACTATGAGGCAGCGGAGAAATTTGACAGGGAGTAAAATAATGATCATAGTGGCTATCCAGGCAGTGGCCTCTATTGTCTGTGCCATAGCGGAGTCTATGGGTCTGAAAGACAAGGACGAGACGCCGGAGAAAAAGCCGGAGGATTTCGACAGCACGGCAGCCTATAGCAGCGGCACAGAGCCCAGGATCGTGTCAGATTCTATGGCGGAAAGTCTGAAAAAAATCTATCCGGAGATGACAGAGGAAAGTATCTATGAAAAGCTGAATGATATGTCGTCGCTCTTATCCCAGATATAGCGGCTTTACATTTTTGAAGAAGGAGACCCTGAAGGATGGTATACCGGTATTTGATTCTTTTTGAAAAAGGGCAGGTTACAGTGGCAGATTATGAGAGAAAACAGGGGAAAGGCATGGCGTATATCACCAGGGAGGGAGAAAAGACGTTCCCGGTGACAGATGATTTCTGGAGCTGGTGGAAAGACGCGGTTTCTTATATTGCCGGAGAGCCGGTAGATTTGTGTATTCTCTACGACAAAGACCCCGGTATTTTGGAGCACCACATGGAGACTGTTAAGGTCAGTGCCTGGAACAGGGAAAATGTAGAAGAGTACATTATGGCCATGACGGATTATTCCCTCATTGGGGTGGTAACGGCGGATGGCAGAGAGCTCATGTTTAAAAAGAGAGATCAGATGTTCTCAGACCACACTGTGGCAGGTTTTTGCACCAATCTTTCTCTGGATATGAGGGAAGAGGAGAGAGGAGAGAAAAACGGGACAGAAGAACAGCCGGTGTTTGCCCGATTCTGCCAAGGGCTCCTGGAAGAGAGAAAAGCAGCACAGAGAAAGGCGGACAAACCATGAAAGACATAAAAGTGATACTGGCCTCCAATTCCCCCAGGCGGCGGGAACTGCTGCGCCAGATCGGAGTGGAGCCGGAGATCCGGCCAAGCAAGATAGAGGAGAAAGTCACGGCCCAGACGCCGGAGGAGGTAGTGATGGAGCTGTCCTTGCAGAAGGCGGAGGACGTGGCAGAGGGGGCGCAGGCCGGAGCCCTGATCTTAGGGGCGGACACGGTGGTGGCTGTTGACGGAAAGATCCTCGGTAAGCCGGAGAGCCATGAGGAGGCCGCGGACATGATCCGGCTGATTCAGGGGCGCGCCCATGAGGTGTACACAGGGGTGACCCTGATCTGTAAGGAGGAGACAGGCAGCAGGGGCAGGACTTTCGCGGAGAAGACCCAGGTTTTGGTGTACCCCATGACCGAGGAGGAGATCAAAGCCTATGCGGATTCGGACGAGCCCATGGACAAGGCAGGGGCCTACGGGATTCAGGGAAGGTTCGCCGCTTATATAGAAGGGATCCACGGGGATTATAACAATGTGGTGGGCCTTCCCGTGGGAAGGGTTTACCAAGAATGGAAAAATTTCATGGCAGGTGACGGGTCGCGGCGCGTGCCGCTACCGAAAAAGGAGGACGAATAAGATGATCAAGCTGATAGCCAGCGATATAGACGGCACCCTGGTGAGAGACGGGGAGCACGAGCTGAACCCGGAATTTTTCGACGTGATCTTAAAGCTCCGGGAGAAGGGGATCCAGTTCGCCGCGGCCAGCGGGCGGCAGTGGGCCAGCATCGAGGCCATTTTTGAGCCCATCAAGGAGAAGGTGTTTTACTTGGCGGACAATGGGGCCTATGTGGGATGCCACGGGAGAAACCTGTTTTTAAACACCATAGACAGAGAGGTTGCCCTGGAGATGGTGGAGTCGATCCGGAGGACGCCGGGGCTGGAGGTCTTGATAGGAGGCCCTGACACGGTGTACGTGGAAAGCTCCAACCAGGAATATATCCGTCTCTTGAGAGACGGATACCGGTTCCGCACAGTGGAGGTGGAGGATGTGACAAAGGTAGATGACCAGATCATCAAGGTCTCGGCCTACAAACCATCTGGGATCCAGGAGGCCACGAAGGAGCTGGCAGAGAAATTTGCGAATCAGCTGAAGCTCATGATCTCAGGGGACATGTGGCTGGACTGCATGGCTCCGGGGGTGTGCAAAGGCCAGGCTATCCGGGTTCTCCAGGAGAACTTGGACATAAGGCCTGAGGAGACCATGGCTTTCGGTGACCAGCTCAATGATATCGAGATGCTTGAGAACGCTTATTACAGCTTTGCCGTGGGCAATGCCAGGGAGGAGGCCAAGAAAGCCGCCAGATTCCAGGCAGACAGCAATGTAAACTATGGGGTCTTAAAGGTCTTAAAGCTTCTTCTGTAATGACGGAAAGCGGAGGAACGATTGTGAAACGCAGTTTCACAATTGGAATGCGTTCCGACAACTTGGCAGGCGACGCAGAGCGGCGCGTGCCGATACAGCTTGAAAGGAAATATTGGATGAGACGGAAAATAACGGGCCCTGGAAAATGCCGGAAGGTTCTGTGCGCCGCTGCGGCGTCAATGCTCCTTATGTCAGTGGGCTGTTCCATGAGAACTCCCAGCCGGCAGGAAGCTCCTGAGCAGGTTCAATACACAAAAGCCCAGATCATGATCGTAGCGACCACGGAAAGAAACCGGTATGAGCAGGTTTATACAGACAGGATCTGGGATGCGGTCATGGAGAACGGGGAGACCTTTGAGGAGTATCTTCTGGACGAGATCCGCATTTTTATGGAAAATTTAAAGACCATGACTCTGCTGGCCCAGGACCGGGGGATCACCCTCAGCAGCGGCGAACAGGACAAGATCAGGCGGCTGGCCAGAAATTACTACTCTGAATTGTCCAGAGCAGAGATCGAATATATGGGGACCACGGAGGAAGATGTGGCTGTGGTGTATCAGGACTACTATATTGCCAACAAGGTAGTGGAGGAGCTGACAGCGGGGGTTGACCTGGAGGTCAGCGACAGTGAGGCAAAGGTCATCACCATCCGCCGGGTCTGTCTGCCAGACCGGGAGACGGCGGAGGCCATGCGGGGCCGTCTTCTGCAGGAGGGCAGCGACTTTGAAACCGAGGCCAGGAGTTTGACCGGATCTACGCCCCCGGAGGAGATGATCGGGCGGGGAGAGGAGCCGGCCCCTCTTGAGGAGGCGGCATTTGCCTTGGCGTCCGGGGAGATCAGCGAGGTGATCCAGCTGGAAGACGGATTCTGGCTTGTCCAGTGTGTCAGCGACTATGAGATGGACGCCACGAGAGAGAGGAAAAACCAGATCTATAAAGAGAGGAAAAACTGGGCATTTCAGCAGATTTACGGGCAGTTTCAGACAGAACACAAGGTATCCATCCCTGACGAGGTGTGGGCGGAGATCAGTTTCGAGGGGGGAGAGGAATCTGAGACATCGGATTTCTTTGCCCTGTATCAGGAGGAGTTTGGATGGTAGCGTTAAAAGTGGAGGATATCAGGCAGTTTACCTCCTGCCTGTTTATTGGAAATATGTTTGACCGCTTTCTTGTGAGGGAGGCGGAGATCGTCACATTCAGCACCTTCCACATTGACGGGAAAGTGAGGAGAGACTATTACACAGAGGAGGAGCTGGAGGAGAAGAAGATCGGAGAGCTGTCCGCCTGGGAGGCGGTGAAGCCGGTGTGCTACGCCTTAATCAAGGGGAAGAAGCTTCCGGGAAGCTTTCGGATGGTATTTCAGCTGAGCCCCGGACAGACGGAAAAATTCCTGGAGGGGCGGCAGCTTCCTGTGAAGGCGGAGCAGATAAGCGGCCTGTATGTAAATGTGCGGTATGAGGAGGGAAAGCTGTACTGCGTTACAGGAACCTCTGTAAAGTTTTTTACCCTGGATAAGACCCTGGAAAATGAGTGGGATGAAACGGTAAAGGAATTTTTAAGGAAAAATAAGATTCCCTGTATAGAAGAATAAAGGAAAAGGCAGGACGAAACGTGGCAAAATTATATTTCCGGTACGGGGCCATGGGCAGCTCCAAGACCGCCAACGCACTTATGGTGGAATACAACTACATGGAGAGGGGAAAGAAGGCCCTCCTGGTGAAGCCCCGTCTGGACTCCAGGGACGGGGACAATGTGATCCGCTCCCGCATGGGGCTCTGGAAAGAGGGGATCCTTTTGGAGACCCTGGCGGAGATGAAGGATGAGGAGATCAGAGAGTGGGACTGCGTCATCGTGGATGAAGCCCAGTTCGCCACAAAGGCCCAGGTGGAATTTCTGGTGCACATCGTGGATGATCTGGAGATTCCGGTGATCTGTTATGGGCTGCGGACGGATTTTCGGAGAGAGTTTTTTGAAGGGAGCATGTGGCTTATGGCCTGGGCGGACGAGATCCAGGAGATCAAGACCGTGTGCTGGTGCGGAAAGGCTGCCACCTGCAACGCCAGGATCGGGGAGGACGGGAAGATGATCCGGGTTGGCCAGCAGATCGTCATGGGCGGCAATGACAAGTACACGGCGCTGTGCCGCAGGCATCACAGGGAAGGGAATCTGGGGCCCGGGAGGTAAGCGAGAAGCCTTCGGTATTGGCGGCAAAAGGAGGAGAGAAGCCATGGACAAAACACGTATTTACCAGGCAGGAGCCGTGATCTGCGGGGCGCTCTGCGTGTGGATTTATATCCTGGTCTTAAAAGCGGATACCCTGTATCAGACCGTTACCCCGTGGATCGGCCAGCCCCCCTGGCAGGCCTACGTGATCCGCCTGGCCGTCATGACGGGGACGGGGATTTTGCTGACAGCTGCTTTAAGAAGCGAGGACAGGAAGAAGCAGCTCTTTTTTTTCATTCTCACGGCTTTGATGGTTGCGGCCTACGGCATGGTCATGAGCTGCATGTCCTACAATATTTCTTATCGGATGCAGAACCTGTGTGTCTCTCTGTGGCCCTTTGTGACCTATGCCGCCGCCTCCCAGGCGAGACAGTGGATGAAAAAGAGATACAGGAAAGACGATCTGCGGGGGATCTGGGGCTATGTTCCGGCAGTGCTGGTTTTGGTCTGGTTTCTGGAGACAAAGATGGTTTCATGGGGGACTTCAGGCAGGCAGCCTATGGAGATGTTGTATCTCCTGGGAATGGGGGCTGTATCCTGGAAAATGACAGAGACGGACCAGAGGCAGCCGGGTTCCGGCAAAACCACATGGGCTGTTCTGATCCTGTGCGTGGCCGCATTTCTGGCAAGCCTGCTTGCCGGCGGCAGAACCATGGAGATACTGGAAAGCCTGAAAAACCCTGTCACCTCCGTGACCGGAAGCAGGGCAGAGATCAATTGGCTTGGGTACAGGGCCGCGGTGTTTCTGGGAGCCTGGAGAGGGGATCTTTCCATGATGGAGGAGATGTATGTCAGCAGACTTTCCCGCAGCTGCCCTCTGGCCTGGATCAACTATACAAAAGGGCCCGCGGCCATGGCGCTGGTCCTGGCGCTGGAGATGGGCCTGCTGTACTGTGTGGTTTCTCTCGCAAAACAAGAGGCTGGAAAGAATCCGGGGCAGGCCCTTCCCGGGATCCTGGCGGCAGCGCTCATTGGCAGGACGGTTCTCGGGCTGGCGGCGGATCTGTTCTTGATAACCTGGTCCAATATGGGGGTTTTGCTTCTGAATAATCCCGGCGATGTGATCATTATCCTGTATCTCATAGCTTGGCCCTGGGAAGGCGGAAGAGAGGGGGATTGGCCGGACAGTGAAGGACTGACGTCTGGAAAACGAAATTTTCCCCGCCATCTCCAAATTACTAGCACTCATGTGAAATGAGTGCTAAATTTTTGTTGACAATTTGTTATAACAGTACTAGAATACTGTATAGGCACTAAAAAAGAAAAATCAGACAACAAAGGAGTGTTTTGTATGGCGACAAAGACAGGCAGTTTATCCATAAGCAGTGAGAATATCTTTCCGGTGATCAAGAAGTGGCTGTATTCGGACCACGACATCTTCTACCGTGAGCTGGTTTCCAATGGCAGCGACGCCATCACCAAGTTAAAGAAGCTGGAGCTTATGGGAGAGTTTGAGCGGCCGGAGGATATGGAGTATCAGATCCATGTGACCGTGAATCCCACAGAGAAGACCATTACGGTCACAGATAACGGTATCGGCATGACAGAGGCGGAGGTGGAGGAGTATATCAACCAGATTGCCTTCTCCGGCGCCCAGGACTTTTTGAACAAATATAAGGACAAAGCCAGCGAGGACCAGATTATCGGCCATTTCGGACTGGGATTCTATTCCGCCTTCATGGTGGCGGACAAAGTGACCATTGACACCCTGTCCTACCAGCAGGGCGCCAAGGCTGTGCACTGGGAGTCAGAGGGCGGCACGGAGTTTGAGATGGGCGACGGGGAGAAGGATACCATCGGAACCACCATCACCCTGTACTTGAACGAGGACAGTGTGGAGTTCGCCAACGAGTACCGGGCAAGGGAGGTTCTGGAGAAATACTGCGGATTCATGCCGGTGCCCATCTATTTGAACAACGCGGAGGCGGAGCCTCAGTATGAGACCATTGAGAAGGACGAGCTGACAGACAAGGATACCGTGGTGGAGACCATCGTCGAGGAGGCCAAGACCGAGGAGAAGGAGAACGAGGACGGCACGAAAGAGGTAGTGGAAGTATCCCCGGCCAAGGAGAAATATAAGATCCTGAAGCGCCCCGTGGCGGTCAATGATGTGAATCCCCTGTGGAACAAGCACCCCAACGAGTGCACCGAGGAGGAGTACAAGGCATTTTACAGAAAAGTGTTTATGGATTACAAGGAGCCTCTGTTCTGGATCCATCTGAACATGGACTATCCCTTTAACTTGAAGGGCATCCTGTATTTCCCCAAGATCAACACCGAGTACGACAGCATCGAGGGCACCATCAAGCTTTACAACACCCAGGTGTTTATCGCGGACAACATCAAAGAGGTGATTCCGGAGTTCCTGATGCTGTTAAAGGGCGTGATCGACTGCCCGGACCTTCCTCTGAACGTGTCCAGAAGCGCTCTCCAGAACGACGGCTTTGTGAAGAAGATCTCCGACTACATCACCAAGAAGGTGGCGGACAAGCTGACCGGCATGTGCAAGACCGACAGGGAGGCATACGAGAAGTACTGGGACGACATCAGCCCGTTCATCAAGTTCGGCTGCCTGAAGGACGACAAGTTTGAGGAGAAGATGAAGGAGTACATTCTGTTTAAGGATCTGAACAAGAAGTACTTAACCCTTCAGGACTGCTTGGACGACGCCAAGGAGAAGCATGAGAATGTGATCTACTATGTGACGGACGAGAAGGAACAGAGCCAGTATATCAACATGTTTAAGAAAGAAGGCCTCAACGCGGTTCTTCTGGGACACAACATCGACAGCCCCTTCATCAATCAGCTGGAGCAGAAGAAGGAAGGCCTTAAGTTTATGCGCATCGACGCCGATGTCACGGACACCTTTAAAGAGACCGTGAGCGAGGAGGATGCGGAGAGCTTCAAGGCAGACACGGAGAAGCTGACCGAGATCTTCAAGAAGGCTCTGAACAACGACAAGCTGGAGATCAAGGTGGAGAAGCTTAAGGATGACCAGGTGGCTTCCATGATGATCGTATCCGAGGAGAGCCGGAGAATGCAGGACATGATGAAGATGTACAACATGTACGGCATGGATCCCAACATGTTCGGCGGCGACAGCGGCACCCTGGTTCTCAACGCTAACCACAAGCTGGTACAGTACGTGCTGGCCAACCCGGAGGGGGAACTGACCGGGAAGGTCTGCGAGCAGCTCTACGACATGGCGGCTCTGACCCACGGAAGTCTGTCACCGGAGAGGATGACGGGCTTTATCAGCCGAAGCAATGAGATTATGATGATGATGACAGAGAGATAAGATAGAAAGGGCTCCGCCGATGGGAAACCTGCAAAAGGGAATCGGCGGGGCCTTAAAAAATTTAGAAATGGGATTTCAGGCCACTTCCTCAGATTTAGGAAGTGGCCTGCTTGCGGTGGAAGTAATAAAAAATAGTCGAAAATTGACAAAGAATAGTTTTCATGATTAGGCAAATATAGTATAATGTGTGGGAATATAGAAATTCTAGAGGGCAATACAAGGGGGGGAGGAAGGTTAGCCATGGAGAACAGATATAAGATTGGCGATATAGTAATGGGAAACTGGGAATTAACCCGTTTATTAGGGGCAGGGAGTTTTGGAAATGTGTTTGAGGCGGAACGGATTGACTTTGGGGTTGTGTATCGTTCGGCAATCAAGATCATTACTATTCCTCAGGATCAGAGAGAGGTCAAGAGTGTTCGAACGGAGGGGATGGATGAGGCAAGTATTACTTCCTATTTTTATGGCCTGGTAGAAGAACAGGTAAAAGAATTCGAATTGATGTCCAAGTTGAAAGGTACTGCGCATATTGTCAGTTACGAAGATCATGTGGTATTGGAACATAAGGGTAGCTTCGGATGGGATATTCTGATCAGGATGGAACTTTTGACTCCTTTAGTGGATTGGATAGATAAACATTCCATGACTTCTGAGGATGTGGTTAAGCTGGGTATTGATATATGTCATGGACTGGAGCTTTGCCAAAAATTTCAGATTATACATCGCGACATTAAGCCGGAGAATATTTTTGTGTCAGAATTTGGGGATTTCAAGTTAGGGGATTTTGGAATCGCTAGAATGGCAGAGCGGACAAGCGGTAATCTGTCCTATAAAGGGACATATAATTACATGGCGCCAGAAGTTTACCTGAAAAAGAAATATGGCCCCAGTGTTGACCTTTACTCGCTAGGGGTTGTGTTGTACTGGCTGCTTAACGACAACCGACTTCCGTTTCTTCCGGCATACCCAGAGCCAATTACGTATAATGACCGAGAGATCGCGACAGCGAGAAGAATGAGAGGAGAAGAATTCTCGACACCGAAACATGCGGATGAAAAATTATCAGAAATCGTAAGGAAGGCGGCCAGTTATTACCCGGAAAACCGATATGTCAGTGCGGTGGTTATGCGTCAGGAATTGGAAGGGTATTTTTTCAATTACCGATTGGCTAGAACCGATGGTGAAGGACAGGAACCGATTATTCCAGAAAGAATTATGGCAAGCAATGAAGGTTCTGCCAAAAAAACAGATGGAACCATGTTTTTATGGAAAGAAGACGCTACGGTCAAGATGGATTATCCAGAGGACAAGCCAGAGTTGGATAGACTGGAGATGGAAGAGCAAAAAAGTGATGAGATCAGGGAAGTGTCAATCGAAGCAGATAAAAATATAATTGAGAGTGAGGGAGGGCCAGAAAATCAAAATGGTCTGGAAGAGAAGAACAGGCAAAATCCGAATCCAATAAGGAGATATAAAGTGATAGCGGTAGTGGGAGCCATAATTATTATGTCTATGGCAGGAATAGGAATATATCAGAGCCAGCAGAATGTCGATATTAAGACGATGGTGGAAAGAGCCAGTGATAAGGAAAAGGCATTTGAAAAGTTGGTAAAAAAGGCGGATAATGGAGATTCAGAGGCATTAGTATTGCTTGGAGACTATTACTATGAAGGAAACGATTGGGACGGATTTTCGGTAGGCGTTGATTATGAAAAGGCAGTGGGATACTATCAAAAAGCGGCAGAATTGGGAGTTGCAAGAGCATTGACCAGTCTGGGTAAATGCTATTGGTTAGGCAAAGGGGCTGTACAAAATTATGAAAAAGCAGTGGAGTACTATCAAAAAGCAGCAGAATTAGGAGATACAACAGCATTAAGATATTTGGGCGTCTGTTATGAAAGTGGCAATGGAGTAGTACAAGATTATGAAAAAGCAGTAGAGTACTATCAGAAAGCGGCAGAATTAGGAGATGCGACAGGATTAAGATATCTGGGTCTATGTTATGAATGGGGTAATGGAGTGGAAGAGGACTATGAAAAAGCAGTAGAGTGCTATCAAAAAGCAACAGAATTAGGAGATACAACAGCATTAAGATGTTTGGGCGTTTGTTATGAAAATGGTAATGGAGTGGAACAAGATTATGAAAAAGCAGTAGAGTGCTATCAAAAAGCGGCAGAATTAGGAGATACAACAGCATTAAGATATTTGGGCGTCTGTTATGAAAGTGGCAATGGAGTAGTACAAGATTATGAAAAAGCAGTAGAGTACTATCAGAAAGCGGCAGAATTAGGAGATGCGACAGGATTAAGATATCTGGGTCTATGTTATGAATGGGGTAATGGAGTGGAAGAGGACTATGAAAAAGCAGTAGAGTGCTATCAAAAAGCAACAGAATTAGGAGATACAACAGCATTAAGATGTTTGGGCGTTTGTTATGAAAATGGTAATGGAGTGGAACAAGATTATGAAAAAGCAGTAGAGTACTATCAGAAAGCGGCAGAATTAGGAGATATGTATGCGATATTCGGTTTGGGCATTTGTTATGCGAATGGTAATGGAGTGGAACAAAACTATAAAAAGGCAGTAGAGTATTATCAGAAAGCGGCAGAATTCGGAATTGCAGGTGCATTAAATAATTTGGGTGTGTGTTACGAGTGGGGTAATGGAGTGGAACAGGATTATCAAAAAGCAAAAGAGTACTACAAAAAAGCAATAGATGCAGGTGAGAATAAGCATGCTCCATCGAATCTCGAACAAATTAATTCTAAAATAGATACGATAAAGGAGAAATACGATACAAAATAATCCTTTTTGAGGGGTAGAAAACCCCTGTCAACTGAAAATAATAGAGGCAATTGACAAAGCCTTAAAACATTTTAGTAGCAGATTTTTAGGATATATCTTTAAATTAAAAAAACTTAATTGCAGGCAATGAGAAGAGATAAAAAATAGTCAGAGATTGGTGAAAATAATCTTCACTTAGATTTAGAGAACAATAAAAAAATGAAAACATAGAGGATAATATGAAATTTTATTGTGCCGCAGTTAGTGGCGTTGGTCCAGTTCGTGAGAAAAATCAGGATAATTTATATTGCAATGGTATTTACAGAAGAAATCTTTACAGTAAAAGAATATTCCGATACGCAGATAGTAAAAAAAATAGTGGTTTATATGCGATTACAGATGGAATGGGTGGTGGCGTGGAAGGGGAGATAGCATCTCTAAAAGCGGTGCAGTTGCTGGAAAAATTGGACAAAGAGGCGGACCAACAGCAGTTTGAACGATATCTACAGATGTGTAATCATGAAATTTGTGATTATAGAGAAAAAAGGAATCGCCAACAGACAGGAACCACCTTTGCGGGATTATCTGTCAAAAACGAAAAGGCACTGATTGTGAATATCGGAGATAGCAGGATTTATCACATGAAAGCGGGGAAACTTCAGCAGGTTAGTCGGGATCACACAGTTTCTCAGACTCTGATTGATGCTGGGATTCTTACAGAAACAGAAGCCCGAAGGCATGTCAGCCGTCATCAGCTAAGTCAATATTTAGGAATTTTTCCAGAGGAAATGATGATCCAGCCTTTTGTTAAGACGGTGTCTCTGAGTCCCGGAGACAGTATGCTGTTATGTAGTGATGGCCTGATAGACGGATTGGATAAATATGGAATTGAGAGGATACTCCGAGACAGTCGGAACCCGGTTCTGGCAGTAGAGCATCTTTACCAAGGCGCTCTGGATAATGAATCAAAAGATAATATTTCAATCATACTTATACAGGTGGAGGAAAGTTAGCCATGCAGAACAGCTATCAGATCGGCGATACAGTGATGGGAAACTGGAAATTAACCCGTTTATTGGGAGCAGGTAGTTTTGGAAATGTGTTTGAGGCGGAAAGGACTGATTTTGGGGTTGTGTACCGCTCAGCGATCAAGATCATCGCCATTCCCCAGGATCAGAGGGAAGTTCGGAATGTTAGGTCAGAGGGTATGGATGAGAAGAGCGTCACCTCTTATTTTTATGGGCTTGTGGAAGAGCAGGTCAAGGAATTCGAACTAATGTCCAAGCTGAAAGGAACGGCGAATATAGTCAGTTATGAAGATCATATGGTCCTGGAGCATAAGGGGAATTTTGGCTGGGACATATTGATTCGGATGGAACTGTTGACGCCATTGGCGGACTGGCTTGATAAGAATCCCATGACTCCAAAAGACGTGGTGAAGCTTGGAATCGACATCTGTCATGGATTGGAATTGTGTCAAAAATTTAGGATTATCCACCGAGACATTAAGCCAGAGAACATTTTCGTGTCAGAATTCGGGGATTTCAAGCTGGGAGATTTTGGCGTTGCCAGAATGGCGGAGAGGACAAGTGGGAATCTGTCCTATAAAGGAACCTATAACTATATGGCACCAGAAGTTTATCTGAAAAAGAAATACGGTTCCAGCGTTGACCTTTACTCACTGGGAATTGTGCTGTACTGGCTACTGAACGATAACCGGCTACCATTTCTTCCGCCGTACCCGGAGCCGATTACATACAATGACCGCGAGATGGCAACGGCAAGGAGGATGAGAGGGGAAGAATTGCCGGTACCCGGACATGCGGATGAGAGACTGGCAGAAATCGTGAAGAAGGCGGCCAGTTATTATCCAGAAAATCGATACGACAGTGCAGCGGTCATGCGTCAGGAATTGGAGGGGTATTCTTCTAGTAAACTATCGGTTGAGATTGATGGCCGAAAGCGGGAGTCACTTATTCCAGAAAAGATTACGTTATGTAATGGAAGCTCTGCTCAGGAAACAGATAGAACCATGCTTTTATGGAAGAAAAATGCCACAGTCAAGATGGATTATTTGGAGGATGAGCCAGAAACAGATAGGGCGGAGGTGGAAGAGAAAAAAGTTAAGGAAATTGAAGAAATATTGGTTGAAGGAGCAAGGGAGACAATTAAGCCGGAGGAAGAACCAAAAGATCCGAAAGAGGTGAAAGAGAGGGGCAGGAAAAACCCGAAACTGATAAGGAGATATAAAGTTATAGCGGTAATAGGAGCTGTAATTATTATGTTTGTGGCAGGAATAGGAGTATATCAGAACCAGCAAAATGTCGATGTTGACATTAAGGTGATGATGGAGAGTGCGAGTAATAAAGAAAAGGCATTCAAAAGACTGGTAAAAAAGGCTGATAACGGAGATTTAGAGGCAATGATACTGCTTGGAAGCTATTATTTTAATGGAAAGAATTGGGACGATTTTACAGTAATGGCTGATCCAGGAAAGGCGATAAAATATTGGAGCAAAGCAGCTGACTTAGGAGATATAAACTCTATGATAATGGTAGGAACTTGCTATTATTCTGGTATGGGAGGAGAACCTGTATATGAAAAAGCGGTAGAGTACTATCAGAAAGCAGTAGATTTAGGAGACTCATTTGCACTATGTCTATTGGGTTCGTGTTATGAAAAGGGTCTTGGAGTGGATCAAAATTATAGAAAAGCAGTAGAGTATTATCAGAAAGATGCAGATTTGGGAGGTGCAGCTGGTTTATATAATTTGGGACGGTGCTATGAAATGGGTCTTGGAGTAAATCAAAATTATAGAAAAGCAGTAGAGTATTATCAGAAAGCGGCAAATTTGGGAAGTGCAGCTAGTTTATATAGTTTGGGACAGTGCTACCGAAAGGGTCATGGAGTAAACTTTGATGACAAGAAAGCGGTAGAGTATTATCAGGAAGCAGCGAATTTAGGAAATACAGATGCGTTAAATAGTTTGGGGGTATCTTATGAGTTTGGTACCGGAGTAAACCGAGATATTCAGAAAGCAGTAGAGTATTATCAGAAAGCAGCGGATTTAGGAAATACAAAAGCATTATCAAATCTCGAAAGAATTGAAAGAATTTATTCTAAAGAACGCTAATTATATAAGATTTAGGATAACGAAAGAGAGGCTGTATGACAGGGGACTTAAGAGACAATTGTTTTAGCTCAACTAAGGATATTGTGGAGAATGCAGATAACAGTTCAGAGATAAACGGAATTACCGGAATACAATTAGTTTTACTGCATAAAGTGGGACGTATGAAGAAGCTGTATCTTCCATTTCCGGCAGAAGGAAGATTCAGATTTAAAAATAGCAGTGGTGAAGCAGACTGTTCTTTTATACATTTTGAAGCAAAAGGTGGAAAGTGGTTTGCATGCTGTGAGGAGTTCGCTTATTTTACTACATATGAGAGGGCGGTTCGGAGTTCTGTGGAGATAAGGGATAAACTTATGCTTCCCCTTTTTAATGAAGGAGATCAGTATATCCTTTTTTCCGAGTATGTGAGTAGAGACAGTTATGCATATCACAATTACTTTCTTACGGAGGATGTAACGATTAGCATAGGAAGGCTTCCAGACAATGATATATGCTTTCCTAACAGTTATGTTTCTGGTCATCATGCCATACTCCAGTTTGAAGAGAACAAATGGTACATTAAGGATGAGGAAAGTACGAACGGAATTTATGTAAATGGGAGAAAGACTCAGGAGACAGAATTGTTTGCCGGAGATCGAGTATACATTTTTGGATTAAATCTTGTTATTGGAATTGGCTTTCTTTCAATAAGCGAGGGCAATAGCGAGATTATGGTGAATGTGCGAAAAATGCGTCGAATTCCAGTATGCCAGATAATATCGCGCCTTAAAAAGCCGGATCAGTCAGAAAAGCCACGAGAGCTATTTAACAGATTTCCGCGTAGAAAATATGCATTGAATTTGCCGGAAATCGTGATAGATGCTCCACCTATGTCTATGAATTCCAACAAGATCCCTCTTGTTCTGCGTATGGGAAGTTCTATTATGACAGGTGGAAAGGCCGTACTGACAGGAAATGTTTTTACTGCTATGTCTATGCTTGTATTTCCGTTCTTGACACAGGGATATTCTGAAAAGCAACGTAAGGATTATGAACAGCGGAGAACAGAGAAATATACAGAATACTTAGGAAAGAAAAGAGAAGAAATAGAGGAAGAAGCCATTAGGGAAAAACAAATTTTAAACTATAATTACCAGAGTTTGAGCGAAATTTTATCATACCCTTTAGATGGAAAAAGACTTTGGGAACGGAGAAAAACGGATGAAGATTTTTTGAATTTAAGAGTCGGTAGCGGAGATATTCCATTAATGGCAAAGAGGATATATCCGGTGGAAAGATTTGATATTGATGAAGATCCCTTGGAGCAAAGCATGTATGCTTTGGCGGAGAAACCTGTTTTTATTCGTCAGGCCCCGATTATGACATCCCTTGTGGAGGAACCCATTTGCGGTGTCTTAGGAGAACGGAAAGCAGAATTATCTTTTGTCAAAGGACTTTTGATGCAGTTAGCAATCTTGCATAGCTATGATGAGGTGAAAACAGTCCTTTTAATCGAACTGGAAGAACTTGAACAATTTGAAATGGTAAGGTACTTGCCCCATGCTTGGGATGATCAAAAAACGTTTCGTTTTATAGCTACTAATAAAGCGGAGGCTTATAAGATCAGCGAATATCTGCAGCAAGAACTGGAACTGAATAATACGCCCTCTGGTGGGAGAAAATTAAAAGATATTCTGAAAACACGGCCTTATTATGTGGTTTTCGCACTGAGCAAACAGATATTTGACAGCGTGGAGATTTTTAGGGATGTTCTGCAGGAAGATGAGAACTGTGGTGTGTCTATTCTTGCTGTTTTTGACAATCTGCCTAAAGAATGTACTAAATTATTCTGTCTGGATATATCAGAAAAACATTCGATCCTCTACCTGAAACAGCCTGATCGGGCAGAGGAACTTTTTTCTATGGATTCATATCCTGCAGATCAGGCAGAAAAAATCATGAGGAAATTAGCTAACATCAGTTTAAAGGTTGTTTCACAGGCCTATTCCCTTCCTAAAATGATTACTTTTTTAGAAATGTTTGGAGTTGGCCGAGTTGAGCATCTTATGCCGCTTAAACGTTGGCAGGAGAATAATCCTGTAAAGTCTTTGTCCGTGCCGGTTGGCGTTTGTACAGATGGTTCTCTATTTAGTTTGGATCTGCATGAAAAATACCATGGCCCTCATGGTCTCGTTGCTGGCATGACTGGATCAGGGAAAAGTGAGTTCATCATTACATATATTCTGGCAATGGCTGTAAATTATCATCCTAATGAGGTGGCATTTGTCCTGATTGATTATAAAGGAGGCGGATTAGCAGGAGCCTTCCATGATCCAGAGAGAGGGATCCATCTTCCTCATTTGGTCGGAACGATTACAAATCTGGATGGGTCTGCGATTCAGCGGTCTTTGGCCTCTATACAAAGTGAACTGAAACGGAGGCAGACTCTTTTTAATAAGGCAAAAAGTGATTGTGAAGAAGGGACGATGGACATTTATGGTTATCAGAAGTTGTATCGAAACGGGCAGGTGAAAGAACCGCTGCCGCACCTATTCATTATTTCAGATGAATTTGCGGAATTGAAGCAGCAGGAACCAGAGTTTATGGAGCAATTGATCAGCGCGGCGCGTATTGGGCGTAGCCTTGGTGTTCACCTGATCCTAGCTACTCAAAAACCGGCTGGCGTGGTAAACGATCAGATATTGAGCAATACTAAGTTTCGGGTCTGTCTTCGAGTGCAGGATCGGACAGATAGTATGGAAATGTTGAAACGTCCAGAAGCCGCAGAGCTGAAAGATACAGGTCGCTTTTATCTCCAGGTTGGCTATAATGAATTTTTTGCTTTAGGACAGTCAGCGTGGTGCGGAGCCGCTTATGAGCCTCAGGATCAGATGGTGGTCCAGAAAGACGATGCTGTCAGCCTTTTAGATTTTGTTGGAGAGTCTGTTT
>CAMTAF010000024.1 GCA_947066955.1 uncultured Hungatella sp.
GCCCCAGCGCAGCGAGTAGGGGGAAGGCCTCCCCTACTCGATTGCATACAGGCTCACCGGATTTCTACCAGGTTCCGGGAACCGGCGAGAAGCTCGGTCAGCTCCCCGCAGCAGAGGATGTGGAGCTCGTGGAGGGCCCGGGTAATGGCCACATACAGCAGGTTGGGTTCGCCCTCCCCGGGGGAGTAGGCGCTCCGGTCAGGGTTCCACAAGATGACGCAGTCAAACTCCAGTCCCTTGGTGAGATAGACAGGAAGCACCATGGTCCCCTTGATGAAGGTATCCTGGTCAGTGCTGTCCCCGGACTCCTCCGAGCCTGGGGCGTCCAAGCCCAGCATTTCCCGGACCTGGATGGTCTCCTCCTGATTCCGGCAGATCACCGCTATGGTGTCGTATCCCCTGGACCGGATTTGGGCGATAAGCTCCGCGGCTTTCCGGGCCATCTCCCGGGGCGGCGCCTGGTAAAAGGATACCGGGGCGCCGTGGCGTATAACGGGCTGGATCTTATACCGGCCAAAGGAGGCGGCATCCAAAACCTTTCCAGCCACCTGGGAGATCTCGATGGTGTTCCGGTAGCTTTTGGCGAGGACGTAAAAGGAGGTTTTTTCCGGCTCAAAGATTGTCTCGGTGAGAGAATTCCACTCATTGAGACCTGTGCGGTAGTAAATGTTCTGGGACACATCCCCCATGATGGTAAAGTAGCACTGAGTCAGCACCTGCCTGAGGGCGTAGTAGACAGACGGACCAAAGTCCTGAGCTTCGTCGATGATGATCTGGCCGTACTCGTCGTGGAACTCCTTTTCCGTCATCCGCTTTTGAATCAGTGCCAGGGCCGATAAGTCGCAGACGTCGAAGACCCCTTTTTTCACATGGGCGAGAACGTTTTCCACAGGAATCCCCCGGCTTTTCCCATAGTTTTCCACAAAATCCTGATACAGCTTCACCAGATTTTTGTGGAGGGGGTCCAAGTGAAAATATTTCCCGTATTCTTTGGCCTTGGCTTTTCTCCTCTCAGGGCTGTCGTCGGTCATGAGAAAATGGATTCTTGTTTTGAGACGCTGGTTCAGAAGGGTGTAAAGGCTGGCTATGGAGGCGTTCCGGTTCTCCAGGAGGGTCCGCCCGATGCTGTCCGCGGACAGGATTACCCCCAGGGCCTGGTCTTTTACCTCCCGTCCCCCCAGCAGTTCGCGGCGGATGGAGGCCAGGTAACGGTCCAGGGCCGTGATGAAGTCCAGGGTGGATTTGAAAGATTCCCGGTCAGGGAGGGACTGGATTCGATATGATTTTTTCCATTCCCTTCCCAGAAGCTCCCGGAAAAAGGCATCCATCCGTTTTTGGCCCACATGGTATACATCCAGCTCCGGCAGGCCGCCGGCAATATAGTTCAGCAGCATGTCGGTGTTTCCGATGATGCAGAACTGGTCAGGGGAAAATCGCTTTTCGTAGTTGTACAGGATGTAGGAGATCCGGTGCATGGCCACAGTGGTCTTGCCGCTTCCGGCCACCCCCTGGACGATGATATTTTTGAAGGGAGACTGCCGGATGATCTGGTCCTGTTCTTTCTGTATGGTGGAAATAATGTCCCCCAGGACGGCCTCCTTGTTCTGAGATAAATATTTCACCAGAAGCTGGTCCGTTGCAGCCGTGTCATTGTCATAGTAGCCTGCCAGGACCCCGTCCTCAATGTCAAAGGTCCGCTTCAGTTTCAAGTCCACGGATATGGAGTCAGAACCAGGGACTAAGTAACAGCCGGGCCCAAGGTCATTTTCATAATAGAGGGTGGAGACAGGAGCCCTCCAATCCACGATGAGCACATCGGTCCGGTTCCTGGAGATGCCGTTCTTTCCTATATAAAGCTGTTCGGCCTGTCCTGTCTCGGTCTCAAGATAATCGATGCGGCCAAAATAGGGTTTCTTGTACGCTGCCTGGTTCTTTTTCAACTGCCGTTCCTGGTGTTCTTTGATATCCAGGCTGACCATGAGCTGGTTGTACAGCTCCACATTGCCGGAAGTCACGGCAGCGTAGAGGCTTTCCGTCTCCCGCTTCATCTGGTCCGCCCGGTCCTGATAATAGGCGATATTCTGGCGGATTACCTGGCGGCACTGGTCAAAATGCTTCTGTTCATCCATGATTTTTAAGGCCTCCTTTTGTTTTTTTCTTGTTTTTCGCATTAACAGGATAGCAAAAAAATGACAAAAGTACTAGACTTTAATTCCCAGGTATGATATGCTGTGTAATGTAGTAGTGCCTGAAATTGGGAACCATGTTTTCGAACGTGCGTTCCCTTACTTTTTATGCGCAGGCCTGCGCAGTGGAAGTTTGCCGCTAAAGCGGCGCACGGGCCGCGAGGCGAGTAGGGGAAAAGGCCTCCCCTTCTCGATTGCGTTTTATCATTTACAGAAGGGAGCGGTATTGATCGTGAAAGTAACATTTTTAGAGCCCTTGGGCATTTCTCAGGAAGAGCTGAAAGCCATGGCGGGGAAGGTCTTAGGGGACAGGGCGGAGATTGTCTATTACGACACCAGGATCGAGGACACAGAAGGCCTGATCGAGAGGAGCCAGGGGGCGGACTGCGTGGTGCTGTCCAATTTTAAATATGGGAGAGACGTGATCTCTAAGTGCCCGGACTTAAAGATGATCTGCGTGGCCTTTACAGGGGTGGACCATGTGGATGTGGAGTACTGTCGGGAGAGGGGCATCACGGTGTGCAACTGCGCCGGATATTCCACAGTGGCTGTGGCGGACTTAGTGTTTGGCTTTATCATCGCCCTGGCCAGGAACGTGATTCCCTGCGATCAGGCTGTGAGGCAGGGGGGCACCAAGGCCGGGCTTGTGGGCTATGAGCTGGAGGGGAAAAAGCTTGGAGTCGTGGGGACGGGAGCCATCGGGAACCGAGTCATCCGCATCGCCCAGGCATTTGGCTGCCAGGTCTATGCCTACAGCAGAACAAAGAAGGAGATCGAGGGAGTGCGGTTTGTGTCCTTGGATGAGCTTTTGGAGACCTGCGACATCGTGTCCCTCCATGTGCCGCTAAACGACAGCACGAGGGGCCTCATCGGGGAAGAACAACTGAGAAAGATGAAAAAGAGCGCCATCCTGATCAACACGGCCAGGGGACCGGTGGTGGACAGCCAGGCTCTGGCCCGGGCCCTGAAGGAAGGGGTGATCGCAGGGGCGGCGGTGGATGTGTTTGAGATGGAACCGCCTGTGCCCCAGGATCATGCCCTCTTTGGAGCCCCCAACTTAATCGCCACCCCCCATGTGGCGTTTGCCACCCAGCAGGCCTTTGAGAAGCGGGCCGTGATTGTGTGCGACAATATCAGAAAATGGATGGACGGGGAGCCCCAGAACCTGGTGTAAGGCCCACGCCCCGGTGAGGAAAGGCGCTGGCAGCGCCATGGGCCGGGTTGACCGGACGGAACAAGGCCTGTCCGCGGTCAGGGGACACGCAGCCGGTACTCCCGGGGGGACATGTCATAATGCTGCCGGAAGATCCTGTGAAAATAGCTGGTGTTGTCATACCCCACCGCGGCGCAGATATCCGTGACAGGAAGCTTAGTGGTCTGGAGGAGGAATGCCGCCTGGTTTAAGCGTTTGGTCTGGAGGAGTTCCTTGTAGGTCCGCCCGGAGAGCTGTTTGATGGCCCGGCTGAGCCAGGGGACATCTCTCCCCAAGGAGGCTGCCAGCTGTGACAGCTGCCCATCCCGGTAGTGCTCGTCGATGTACCGGAGAACTTGAAAGACCAGCTGCCTGTCACAGTCCCCCTCCCCTGCGCCCAGCCTGTCCGTGTGGTGCACTAACTGCAGCAAAAGAAGTCCCATGGTGAACTGGTTGATGCTCCTCTTGGAGGGCTGGTTATTTAAGAGGGTCCAGACCATGTTTTCCACAAGGTTCTGCACCGGGAGCACGTCCGCCACCTTAAAGTGGAGGTAACGGCCATAGCTGCCCTCCTGCCTCAGACAGTCCACCAGAAAATCCCGGAGGATATTTTCATCCTCCCCCATCATCCGGAAGGTGGTGTCAAAAAATTCCGGAAGGATGATGAAATTCACGGCAATATCCTCCCTGCCCGCGGGGAGGATCTCCTGGACAGCGTTCTGGTTAAGGAAGAGAAGCTCTCCCTCCTCAAGCACCACCTCATTGTTGTCCACGATGTGGGTGGTCTGTCCCTGGCACATGTAGATGACTTCCACATAGTTGTGGCGGTGCCGGGGAAAATGGACAAAGCGGGTGTGGGGCCGGATCCGGATGAGCTTTCCGCTCTCCAGCATTTTCCGGCTGTCGATGATCAGCTGGGACTGCTCTGTGTAGAGAGTCCGGTCGATCTCGCCCCGGCCCGAGAGGAGCTCCTGCTCCTCCTTGGTGATAACGCTCAATTTTTCAATAAGTTCTCTGTTCATGGCCTCCTCCTGGGGGGTTCTTTTTATGCGCACGGGCCCCAAGAGGAAATTTGCCAGCAAAAGCTGGCCGGGGCCCGGCGCGGCGAGTAGGGGGAAGACCTCCCCTACTCGATTGCACAGGCCCGTGCAGTAGAAGTTTGCCGCTAAAGCGGCGCACGGGCCGCGCGGCGAGTAGGGGAAAGAATTCTCTGCTCGATTGCTCAACCTCCATCCTACCATAAAAAATTAGCATATGCAAATAAGGACGCAGTTTTGGACAAGCTGCGTCCTTACTTTTTTTGTATTTGCAGGGTAAAATAGTCTCATGGACAATAAGAAAGGGGACGTTATGGAACAGTATTTTCTTGCGGTGGACATAGGGGCGTCCAGCGGCCGCCATATACTGGGAAAGGTGGAAAAGGGCCGGATGTCTCTTGAGGAGATTTACCGTTTTCCCAACGGCATGAAGGAGGTTCAGGGGCAGCTGTGCTGGGACTTAGAGGAACTGTGGAACCATGTGAAGGCCGGCATGAAAAAGTGTAAGGAGCTGGGCAAGATTCCCGTGAGCATGGGCGTGGACACCTGGGCCGTGGACTACGTGCTTCTGGATGACCGGGACAGGGTTGTGGGAAACACGGTGGGCTACCGGGACCAGAGGACAAAGGCCATGGACGCAGAGGTGAGCCGGGTGATCCCCCTGGAGGAGCTGTACGGGCGCACAGGCATCCAGAAACAGATTTTCAACACCATCTACCAGTTTATGGCAGTGAAAAAGAATCACCCGGAGTACTTAGAACAGGCCAGGGCTATGCTGATGATTCCGGATTATTTTCATTTTCTCCTCACAGGAAAAAAGTGTCAGGAGTACACCAATGCCACCACCACCCAGCTGGTGAACCCGGAGGCCGGGGACTGGGATTATGAGCTCATTGACAGGCTGGGGTATCCCAGGCAGTGGTTTAGGGAGCTGTCCGCGCCGGGGACCGTTGTGGGGGAATTGTCGGAGGAGGTAAAAGCAGAGGTGGGATTTTCCTGCCAGGTAGTGCTTCCGGGAACCCACGACACAGCGTCAGCGGTGGCTGCGGTGCCATCCAATGAGAAGGATATCCTCTATATCAGCTCCGGCACATGGTCCCTCATGGGAACGGAGAGGAGCCGGGCAGACTGCTCTCAGGAAAGCAGGGTACATAATTTTACCAACGAGGGGGGCTGCGAGTACCGATTCCGGTATCTGAAAAATATCATGGGGCTGTGGATGATCCAGTCCGTGAAAAAGGAGCTGGCCCAGGCCGGGGAGGACTACTCGTTCGCCCAGCTGTGCTCCATGGCCGGGGAGGAGGACATCCAGTCCCTGGTGGACTGCGACGACGGCCGCTTCCTGGCCCCGGACAGCATGACTGAGGCGGTGAGGGGATATTGCCGGGAGTCAGGGCAGAGAGAACCCCGGACAGCCGCTCAGGTGGCGGCGGTGATCTACCGCAGCCTGGCGGACTGCTACAGGAGGACAAAGGAAGAGTTAGAGGAAGTGACGGGGAAAGCCTACGGGCAGATCCATATTGTAGGCGGCGGGGCCAACGCGGACTTTCTGAACCAACTCACAGCCGATGGGGCCGGATGCCCCGTGTACGCGGGCCCCACAGAGGCAACAGCCATTGGAAACCTGGCAGTGCAGATGATCCGGGCAGGGGTATATAGGAACTTAAAGGAGGCCAGAGAAGGAATCTTCCGCTCCTTTGATATCAAGAAATACGAGCCCCGGGTGTAGAAAAGGCCTGGGAAGCCTGCCCCGGAACAGGGGGCTGAGGCGGAAAAGGGCCGGGATTTGGAGGATAAGATGACAAGGAAAGGGTTTAAGATGTTTTTGTACCCTGGCATGGCCCAGGAGTACGAGAAAAGGCACAGGGAACTGTGGGATGAGATGAAAGACATGATCCATGAGCACGGCGGCCGCAACTATTCCATCTATCTGGACCCGGAGACCAATGTGCTCTACGGGTATCTGGAGGTGGAGGACGAGGAGCTGTGGGCGAAGTCGGCGGATACGGCCATTAACCGGAAGTGGTGGGATTATATGGCGGATCTCATGGAGACCAATGAGGACAACAGCCCGATATGCGTAGATTTAAACCAGGTATTTCACCTGGATTAAGAAAAACGAATATGTGAAAGGAGAAAATAAAAAATGACTGTGAAAGAGCGCTATGAGGCGGCCAGGGAAATGTACAAGGCCATGGGAGTGGACACGGACAAGGCTTTGGAGGAGCTGAAAGCCATTCCCGTTTCCATGCACTGCTGGCAGGGGGACGACGTAGTTGGATTTGACGGGGCCGGGGCTCTGTCTGGGGGGATTCAGACCACGGGAGACTATCCCGGGAGGGCGAGAACCCCTGAGGAGCTGATGGCGGATATGGATAAGGCCTTAAGCCTGATCCCCGGGAAACACAGGATCAATCTCCACGCCAGCTACGCCATTTTCGAAAAAGGCCAGGAGGTGGACAGGGATAAGATTGAGCCGAAGCATTTTAAGAAATGGGTGGAGTACGCCAAGGAGAGAGGGCTGGGGATCGATTTTAATCCCACCTGCTTTTCTCACCCCAAGGCGGCCACCGGCACTTTGTCCAGCGAGAACCCGGACATCAGGAAATTCTGGATCGACCACTGCAAGGCCTGCCTGAAGATTTCCCAGTATATCGCTGAGGAGCTGGGGAGTCCGGTGACCATGAACATCTGGATTCCCGATGGATTTAAGGACATTCCGGGGGACCGGATGGCGCCGAGGGCCAGGCTTAAGGATTCCCTGGACCAGATTTTGTCCCAGGGCTATGACAGGGATAAGGTGTATGTGGCCGTGGAATCCAAGGTGTTCGGCATCGGCATGGAGAGCTTCACCGTGGGATCTCACGAATTCTATATGAACTACGCTGCTAAGAATGATCTGCTGTGCCTGCTGGACAACGGACATTATCACCCCACAGAGGTGGTGTCGGACAAGATCTCCTCCATGCTGCTGTTCTTTGACAAGGTGGCCCTCCATGTCACCAGGTCCGTAAGGTGGGACAGCGACCATGTGGTGCTCTTTGACGATGAGACAAAGGAGATCGCCAAGGAGATCGTGAGAAACGGGGCAGACCGGGTGCTTCTGGCCCTGGATTTCTTTGACGCCAGCATCAACCGGATCTCGGCGTGGGTGACAGGCATGAGAAATATGCAGAAAGCCCTGTTATTTGCCCTTCTCCAGCCCAACAAAGAACTGGCCAGGCTCCAGGAGGAGAGGAATTTCACAAAGCTTATGATGATTATGGAAGAGTTAAAGAGCTATCCCTTCGGCGATGTGTGGGATTATTTCTGCGAGACCAACGGGGTTCCCGTAAGAGAGACGTGGTTTGAGAACGTGATGGAATACGAAAAGGACGTGCTTAATCAAAGACAGTGAGGAGGAAGGCAAACGCGTAAGCGTTTCTAGGATGCCTTCCGACGAGTTGGCAGGTGGCGCTTGCGCCGCGTGCCGATACCAATTAAGAGGAGGAAAGAAAGTCATGAGAGTGTTAGACGCGCCATTTGTTCAGGGGTTTATCCGGATGTGTGACGACGGGTTTAATCAGAACTGGCATGAGAGAAACGGCGGCAATTTAAGCTACCGCATGAAAGAGGAGGAACTGGAGAGCGTAAAGGAGGAGCTGTCCTGGGAGAAGCCGTGGCAACCCATCGGGACCAGGGTGCCGGGGCTTAAGGGAGAGTATTTCCTGGTGACGGGAAGCGGCAAATATTTCCGCAACGTGGCCCTGGACCCGGCGTCCAACATCTGCATCGTAGAGGTGGATGAGACGGGAGAAAATTATCGGGTCTGTTGGGGGCTGACAAATGGCGGGCGGCCCACCAGCGAGCTGCCCTCCCACCTGATGAACCACGAGGTGAAAAAGCAGGTGTCAGGGGGAAAGCACAGGGTTATCTACCACGCCCACCCCGCCAACATCATCGCCCTGACCTTTGTGCTGCCATTGGAGGACAAGGTATTTACCAGAGAGCTGTGGGAGATGGCCACAGAGTGCCCGGTGGTGTTCCCGGACGGAGTGGGAGTGGTGGGCTGGATGGTGCCCGGAGGCAGGGACATCGCCGTGGCTACCAGCCAGCTGATGAAAAAATATGATGTGGCCATCTGGGCCCATCACGGGTGCTTCTGCTCCGGGGAGGACTTTGACCTGACCTTCGGGCTGATGCACACGGTGGAGAAGTCGGCCGAGATCCTGGTGAAGGTGCTGTCCGTCAGACCGGACAAACTGCAGACTATCTCGCCCCAAAACTTCAGGGACTTGGCAGAGGCCTTTCAAGTGACCCTGCCGGAGGAATTTTTGTTTGAGAAATAGCCCCGCCAGAAGCAGACCGGGAACGTCTAATGCCGCTGGGTCATGTCGCTGAACACCTCGCAGAACCTGGCGGAAAAGGCGGGGGGCTCCTGCCCGGCATACAGGTGGGAAATGTCCCCTGCCCGCAGAACCCGGAACACGGCGATGCCCTGTTGACGCTCTTCGGACACCACCTCTGTCACGGAGGTGGGAGCCAGGGCAATGCCCTGCCACAGGACAAAGGGCGACACATTCCACAGGTGGGACAGGAGGGCGCATATGATGCCGAAGTGGCAGTAGCAGGCAATGGTCTTTGTGTTTTCCCTGACCACCTGGTAGCGGCGGCCGGACCTGACATACCCGTAGGATTCCAAAAGCAGGTCAAATTCCCGGCACACATGTTCATAGACAGCCACGGCGTCGCCGCTCTCCGCCACAGCGGACCGGCGCCACTGGTCAGAGTCCCAGTATTCCGGGCGGCCGGTCCAGTAGGAGGGGACCATGTCCCAGACCACATTGCGGACCCCGTAGCGGGTATTTTCCTCAGGGCCGTCACCGTAGGCACAGGCCAATTCCCGGGCTGCCCCTAAATCCGCTTTGGCGGGAAATTCTCTCAGCCAGTCAAGGACCTTAGCAGTTTTCCCCATGGCCTTTAAAGAGTAGGAGGCCGTGTCCCGGGCCCGGCCTAAAGGGGACATGTAACAGTCGTCAATGTTCATAGAAGGGGCCATCCGGCCCAGAAGAGCTGCCTCCCGGCGGCCTTTTTCCGTTAAAGTGTCATTTTCATAGTCCGGATCTCCGTGCCGGATTAACAGGATTCTCATGAAATTACCTCCGTTTTTCTTTAAAAGTTCCATCGCCGTCAGGCACATGCAGTCTAAGGTTCAGGAGAGGGTTTCGTGTCACGATGGCGTCTCCTGGCGCAGTTCTCCCTGATACCATCCACACACACCGTTCTTTTTCACAAAATACCCCCGGGACGTCTGTTCCATTAGGGACAGCAGGTCCCCGGTCTCCACGGGAAGCCGGTAATCTGTGAAGCCAGTACAGACTAACCGGTCGCCCTGGTTATAGATCAAGCTGCTGAGAACCTCCAGTTTCCGGCCGCTGTCCACATGCTCCACCAGGGAGAATTCCTTCCCCTCCTCCAACAGGCGGATCGTTCCGTTAAGAAAGTGGAGACTGATGGGGTCCGCGGAGGCCTTCTGAGAGGACATGGCCCGGAATAAGGGGAGCTGGTCACAGGAGATAAAAGAGATTTCGCTGATATCTTGGCAGGTCAGCGCGCTGACGGGCGGCGGCATGATAGGCGCACGGGGCGGATAAGAAATGTGGCCGCCTGCGCAGCCCCACTCCGGCGCAGCGAGCAAGGGGTCCCTCCCCTCCTCGATTCCTGGAATGATCACCAGATTCAGCTGTCCCCCGCGGGAGAGACCGCAGCCCCCGTCTATAGAGATAATCCTCTGGCGGCGGTTAATAATAGGATTGTGCTGGAGGATCCTGTCATTGTAAACATTTACAGGCCAATGGCCCGCCACAATATATTTTTCAAAACAAAGCCCTGCTCCCATAAAGTTGTCCAACTTGAGAACCTGCCGCCGATCCCTGCCCTTTAGAGACTCGAGATCCTCTGTGGGAAGTCCGCCGTGGACAAAGATATAATTCCTGGTCTCAAGAATGTCAGGGAGGCTCCGAAGAAAATCCCACTCCTTTTGAAAATTTTCCAGAAGAGGCGCTTTGAGAGACAGAGCCTTTGAGGGGGAATCCATATCAACTCCCAGTTCAGCCGCCATATCCTCAAAAATGCTGGATCCCCACCGCCTGTGGGCCATACAGCAATATTCGTAAAACTTCTCGCAGGTGTCTTTGCTCAGGGATTCCACCATCTGCATCCGCAAAAGATCCACATTTCCCATAATCACTTCCACATTGCGCCTTTTGGCAAGTTCCATGACATAGCGGAGGGAAGCGAGATTGTCGGGCCCCTTCTCAATCAAATCCCCCAATATAAAGAGCATGTCGTCATCAGAAAATCCTGCCTGGTCCAGGAGATTCTCAAGCAGCGCTCCGTGCCCGTGGATATCGCTGGTCACCAGGATGCGGTGTCCATTTGGCACATCAATTGGCTTTATAGAAATCGGCATGGTTTTGTCCGTCCTTTCCAGAATCGGTATCTGGTTTCTATTATAATCAGGACAGGCGGGGTTGTCGAGGGGAAATCATTATGGGAGAATGGCGGGGGTAATTTTAGCCTTTGGCAAAAACATGCCAAACCCAGCGGGCATTGCAAAGAGAGGGGAAATGTGATAAGGTAAGGGGAAGAAAAGGGGCAGAAAAGGGCAGACCCCAGGAAGTGAGAGGACTACAGCTATGGACATGGAATATATAAATCTGGTTCCGGGTTTCCGGACAGCTCTGGGGGACGGAGTGATGGTGGGAGACTCGCCGAAGCATATGGCCACATGGGAGCTCTACCGGGCAGCGCCTGGCAGCAGGATCCATCTGAGGGAGGAGGGCTATGTGTTCGCGCCGGCTATATTTTCCATGGATAGAAGGCCGGAGTATATCTACACCTACGCGTATGAGCCGGAGGAGAACTGGACTACCTACACAAAAAACCTGACCCCTGACAGCTATGGCAGTGAGGATTATATTTTTAAAGAGGACTGCTGGTTCCGGCTGTGCGTTAAGCGGGAGGACGGGGCGGATCTGACAGAGGAGGACCGAGGGAAGGCAAGGGAATTGGCGCAGTACTGGAGCGATCCGGTGTCATACCAGGAGAAGCCGTGGCTGAAAGAAGAGGCAGAGGCAGTGGTCCGGAGGATCAGGGAGAAAGAAAAGCCTGGAACGTTGAAGCTCTGTCTTCTCACAGATACCCATTACACCGTCAACGGCATATGGGAGGACACGGCCCGCTCCATCCAGACAGTGGCGGGGGAGGCGGGGTATGAGGCCATCGTCCACTTGGGGGATCTGACAGACGGCATGATGCCAAAAGAGATCACGTCAAAGTATGTAGGCCGGATAATGGCGGACCTGAAAAAATGCGGGGTCTCCGTGTATATCACTCCGGGAAACCATGACAACAACTATTTCCGCAACAGGCCCAATACATTTTCCGCGGAAGAGATGAGGGAACTTTATCACCTCTGCGGAGACGGGGACAACAGAGGCGGGGCAAAGAATCTCCCGGAGACAGGGGGAGACATCAGCTATTATATAGACAAGCCGGAATATTCGGTGAGAATGATCTTTTTGTCCTCTTTTGACGACAGAGTCCCTGTGCGGTACGGCTACACGGACAGCCAGCTGATCTGGCTGGAAAAGGTGCTGGGAAGCGCCCCAAAAGGCACAAGGTTTCTGGTATTTTCCCACGACGCCCCCTTAGGGAAGCTGGATTTCTGGAGTTTTACTGTGCGCAACGGGGAGAAACTCCTTAAAATCCTGGAGGAGTGCAACAGCAGGGAAGAGTACCAGATCGCGGGGTTTTTCTACGGCCACACACACGGGGACTATGTGTTCGAGGGTTGCAGTTTTCCGGTGCTCTCGGTGGGGTGCTCCAAACTGGAATACATGCTGGAAAAAAAGCCGGAGGGCTGCGTCACGCCCCCAAGGGAGCCGGAC
The DNA here is from genome assembly GCA_947066955.1 of uncultured Hungatella sp. Taxonomy (GTDB): domain Bacteria; phylum Bacillota; class Clostridia; order Lachnospirales; family Lachnospiraceae; genus UBA3402. The sequence continues at coordinate 12,347 of CAMTAF010000024.1, forward strand.
ACCAGGACCCAGGAGCTGTGGGACAGCCTGCTGGTGGATTTTGAGGAGGAGCGGCTTCGCCTGATCCGCTTTGGGGCAGGGGAGGACAGGGAGATTTCCTTTAAAAAGAAGAGAGAAACCTACACAGAGAGGACAGCGGCTTTGCGAGCCCGCAGAAGACCGAAGATCTGGGCTCACCGGGGCGAGAGCGGACACGCCCCGGAGAATACCCTTCCGGCCTTTGAGCTGGCCTGGGAAATGGGGGCCGACGGCATTGAGCTGGATGTGCAGATGTCAAAAGACGGCGCATTGGTGGTAATCCACGATGAGACCGTGGACCGGGTCAGCGACGGTACGGGCTGGGTGAAGGATCTGACCCTGGAGGAACTGAGGGCTTTGAATGTAAATAAATTGTTTCCAAGATATGGGAGGGTGGGGATTCCCACGCTGGAAGAGGTGTTGGACTTCATCAAGACCACGGATATGACGGTGAATGTGGAGCTTAAGAATCATGTGGTTTCTTATAAGGGGCTGGAGGAGAAGGTCATCGGGTTGGTCCGGGAGAAGGGGCTGGAGGAGAGGGTCATCTGCTCGTCTTTTAACCATTACTCTGCTAGGAAGATCCAAAGGCTGGCGCCGGAGGTGAAGACGGGATTTTTGTATTCCGACGGGATCCTGGATGCGGCGGAGTATGGGGGAAAATATGGAGTGTACGCTCTGCATCCGCCTGTGAGGCTGTTGAGGATGGGGATGGAAGGAAATGGAGATGCGGAAGGCAGGGCTTGGGAACTGGTGCGGCAGTGCCGTGAGAGGAATCTGAAGGTTCATGTGTGGGGGGTGAATGAAGAAGAGGATTTTGAGAGGATGAGGGATTTGGGGGTGGATGCGGTGATTACGGATTTTGTGGAGAGAGGAGGAAGGTAAACGCGCAGCGTTTTTAGGATGCCTTCCTCCGACTTGGCAGGTGCCGCGGGGCGGCGCGTGCCGTTACTGATTAAATAAGGAGGGGAGATTTAATGGGAACCTTTATTAACCGGGGAAATGGCAGTTTCGCGAGAGCCAGAAGATCACAGATTTATGTAGACAAAACAGGATTTTTGAATTATACAAATTCTGTTTTGGATACGGAACAGAGTTTCATCTGTATCAGTAAACCCCGGCGTTTCGGAAAGACCCTGACTGCCGGGATGCTGACGGCATATTATGGGAAAGACTGTGATTCCCTGTCCCTGTTTCAGGACCTGGAGATCGGAAAATCGGACTCCTTCCGTGAGCATCTCAACCAATACGACGTGATTTATCTGGATATCGCCTATGTGATGGCGCAGGTAGAAGATCCGTCAAAGACTGTACCTTATCTTCAGGAGAGTGTGATCGAGGAACTGAAAACAGTCTATCCGGGAATCCTTTGTGATCAGGACCGTATGCTGCCTTTTGCCCTGTCCAAGATCCATGTGAAGACAGGTGCTGACTTTATTTTTATCATCGACGAGTGGGATGCCATTTTCCGCGAGGCGAAATATGATACAGACGCTCAAGAGGAATATATGAATCTCCTCCGGGCGCTTTTTAAGGGGGAACCGTCCAGGGATTTTGTGAAGCTGGCCTATTTGACAGGGATTCTTCCTATTAAAAAATATAAAAGCGAGTCAGCCCTCAACAATTTTGATGAGTTCACCATGACCAGCCCGGGACGCTTAGCGGAATACGTGGGATTTACCGAACGGGAGGTGAAAAGCCTCTGCGAAGAGTACGATATGGACTTTTCTGAGGCAGCCAGGTGGTATGACGGGTACTCGTTTTTCCGGGAGAAGCATGTATATAATCCCAATTCCGTGGTAAAAGCCATGCTCTCCGGCGAGTTTGACAATTACTGGACAAAGACAGTGGCCTATGAGTCGCTGAAGGATTACATCAGCATAAATTTTGACGGGCTTAAAGACTGTGTGGTTCAGCTGCTGGCCGGAGGGAGGTGCCGGGTTAACACGGATACTTTTGAAAATGACATGACCACGTTCAAAAGCCGGGATGATGTGCTGACGGTGCTGGTTCACCTTGGATATCTGGCCTATGACAAGACCCGCAGGGAGGTCTATGTGCCAAACGAGGAAGTGCGGGGGGCATTTGCCAACGTGATACAGGGCATGGACTGGACGCCGGTGATCAATGCCATACAGAAGTCGGAGCAGCTGCTTGCAGACACTTGGAATCAGGACAGCGCGGCGGTGGCGAAAGCTGTGGGGGAAGTTCATATGGCAAACACGTCCATCTTGGAATATAACAACGAGAACTCTTTAAGCTGTGTCATAACGTTGGCGTATTACAATGCTGTCAATGAGTATATTTTGATACGAGAACTGCCGTCAGGGAAGGGTTACGCGGATATCGTATTTCTCCCCAGAAAATATTCGGACAAGCCCGCCATGGTGGTGGAACTGAAATATGGCCAGTCGGCGGGGGGAGCTATAGGGCAGATCAAAGAAAAACGCTATCCTAAGGCGTTGGAAGAATATGGGGGAGAAGTGCTTCTGGTGGGGATCAACTACGAGAAGGGGACGAAAGAATATACATGTGTAATTGAGAATTGGAGGCTGCAATAGAGGGGCAAAAACAACCCAAACGGGCGGCAACAGAAGGGAGGGAAGCCTAGGGCTGTTTCACGAAGAAATATAAATCATATAATATCACATTGGCATCTTTCGTGAAACAGCCCTATACAAATTTTTAATCCACTTGCGCTTCCAGAAACTCTATGATACAATACCATCAAAGCAATGATTTCTGCGGCCAACTCCGACATGGAGCGCAAAGGCCGGTTTTGCAGCACAGCTGTATCTTTGAGAGCTCTTATCTTTCTATTGAAATCCTGCTTTTAAAATTCACCAAATAAATATAAAAGCAGGAGGAGATGTTTTTAGGCTGATTGCGTCTATGCGACCTGCGGGAGCAACGCTAACAAGCGGCAAAAAAGCAGCAGGGTTACAGATGTTACAGAAAAGGTTACAGATGTTACAGAAAAAATGATTCTAGAGTTATTGAAAGATAATTCGAAATACAAAACTGTTGAACTTGCTGAAATGCTTGATAGGAGGTTTTCTATGAATCCAGATATCCCAACAAAATTTCCAAATAACCCCCCCCGCCCCAAGATTGCCGTCCTCCTGGCGTCTTTCCAGGGGGAGGCCTACATTGAGGCCCAGTTGGATTCCATCCTGGCCCAGACGGTCCCGGGCATTCAGATTATTGTTTCCGACGACGGTTCCACGGACCGGACCCGCCAGATTTTAGAGCGGCACCAGAGGTATTATCCAAAGCAGATCATCCTGCGGCACCGGGATAAGGACGGGGAGTTTAGGAACCGGGAACCTTTTATCCCCGCTCCTGCCATGAATTTTTTCTGGCTCATGTCCCAGACAGACGCGGATTATGTGCTTTTAAGCGACCAGGATGATGTGTGGGATTCCCGGAAAGTGGAGAAGCTTTTATGGATGATGAGAGAGTTCGAGGTGCCAGGGCTTCCGGCGCTTGTGTTCTCGGACATGGAGGTGGTGGATGCGGAGCTGAGGGAGATTAGTCCCAGCTTTTTTGCCTACAGCCATATAGACCCTGACCGGTACATGTTTCCTAAGATTCTGGTGGAGAATGCGGTGACAGGTGGGGCGCTGATGATGAACCGTTCTCTGCTTCAAGTGGCGAGGAAGGTTCCCAGGGCGTGTTTTATGCATGACTGGTGGATCGCCCTGTGCGCCTGCTGTTTTGGGCACATGATTTGTGTCCGGGAACCCCTGTCCCTGTACCGCCAGCACCAGGACAATGTGCTGGGGGCGAGAGCCACAGGGAGCGCGGGGGACTTGTGGCAAAGGCGTTTCTGGAAGCAGCAGGTGGAGGACAATTACTGCCGCATGTTCATGCAGGCAGCGGCTTTTGGGGAAATGCACTGGAAACGGATGGAGACTTATGAGCGGGCTGTCCTGAAAGCTTTTCTGTCTCTGCCTGAAAAGACGCCAATCGAAAGGCTGCGGACCATCGGCGGGTACTATTTTTATAAGACCTCCTGGCTCCAGACCATAGCCCAGGCCGTGACGATCCCAAGGGATGTGAGGGCAAGGGCCAGAAGTCTGGGGCAGCGGGGCTGACGGGAAAGGAGACAGACTCTATGAACATCATCTATGCGTCCAATGATTCCTACGCCAGGCATTTGGCCGTGTCCATGTGCTCTCTTTTTGGCAGAAACAGGCAGTGCCCATCCGTCACCGTGTATGTGCTGTCCGCGGGCCTCTCAGAGGACAGCCGGGACAGGCTCCGTCAGATTGGGGATCAGTATGGGAGGAATCTTGAGATCCTGGAACTGGGGGATTTGAAAGAGCGGTTTGACTATACAGTGGACACGGGCGGGTATGATATCAGCATCATGGGGCGGCTGTTTATGGGGGAAATGCTTCCCGAAAGCGTGGACAGGGCGCTTTATTTGGACTGCGACACCGTGGTGGCTCAGTCCCTGGAGCGGCTTTGGGACACGGACCTTGGGGGAAATATCCTGGGGGCTGTGATGGAGCCCACGATCTACGAGGCGGTGAAAGAGTCCGTCGGCCTGGGACACGGGGATCCCTACTTCAATTCCGGCATCCTTCTGGTGGATTTAAAGCAGTGGCGCGAGGAGGGGGTTCAGCAGAGGCTCCTGGATTACTGGAGGGAAAAGGGCGGGAAACTGTTTGCCAGCGACCAGGATGTGCTCAACGGTGCTTTGAAAGGGCGGATTAAGGCGCTGCCCCCTAAGTATAATTTTTTTACAAATTACCGGTATTTTTCCTATGGGGACTTGATCCGCCGCAGCCCCTCCTACAAGGCAGTGACAGAGGAGATGTTTGTCACAGCGAAAAAGCATCCCGCGGTGATCCATTACGCGGGGGACGAGAGGCCCTGGGTCCGGGGAAATTTGAACCATTACCGCAGGGCCTATGACATTTACCTGGCAAAGACCCCGTGGGCAGGGACGCCCAGGGAGAGGGGGCGGGAGATGTACATGCTGGCGTACCATGGGCTGGACTATGTGACGGTGCTGTGGCCGGAGGTGAGATGGATCATCAGCCGGAGGTTTGGCATGAAGCTGGTGGAATCAAGGAGAAGGGATATTGAAGGGGACATTGATGAAAATAAATTGCGTGATCGTCAATTATAATGACGCGGGTACGGTCTTGGAGCTGGTGGGCCGCATCCGCGGATACCGGTGTTTTGACCAGATTGTGGTGGTGGACAATGCCTCCACGGACGATTCCTGGCAGCGGCTGGAGCCTTTGAAAGACCACAAGGTGGCCGTGATCCGGGGGGAGAAAAACGGAGGCTATGGCTACGGCAATAATCTGGGGGTTAAGTATGCGGCCCAGGTCAATGAGGCCACCCATGTGGTGATCGCCAACCCGGATGTGGAATTTTCCGAGAGCCTGGTCCTGGCTATGGGGCGGATCTTTAGTCAGCACCCGGATGCGGGGGTTGTGTCGGCTGTCATGGAGGACATGGAGTACGGCGGCCTGGGCCGGGGCTGGCCCCTTCGAGGGTTTGTGGGGGAGCTCTTGGCCATGGGGCCTGTGAGCAGGCGGATCTTTGGAAGATTCTTAAACTACCCTGAGAAGTATTTTGAGGGGAAGAAGGCGGTCTGGGTGGATGTGGTCCACGGTTCCATGCTCATGGTGGACACGGCGGCGTTTTTGGGGTGCGGCGGCTATGATGAAAATATTTTCCTCTACCAGGAGGAAGCTGTGCTGGGGTGGAAGATGAGAACCGAGGGTTACAGGACAGCCCTCCTCCTTGCGCAGTCCTATGTACACCGCCACGGAGTCTCTGTGGGAAAATCCGTGGGCCAGGCTTTGGAACGCCAGAAGCTGCGCCATGAGAGTGTTCTGTATTATATGAAACACTATCTGTATATCAATCCCTTTCAGGCCGCAGTGGCCAGGATGTGGTTTTGGGGGATTCTGATGGAGATCAGGGTCATGTGCAGATGAGTGGAAGAGCCAGAAAGAGAAGGCAGAAAACCCTCGTGCGCCCGGCAGCGGACGCGCCACCGTCCCATGAAAGTCTGGCGGGCGCACTTGGCATACCTGAATTTAGATCGCCTGACGGCGATAGAACTTTCACAGTAAATAGGGAGAAAGCGTGTATGGGAAAAATATTTAACACAAGCGGAGACTGCAAGCCATCCCAGCATTATATGGTGGATATCCATGGGCGGCTGCTGAAGATAAAAGAGATGATAGACAGAGGAAATTATTTTTCCATCAATCAGGCCCGCCAGTACGGAAAGACTACAATATTGCGGAACCTCCGCCGCTTTCTCCAGGAAGAATATCTTGTGATAAGCCTGGACTTTCAAAAGGAAATGAGCGACGCGAAATTTCAAAATGAAAATGTGTTTTCCATCGCATTTGCTAACGGCTTTTTGTGGGATATAAAAAAATACAAATTGTCGGATTCCCTGAAGGAGGCCACAGACTTTTTAAAGGAAGAGTTGAGAGATCACCGCGATGAGTTGGAGCTGGTGGAATTGTTCCGGCATCTGAGTTTGATCTGCGGCGCTTCGGAAAAACCCATTGTTCTTTTGATCGATGAAGTGGACAGTGCAGCTAATAATCAGGTGTTTCTGGATTTTCTCGGACAACTGCGGGGGTATTATATTAACCGTGATGAGGAACCAACGTTCCAATCCGTGATCCTGGCGGGGGTTTATGATGTGAAAAATATGAAGCGAAAGATCAGACCGGAGGAGGAGCATAAGTTTAACAGCCCTTGGAACATTGCAGTGGATTTTGATATTGATATGAGTTTTTCTGAGACAGATATTGCCGGGATGCTTGCAGAGTATGAAAGGGATCATGGGACAGGGATGGATATTGCCGGGATTTCAAAGGAAATCTGGAGTTATACATCCGGCTACCCGTTTTTGGTTTCCCGCATATGCAAACTGCTTGATGAAAATGTGGCGGGAACTGAGAATTTTCCGGATCGAAGGTCAGCCTGGACAGTGTCGGGGGTCCAGGAAGCGGTGAAAATGCTTTTGATGGAAAAGAATACTTTGTTTGAATCCCTGATCAATAAACTTACGGATTATCCGGACCTCCGCCAGCTTCTTTATTCTATCCTTTTTACGGGTAGGGGGATGCCGTATAACCAGCTGACGGAGACGGTTGATGTGGCGGCTATGTTCGGTTTTGTGAGAAAAATTGGGGGGAATGTGGCGGTTTCCAACCGGATCTTTGAGACTGTGCTGTACAACTGGTTTCTTGCCCAGGAAGCCTTGGAAAGTGATCTGTATAAGGCGGCTCTGCAGGATAAGAATCAGTTTATTGAGCATGGCATGCTGAATATGGAGTTGGTTCTGGCAAAATTTGTTACACACTTTCACGACCTTTATGGGGAGCATGGAGATGCTTTTGTGGAAGATGTGGGGCGGCGGTACTTTCTGCTTTATCTAAAACCGATCATCAATGGCACAGGAAATTATTATATTGAAGCTCAGACCCGTGATATGGAGCGCACGGATGTTATTATTGATTACAGAGGGCAGCAATTTGTAATCGAAATGAAGGTGTGGAGAGGAAATGCGTATAACGAGAGAGGGGAACGGCAGTTGTCCGATTATCTGGAATATTATCACCTGGAGAAGGGATATATGATCAGCTTCAATTTTAACAAAAAGAAAGAGACTGGAGTAAAGAAAGTTATTCTGGGGGATAAGATTCTTGTAGAGGCGGTTGTCTGAGAAAGGCTAAGTTCTCAAAATAAAGGCAGGCCGGAGTATGGCTTCGTACTCCGGCCTGCTTTCATCCCGGCTATTGTGCCTGGAAACTGAATTTCTGCCCATGCTTGTGCCCATGCCTTGGAGGGGCAAGCCCTCTCTTTCCTTCACGAGGGTGTGGGAAATGTGGCATGAAAATCTTACTGCGGATGCGCCGCGATAATCCTCGCGCTCTCAGCCGCGATGCCCTCAGGAGTCACATTGGGATCAGTGGGATCCCAGGTCTGCTCGAAGGGAATCTCATAAGCGATGGTGGGACGCTCAAAGGGTCCCGGTATGGAGCTGTTGTACACAGTCACCGTGGTGCCCAGAGGGCAGTTGTCAAAGATCCACTTGGAGTCCGCGGTGGTCAGGCGGATACAGCCTGCGGACCGGGCGATTCCAAGATTGTTGTAGGTGCTGGCCCACACGGTGTATGGGTCGGGCGCGTCGTAGATGATGGAATGCATCAGGATGGAAAGCCCGGATCCAAGGCGTGTGGCGTACTGGGTGTACAGGTCATGGATCATCAGGCGCCAGCGGTATTTCTCCGGTGTGCGGAAGGTGCCGATGGGCGTGTCGTCGCCGGTGGAGACCAGGAAGGACTTGACAGGAACAATAAATCCGTTGTCTCCGTCGGAGGTGTAGATGGTCAGGCAGTCCATCTGCTTGTTGATCTTGATCTGGAAAGGCCCTCCGGTGCCGATGATGGGCTCAATGTCCGTGAACAGCTTTCCGTCCTCGCCGAAATAGTACTTGTATCCGTCGATGTACTGCCATCCGGTTACGGGGTAGGAGTCTACGAAATAGTAGCGGTCATTGCCCAGCCATCCCCATCCGGTGAAGTTGGAGCCGTCGCCGTGGATGTAGCGCATGGCGCCGTCTATGTACTGGATCCCGTCGGGATGAGCGGATACCACAGGGTTCTCAAAGCTTACGTCAGGGGTGTCCCCTTTGCGGAAGAACGCCAGGCGGTAGCCGGTGATATAGAGCCCGGCGTTCATGGTGCCGCAGGTCTCGCCGTTCTTGGCCCATCCGGTCTGCTCGCCGTTGCTTAATGTGGTTGTATAGTAGATGTCGTAGTCATTGTTCACAGGCCCGGCAAAGCGGCACTGGATGGCCTCCACTGGGGCGAAATCTGCCGGGATGTTGGTCTGCTGGCCGTTCATCACCCACAGGCTCCAGCCGTTGGAGGTGGAGTAGGTGCGGTAGAGGAAATTGCCGTGGATATTCTCCAGGAATGTGGAGATGGAGTAGAAGGGACGTCCGTCTACGGTGATCCACTGGTCATTGACAAATGCCTGAGACCACTGGTGGGCGTCGGCCAGCAGGATAGTGGTCTGCAGTCTGGGGGATCTTAATGGCACGGTGAGGATGTTGGGAACTTCCTCTTCCTGGGGAGGCTGCTCTTCCCCAGTGGAAGTGCCTTCTCCCGCGGTCACGTCTTCTCCTGTGGAAGTGCCTTCTCCCGCAGTTGTCCCTTCTCCTGTGGAGGCGCCGTCTCCAGTGGTTGTCCCCTCGCCAGCGGCGGCATCCCCGGTTCCGGTGCCTTCTGTGCCGGTGCCCTCCTGTTCAGGAGCCGTGGTTTCCTCTGAGGGAGCTGTCTCCCCCGGTCCGGCAGGTCCTGTCTGGGAGGAGCCGGTGGTATCTGTTGAGGGATCTTGTCCCTGGGTATCCTGGTCAGGGTCTATGGGGTGGAGCTGGTCAGACGAGTCTGGCGGTGTCTCCTGTACGGCAGGGTTCAGTGCCGGGTCAAAGGCGGGACCAAAGTCCTCCGGCGCGGCGAAAGCGTTCAAGATGCTTCCGGCTGTCATGGCCGCGGTGAGGAAGAAAGTCAGTCCCAATTTTTTGTATTTATGCATTGGATTGTCCTCCTAAGATGATATTATCTATGTTAATTTACCACATCTGGAGGGAAAATGCCATATCCGATTTACAATTTATGGCCTATATTGTAAAATGAAAGGGATTGGCAAAGGAAACGTAAGGATATTGTAAATGGAGAATGCTTATGGTACGGAGTTCTGAGAAAATTATGGTCAGCATTTGCTGCATCACATATAACCAGAGAGAGTATATCCGGGACGCTCTGGATGGATTTTTGAGCCAGAAGACGGATTTTTCCTATGAGGTGCTGATCCACGACGACGCCTCCACAGACGGCACGGCGGAGATTATCGCGGATTACGCGGCCCGGTTCCCGGACATCATAAAGCCCATTCTGCAGACAGAGAACCAGTACGCCAAGGGCCTCACCAATGTGAGCGGAACCTACAATTTCCCCCGGGCTAAGGGCAGGTACATTGCCATGTGTGAGGGGGATGACTACTGGACGGACGAGAGCAAGCTCCAGCGGCAGGCGGATTATCTGGAGGCCCATCCGGATTGCTCTCTGGTGTTTCACAGCGCCAAAGTGGAGGTTCAGGGGAGGGCCCTGACGGAACACGCCATGAGGCCGTACCGGAGAAGCAGGAAGGTGACGGCCCGGGAGATCATAGACAAGACCTCCGGCTACCCCACTGCCTCTCTGATGTTTCGGAGGGAGATGGTGGAGACATTGCCGGATTTTTATGTGCAGGCACCCATTGCGGACATCCCTCTCCAGCTCATGGCGGCCGCACGAGGCTGGGCCTACTATATGGACCGGCCCATGTGCGTGTACCGCTTAGGCGGGGCGGCTTCCTGGACAACCCTGATGAAGCAGGGGGATTATGATAAAAAGCAGAGAGAATACGCCAAGGCCATGAGGCGGATGTACCAGGGCTTTGACAAAGAGACAGGCGGGAGGTTCCATGACACGGTGGAGAAGGCCATCCGGCGGCTTTACTATTTAACCCAGGTGAACAGGAGAAAGTTTTCCGTAATCCTGGCCCGGGAGAACCGGGATTTATACCGGGAGCTGAACTTGAGAACCCGCTTTTTTATCAGGTTCGAGAGCCGGATGCCTGGATTATACGGGCAGCTTCAGAGCTGGTTCCACAGCAGAGGGAGGGGAGAGCGCGAGAGGCCAGCCCAGGCGGAGTGCTTCCGGCAGGGCAACGGGCCAGGCGGAGCGCTTCCGGAGGGCAGCTGCTCAGGGGAAAAGCACGAGAAAGACAGGGAGATTTGAAAGATGGCTGACGCGGAGATGAAACAGAAGGTAGTAAAGGGCCTGTTCTGGAAGATTCTGGAAAATGGGGGGGCCCAGGGGGTCCAGTTTGTCATCGCCATTCTCCTGGCCCGTCTTCTCACGCCGTCGGAGTACGGGGTGGTGGGGATCATCATGATCTTTATCACCATTGCCAACGTGTTTGTGCAGAACGGGTTCAGCACGGCTCTGATTCAGAAAAAGCAGGCAGACCAGGTGGATTTTTCTTCCGTGTGCTGGTTTGAGCTGGCCCTGGCTCTGGGGCTTTACGGTGTTTTGTGGCTGGCGGCAGGGCCCATAGCGGAGTTTTATGAAATCCAGGTGTTAAAGCCCATTGTCAGGGTTCTGGCCTTTGTGCTGTTTCCAGGGGCAGTGATCTCGGTGCAGACAGCCTACGTGTCCAGGAATCTGGAGTTCAAGGGACTTTTTTTGTCCACCCTGGCGGCCTCCTTGGTCTCCGGGGCCATAAGCATCTGGATGGCGTACTCAGGCTGGGGGGTGTGGGCCATGGTGGGGCAGCAGCTGTCCTACTATCTGGCCCTCATGGGGGCGCTGTTTGTCACCGTGTCCTGGAAGCCCCGGCTGTGCCTGTCCATGAGGCGGATCGGGGAAATGTTCTCTTTTGGGTGGAAGCTGCTGTGCGCCTCTCTTCTGGACACAATATTTAACAATTTGTATGGACTTTTGATTGGAAAGATATATAATGAAGAATTACTGGGAAGTTATAATCGGGGGGAGCAGTTCCCCAAGCTCATTGCCAGCAATCTGGGCGCAGCCATCCAGGCAGTGCTCCTGCCGGCTTTTTCCGCAAAGCAGGAGGATTTGGGCCAGGTGCGGCAGATGGTCCGGCGGGCTGTCCGTTTAAGCTCTTTTGTTGTCCTGCCCATGCTCATGGGTCTGTTTGGGGTGGCGGACACCCTGGTGCTGGCCTTGCTGGGCGGGGACTGGCTGGTCTGCGTCCCGTTTTTGAGGATCATGTGCATCTCCTATTGCTTCTGGCCCATCCATATCACCAACCTCCAGGCCATCAATGCCCTGGGGCGGAGCGATGTGTTTCTGAAGCTGGAGATTGTGAAAAAGATTTTAAGCCTTGGGGCCCTGCTGGTGGGCATGAGGTATTCGGTGTATGTGATGGTGGGGCTCAAGGCTTTCCAGGATTTTCTGTGCACCTTTGTCAATGCCGCGCCAAACCGGAAGCTGCTGAAATACGGCATTTTTCACCAGTGGATGGATGTGATGCCCCCGGCGGCGCTGTCGGCGGTGATGTGCGTGGCTGTGATGGCGGCGGGGGGCCTTATGGGGGAAATATCTGTGTGGCTAAAGCTTATTCTCCAGATCTTCTGGGGCGCGGCAGTGTACGTGCTGCTGGCGTGGGCTTTCAGGCTGGAAAGCTTCCGGTATCTGCGGGACATGGTGATGCCCAGGTTAAAGAGGGGCGGGAACCGCGCTTAGGCGGCTCCTGTAAAAAAGCGTAAGGAGATTGATATGAAAAAAACAGCGGTTGTGACGGCCATTGGTTCCTTTTCCGCTCAGGAAGTGATTGAGGGGTGCAGGCGGGCCGGCCTGCGGGTTGTGGGATGCGACATCTATCCCGCCGCCTGGGTAGTGAACTCCAAGGATGTGGACAGGTTTTACCAGGCCCCCTACGCGGTGGACAGGGACAACTACAAGGCATTTCTCATAGAACTATGCCGCAGGGAGGGGGCGGGATATTTGCTGCCACTCACTGACGCGGAGATTGACGTTCTCCAGGACTGGCCGTCAGCGGAGGAGGAGCTGGGGGTCACGGTGTGCATGTCAGGCCATGACGCCATTACTCTGTGCAGGGACAAGGGGAAGATGGAGCGTTTTCTGGCTCCCAAGGCAGTGTGCAGGATGATCCCGGGGACTTATCTCACCCAGCTGGACCAGAAGGCCCTTGTCTACCCGGTGGTGATGAAACCGGTGGACGGGAGAAGCAGCCAGGGGCTGCGGGTGGTGAACAGCCCGAAGGAGATGGAGCTGGCATGGGAGCTGTGCAGGGACAAGGCGGAAAAATACCTGGTCCAGCCCTACGTGGATGGGAGGATCGTCACAGTGGATGTGGTTCGCAGCCCTGCCACGGGCCAGGTGGCCTGCCTGCCCAGGAGGGAGCTGGTGAGGACCCACAACGGGGCCGGGCTGTCGGTGTACATGTTCCGGGACGAGAACCTGGAAGCACAGTGCCGCGCCATGGCAGAGTTCATCGGAATCCGGGGGTGCGTGAATTTTGAGTTTATTGAGTCAGAGAAGGATGACGGCAAAGGGCGGTGGCATTTTCTGGAATGCAACCCAAGGTTCTCCGGCGGCGTTGCATTTTCCTCAATGGCAGGCTATGATATGGTGAAGAACCACTTAAACTGCTTTATGGGCAAGCCCTTAGAGCCCATGGGGGAGATCAGGAAGCAGTATATCGCCCGGCGGTACGGAGAATACCGGATGGACCCGGAGCGTGCCGATACAGCAACTAGGAAGGAAGAATGATGAGAGGGAAAACAGAAGACCCCATACTGGTGACCCGGTCGTCTCTGCCGCCTCTGGAGGAGTACGTGGAGATGTTAAAGCCCATCTGGGAGAGCGCCTGGCTGACCAACATGGGGGCTTACCATGAGGAGTTTAAAGAGAAACTGAAAGAATATATGGATGTGCCCTGTCTGGAGCTGTTTGTCAACGGCCACATGGCCCTGGAGCTGGCCCTGCAGGCCATGAACCTGGAGGGGGAGGTGATCACCACCCCGTTCAGCTTTTCATCCACCACCCACGCCATTGTGAGAAACGGGCTGACCCCGGTATTTTGCGACATCAACAGGGAAGATTATACCATAGATGTGGAACTTCTGGAGAGTCTGATTACGGAGAGGACTTCCGCCATTGTGCCGGTTCACGTCTACGGCAACCTGTGCGATGTGGAGAGAATCCAGGAGATCGGGGAGAGGCATCACCTGAAGGTGATCTACGACGCAGCCCATGCTTTTGGGGAGGAGCTTGACGGCCGGGGCGTGGGACAGTGGGGGAATGCCTCCATGTTCAGCTTCCACGCCACCAAGGTGTTCCACAGCATTGAGGGCGGGGCCGTGGCCTTTGGGGACAAGTCCCTGGAGCCTCTTTTTTACCAGCTGAAAAATTTCGGGATCACGGGCTATGAGACCGTGGAGTATGTGGGAACCAACGGCAAGATGAATGAGTTTCAGGCAGCCATGGGATTGTGCAATTTGAGGCATGTGGACCGCTCCATTGAAAAGAGAGGCATCCTGGCGGCCCGCTACAGGGAAAGGCTTGAGGGGGTGGAGGGCATCCGTCTGTGCCGGGAAAATCCCAGGGTGCGAAAAAATTATGCCTACATGCCTGTGGTCTTTGACGGGTACCGGCTGGGGCGGGATGAGATTTTCCGGATCCTTAAGGAGCACAATATCTACGCGAGGAAATATTTTTATCCCTGTATCAACAGCTACCAGTGCTACAGGGACCGTTTCAGGGCAGAGGATACCCCGGTGGCCGCGGACATTTCAAAGAAGGTGCTGACCCTTCCGCTGTACGAGGACCTGCCTCTGGAGGCGGTGGACCGGATCTGCGATATTATTCTGGAAAGTGGGAAGGGTGCAGGTGGAACGGAGTGAGAAGGTGCTGGTGGTCATACCAGCTTACAATGAGGAAGTCAACATAGAGGCAGTTGTGGGGGAGCTGGAGCGGGACTATCCGGAGCTGGACTATATTGTGGTCAACGACGGCTCCCGGGACCGGACGGCCTCCATCTGCCGGGAGCAGGGGTATGAGCTTTTAGATCTTCCGGTGAACTTAGGGCTTGCGGGGTGCTTTCAGACAGGCATGAAGTACGCTTATTTAAAAGGATACGGATACGCCATCCAGTTTGACGGCGACGGCCAGCACCGCCCGGAGTACATCGGGGCCATGAGGGAGAAGATGGACGAGGGGTACGATATGGTCATAGGGAGCCGGTTTGTCCAGGGCAAAAAGGATCTGTCCCCCCGGATGATCGGCAGCAGGCTCATAGCCGGAGCCATTTTCCTCACAACAGGGGTCAGGGTTAAGGATCCCACTTCCGGGATGCGGATGTTCAACAGAAAGATGATCAAAGAGTTTGCCCTGAACTTAAATTACGGCCCGGAGCCGGACACGGTGTCCTACCTGCTGAAGCAGGGGGCTAAGGTGGCGGAGGTTCCGGTGAAGATCGGGGAGAGAACCGGAGGAGAGAGTTATCTGAAGCCCATGGTGGCGGCCCGGTATATGGCCAGGATGCTCATCTCCATCCTGCTCATCCAGAATTTCAGGAAGCGCTGACCAGCGTGCGCCCGGCAGGTGACGTGCTGCCGTACGGGACGGACAGGCGGGCGCGGCATACCGGAATCTCAGGAAGCGCTGACCAGTGCGCCCGGCGGGTGACGTGCTGCCGTACGGGACGGACAGGCGGGGCGGCATACCGGAACCTCAGGAAGCGCTGACCTGCGCGCCCGGCGGGTGACATGCTGCCATACGGGACGGACAGGCGGGGCGGCATACCGGAATCTCAGAAAGCGACAGCGTGGGCGCGCCTGGCAGGCGGCGTATTGCCGCCCGGGACCGACGGGCTTGGCATATGAGAAGTCAGATCGCCTGGGGCGACGGACCTGCGTAGGAAGAGAAGGAAATAGAGGATGGCGGATATGGAAAGACGGTGGGCCGGGCTTTTGATGAAGACCGGGGCCAACAGGGAAAAACAGGATATTGTCTGGAACATGGCCGGGAGCTTTTGCTATGCTTTTGCCAGCATGGTGCTCTCTTTTCTGGTTATGAGGCTGGCGGGGGAGGAGAAAGGCGGGATCTTTGCCTTCGGCTACAGCACTTTTGGGCAGCAGATGTTCATTCTGGCCTATTTCGGGATCCGGCCCTTCCAAATCACGGACAGGGGAGGGGACTACCGGTTCGGGGATTACCTGCGCCACCGTTTTGTGACCTGCGCCGCCGCAGTGGCCGCGGGGCTTGGGTACCTGATGATAGCCGGGTACACGGCGGAGAAATCGACGGTGATCTTTCTCCTGGTGTGCTACAAGACAGCGGATGGGTTCGCGGATGTGTATGAGTCGGAGTTTCAGCGGAACGGCAGTCTCCACCTCACAGGAAAATCCAACACCTTCCGGACATGTCTGTCCGTGGGAACCTTCCTGACGGTTCTGGCAGGCAGCGGCAGTTTGACAGCTGCCTGCTTCGGGGCTTTGCTTGCCCAGGGGGCGGGAATTTTTCTGTTTGATGTGGTGATTTTGAGGCATCTGGATGGGGTGGATTACAAGTGGAGCCCCGAGAGGCTGATCCCCCTGACAAAGGAGACAGGGCTTTTGTTCGTCTCTGTGTTTTTGGATTTTTACATCTTTTCAGCGGCAAAATATGCCATTGACGCAAATCTGGATGACGCGGCGTCAGGGTATTTCAATATTATTTTTATGCCAACATCGGTGATCAATCTGGCGGCGGGGTTCGTCATCCGCCCGGTGTTGACAGATCTCACCGACGCGTGGAATAAGAAAGATTTTGACCGGTTTTCCGGAAAGCTTGTGAATATTTCCCGCATAATCGGCGCTTTGAGCGTCCTTGCCCTGGTGCTGGCGGCAGGCCTGGGGAAGCCGGTTCTGTGGATTCTGGAGAGGATTCTGGGGACGGCCTATGAGGGGCGGCTCACGGCCTGCCATGTTCCCTTTGTGCTCATCGTCCTGGGCGGGGCGTGGTACGCGTTTTTAAATCTCCACTATTATGCCCTGGTGATCATGAGAAAACAGAAGGTGATCTTCGGGATCTATGCCGCCCTCACGGGCCTGGCGGCAGTGCTGGCTCCGGCTATGGTGAGAAGGAGGGGCATTGACGGCGCTGCCATGGCTTACCTGATTCTCATGGTAATTATGGCGGCCGGATTTATCCTGTGGACCTGGGCAGGGATAAATAAGAAGAAAAAGGAGAGGAAGGAGGGAACCCATGGAAGCACAGTTTCGTCCCACAGTTGACATATTGGTGCCGGTGTACAGGCCGGATAAAAAATTTGTCCGTCTCCTGGAGATGATCAGGCGCCAGACCTACCCTGTCCGGCGGATCATTGTTATGAACACGGAGAAGGGATACTGGAACGAAAAGGGGTACGCGGGTATCCGGGAGCTGGAGGTTCATCATCTGAAAAAAGAGGAGTTTGATCACGGGGCCACCAGGAACGTCGCGGCAGGGTACTCAAAGGCTCAGGTGATGATCTTTATGACCGATGACGCGGTTCCCCGGGACCGGTATCTGGTGGAGCGCCTGGTGGAGGCCCTGGGCAGAAAGGGACCCGGGGGGGAGACCGTGGCTATGGCCTACGCCAGGCAGATGGCGGCAAAGGACTGCCGGCTGGTGGAGCAGTTTACCAGGAAGTTCAACTATCCGGACCAGAAGAGGGTGAAGACCATAAAGGATTTGCCGGAGCTGGGGATCAAGACCTATTTCGCCTCCAACGTGTGCTGCGGGTACAGGAAAGAGATTTTTGAGGAGACAGGGGGATTTGTGGAAAGCGCTGTCTTCAACGAGGATATGATCTACGCGGCCGGGGTTATCAAGGCAGGGTATGCCGTCGCCTATGTCCCGGAGGCCAGGGTGGTCCACTCCCACAACCTGACATTTGGGGAACAGTTCAGGCGGAATTTTGACCTGGCCGTATCTCAGACAGACCACCCGGAGGTGTTCGGCGCCCTGCCTTCCGAGGGGGAGGGGATCCGCCTGGTGAAGGAGACAGCCATGTGGCTGCTGAAAACAGGGCGGTTCTGGCTGATCCCATCCCTTATAATGGGAAGCGGATGCAAATACCTGGGATACCGCACAGGGAAGCTGTACCGAAGGCTTCCCAGAACAGTGATTTTGCGGTGCACCGCGAACAGGGAATACTGGAAGAGGAAATGGAGGAATCCGGCATGATGACCACAACCCTCAGGGCTGCCCTGATCCTTGTGTCAGTGGGAACTTTTTTTCTGATGATGAGAAAGATACGCCAGTCCAAGGTGCAGATCGAGAGCGCCATTTTCTGGATCGTCCTGGCCCTGGTTTTGGTAATCTACAGCATCTTCCCGTCCGCGGCGGATCTGTGCGCCCGGATCCTGGGAATCTATTCCACGGCCAATTTCCTGTTTCTGTTTGCCATCTTCCTGCTCATCGTGAAGGTGTTTAATATGACCATCCACATTTCCCAGCTTGAGACCAGGATTAAGGAGCTGGTGCAGCAGATGGCTCTTGAGGAGAAAAAACATGAAGAAGAAAAATAACCCCTGGCTTTGGGGCCCTGCAGTGGTTCTGGCGGCAGGAGCCTGGCATTACCTGGACGTGAGGGCCGGAGCCCTGGAGAGCGGGGATCTGTGGCTCACAGGAGGGTATTTATGGCTGCTGGGGGCAGTGGTCCTGGGGCTTGGGGGGCTGGGGTATCTGCTGTGCGCGAAAGACGGCAGGGCCAGGAGGCCGGGGATTGGGATCCCGGGTCTGGAGTACGTGTATCTCCGGGCAGGCCTGTTCTTTGGAATCCTGTACCTTCTGGTTCTGCCGCCCCTGTCCGCCCCCGACGAGGTGAGCCACTATATCACGGCCTACCAGCTGTCCAGCCGCATGCTGGGGAAGCCATCTAACGCGGCCACGGGCCATGTGCTTGTGAGGGCCCAGGATATGTGGCTCCAGGATGTAGGGGATCAATATGAGTACGAGACAGGGGAGGACGGATATCTCCGGCCCGTGGCAGAGAGCACGGAAAATGCCTGGCCTTTGGGGCAGACCCTGACGGAGGACACCTACAAGGTTATCAGGCAGCAGGGGCTTTGGGGCCGCAGGCAGTTGTCCGCGGCGGACAGCGGGGATCAGCCTGTGGTTTCGGTCTATCCTCCGGTGGTCACCACGGATGTCGCCTATATCCCCCAGGCAGCGGGGATCTCCCTGGCCCGGGCGCTGAACTTAAACAGCATCTGTCTTGTGTATCTGGGAAGATTTTTTAATCTTCTGTTTTTTGCGGCCATGACATTTCTCTCCATAAAAAGGCTTCCTTTTGGTAAGGAAGTGATGATGGGGGTCGCCCTGCTTCCCATGACCCTTCACCTGTCGGCTTCATTTTCCTACGACGTGATGATTCTGGGCTGCATGTTCTACCTGACGGCGGTGTGCCTTGACCTGGCATACGAGAAGGAGAGGGTCCGCCTGGGGGACGTGGCTGTCCTGGCCCTTCTCATGGCAGCGGCAGGGCCCTGCAAGATGATATACGGGGTGCTCATGGGCCTGTGCCTGCTGATTCCGGTGAGAAAATTCGGAGGCTGGAAAAGGTGGGCGGCTGCCGCCGGGGCGGTGGCTCTGGCCTGGGGGCTGTCCATGGCAATGGTCAACGGACAGACCATTGTCTCCTATGCTGCCAGGACAGAGGGGGATGTGCCCTGGGCTCAGGAGGCGGGGTACAGCCTGACCCTGCTTCTCCACCAGCCCATGCAGCTCATCCGGATGCTCTACCAGACCCTTTTGTGGCAGGCGGAACAGTATCACCTTTCCATGATCGGCGCGTGGATGGGGAATCTTGATGATGTTCTGGATGTCCCTTATCTTGTGGTGGTTCTTTTGACCGGATGTCTTTTGTGCCTGGCAGCGAAAAAGCCCGGGGAGTCCATCCTATTGCCCTTTAAAGCCAGGGTCTGGATCTGGGTGCTGTGCGGCGCCTGCGCCGGGGCCGCCATGCTGTCCATGCTCATCGCCTGGACGCCTTTGAGCTCCCCGGTGATCAGCGGTGTCCAGGGGCGGTATTTTCTGCCTTTTCTGCCAATGCTTCTGATGTCCTTAAAAAATGATTTCATAATTTTGACAAAGAATGGAAACCGTAGTATATTGTATCTGATGTGCTGCGCCAACGGGTATGTGCTGCTGCGCCTGTATTCCATTGTGAGCATGCGGCTGTGAACCGGTTCAAGGGCGGGCGCATTTGGCATACCTGAATTTAGATCGCCTATTCGGCGATGAAATTTCTAAAGTAAAGAAAAGGAGAACCGATTTATGGGAAAGATAACCGTAACGCCATGTGAGATCGAAGGGCTCTATGTCATCGAGCCGACGGTGTTCAAGGATGAGAGAGGATATTTTGTGGAGACCTATAATCAGAATGATTTTAAGGAGGCCGGCCTTGACATGGTGTTTGTCCAGGACAACCAGTCCATGTCCGTGAGGGGAGTTTTGAGAGGGCTGCATTTCCAGAAGCAGTTTCCCCAGGGAAAGCTGGTGAGGGTGGTAAGGGGAACCGTGTTCGACGTGGCGGTGGACCTGCGGGCCAACTCTAAGACTTATGGAAAATGGTTCGGCGTGGAATTGTCCGCGGAGAACAAGAAGCAGTTCTATATCTCAGAGGGGTTTGCCCACGGCTTCCTGGTGATGTCTCAGGAGGCGGAGTTTGCCTACAAGTGCACGGACTTTTATCATCCCGGCGACGAGGGCGGGGTGGCCTGGAATGACCCGGAGATCGGGATCTCATGGCCTATCGATCAGGATATGAAGCTGATCATCTCCGAGAAAGACCAGAAGTGGGGAAGCCTAAAGGAGACCTTTAAATTTCAGGAAGTGTAAGGATTTAAACTTATGAACTATGTGATTTCCCTGATAAAGGACATTGTAAAAAAGAGAAGGCTGATCGCGGATTTAGCCAAGGCCGACTTCCGGAAGCGGTTTGTAGGTTCCTACTTTGGGGTGGTCTGGATGTTTGTCCAGCCCATTGTCACTGTGGCGATCTATTACTTTGTCTTCGGGGTGGGGTTCCGCAGCGTCAACCCTATAGAGGGGGTTCCCTATGTGCTGTGGCTGGTTCCGGGAATCGTGCCCTGGTTTTATTTTAACGAGGCATTAAACGCAGGCACCAACTGTCTTCAGGAGTACAGCTATCTGGTGAAGAAGGTGGTGTTCCGGGTGGAGATTCTCCCCATTATCAAGATGCTGTCCTGCCTGATCGTCCATGTGATCTTTGTGATTATCATGATCTGCCTGTTTTTTTGTTTTGGCTGGCTCCCGAAGATCACCTGGATCCAGACCATTTACTACTCTTTGGCAGTCACCATGTACACCATGGCCCTGGTATATTTTACCTGCTCCATCCAGGTGTTTTTTAAGGACATGTCCCAGATTGTCAGCATCTGCCTTCAGTTCGGCATGTGGCTCATCCCCATTATGTGGCGGGAGGAGCAGTTTCTGGACAGGGCTTTTTATCCGCTTCTGTCCGCTGTCATGAAGCTGAACCCTATGTACTATATCGTAGTAGGCTACCGGGACAGCATGCTCCTGGGCAACTGGTTCTGGCAGCGCCCCACCATGACCCTGTACTTTTGGGCAGTGACGGCCTGTCTGTTTTGGGGGGGGCTTAAAGTGTTCAAGAGGCTCCGGCCCCATTTTTCCGATGTGCTGTGATCGAACCCCTGAGGTGAAAGAGAATGGAAAACGCGATTGCTGTCACCAATGTGACAAAAGTATATAAGATGTATGACAAACCCATCGACCGTCTCAAAGAGTCTCTCCATCCCCGTCACAAGGAGTACCACAAAAAGTTTTATGCCCTGAACAACATCTCTTTTAATGTGGGGAAGGGGGAGACCGTGGGCATCATCGGGACCAATGGTTCGGGAAAATCCACGATCTTAAAGATCATCACCGGAGTGCTGTCCCCCACAGAGGGGACCGTGGAGGTGGAGGGAACCATCTCCGCTCTTCTGGAGCTGGGGGCAGGGTTCAACTCTGACTATACGGGGATCGAGAACATCTACATGAACGGCACCATGATGGGATTTTCCAGGAAGGAGATGGACGCGAAGCTGAAAGATATCCTGGATTTCGCGGATATCGGGGACTTTGTGTACCAGCCGGTAAAGACCTACTCCAGCGGCATGTTCGTCCGCCTGGCCTTTGCCCTGGCCATCAATGTGGAGCCGGAGATCCTGATTGTGGATGAGGCCCTGTCAGTGGGGGATGTGTTCTTTCAGTCCAAGTGCTACCGCCGCATGGAGGAGATCCGGGAGAAAGGCACCACCATCCTCATGGTGACTCACGACATGGGAAGTATCATCAAGTACTGTGACAGGGTGGTGCTCTTAAATAAAGGAAATTTTGTGGCCCAGGGAGAGCCGGGGCACATGGTAGATTTATATAAGAAGATTCTGGCCAATCAGATGGATTCACTGGAGGAAGAGCTGGAGGAGATGAATGATTTTTCCGGAGAACAGGAAAAAGAGCATCAGAAAGAGAAGGCCCACAGCCATGGGGAGGGGCTTATGAAGGAGAAGATCACTATCAACGCCAACCGCACCGAATACGGGGATGGCAGAGCGGAGATCTACGACTTGGGGCTCTTTGACCAGAGGGGCAATCTCACAAACCTGCTTCTCAAGGGGGAAAATTTTACCATCAAGGAAAAGATCCGCTTTAACGCCAGCCTGGAGAGCCCCATATTTACTTACACCATCAAGGACAAGAAAGGCACGGATTTAAGCGGCACCAACACCATGTACGAGGGAGCCGACATCCGGCCCGTGGGCCCGGGTGACGAGTACGAGGTGTCATTTACCCAGAAGATGACCCTTCAGGGCGGGGAGTATCTGCTGTCCATGAGCTGCACCGGGTTTGAGATGGGGGAGCATGTGGTGTACCACCGTCTGTACGATGTGGCCAACATCACGGTGATCTCCAACAAGAACACGGTGGGGGTCTTTGACATGGAGTCCGTGGTGGAGGCCCACAGGATCCAGGGGCAGCAAGGTGAAAAATCCGGAGGTTTATCATGACAGAGAAAAGAGAAAGCAGAGATATCAGCAGAGAGCTGATGGAGGCTTTTAAGACATATGGCGGGGACAGGCATCAGCTCTTAAAGGACCACATCAGGGTGGATTACCTGTATGCCCTGTCGAGCCAGAGGGAGAGCCTGGTGGACTGGTATCCTTTTCGGCCGGAGGCCTCCCTTCTGGAGGTGGGTTCTGACTATGGCGCCCTGACCGGGGTGTACGCAAGGAAGGTGTCCCAGGTGGATGTGCTGGACGAGTCCGGGGAGAACCTGGCCATGAACCGGCTCAGGCATGTGGAGACAGAAGGCCGGAACAATGTGGAGTATCACCAGGGAGGCATCTGCCTGTACGCTGCCAGGTGTGAGAAGCAGTATGACTATATCGTCTTTGTGGGGAGCCTGGGGGACAACGCCGAGAAGCAGATCCAGGCGGCAAAACGGATCTTAAAGCCCGGCGGGGAGATCCTTGTGGCGGCCTGCAATCCCCTTGGCATCAAGTACTGGGCAGGAGTGCCAAAAGACCAGTACAGTTTTACGAAAAATGCCCTGACCAGTGTCCTTGAGGGCAGTGGGAAAGAGGGGAAAGTAAAATTCTGCTACCCCATGCCGGATTACCGCCTGCCTGTGACCATTTTTTCTGATGAATATCTTCCCGTAAAGGGGGATTTGACGGACACGGTGGCAGCCTACGACTATCCCCGGTATATCGGGCTTGACGTGGGGGCCAAGTTTGACGAGGTCTGCGAGGACGGGCAGTTTGACCGGTACGCCAACTCCTACCTGGCTGTCTGGAAAGACGGGGGAGAGGAAGAGGGCAAAAGGGCTGTGGAGTATATCAAATACAACCGCACCAGAAGGGACCGTTTCCAGATACGAACCGTGATCTGGGGCAAACCCCGCTATGTGGAGAAAACAGCGCTGGAAGAGGCAGGCGCGGTTCATATACAGGCCTTTGAAGAAAACTCCAGAAGGCTCAACAGCCAGCATAAAAACTTAAGATTTGCCCCGCCTGAAATCAGCGGCAGCCGCACTGCCGGATTCCCTTACCTGGTGGGCCGGACCCTGTCTGAACAGCTGGGGCAGATCATCCTGGACGGCCAGGCCCCTGTGGAGGCTGTCAGGCGGGCCATGGCCATGGTGCTTGATGTCCGGGAAGAGTGCAGGAGCCCCTTTGAGGTTACAAGAGAATTCACGGAAGTGTTCGGCCAGCTGCCTGAGAACCGGCCCGACGGATGGGAGAGCCTGGACATTTCCAACATTGACGCGCTGTTTGAAAATATCCTTTTGGTGGGGGAGGAGTGGTTCTGCCTGGATTATGAGTGGGTGTTTTCCTTCCCCATACCCATGGAGTACATCCGCTACCGGATCCTGTTCTACTTTTTCCGCCAGTACAAAAGCCTGCTCACAGGGTATAAGGACGCGGATGCATGGCTGGAAGAATTTCACATCACCCCGGAGGCGCTTGAGATCTACGAGGCCATGGAGAGGAATTTCCAGAAATACGTCCACGGGGAGAACCAGAAGATCTACCTGGAAAATTACTACGGCGAGACCAAGCATGTAGAGGAAATGGCCGGCATGGAGAGGGAACTGGAGATGAGGCAGGGCCGCATCGAGGACCTTCTCCTGCGGCTGGAGGAAAAGGACGTGGCGGTGAGCAAGATCACGGAGCTGCAGCGCCTTACCCAGAACCATGTAAACAATTTGGAGGCAATCATCGGGAACTTAAGGCGGGAGATCGGGGAGATGAGCGGTACCCTGGCGTATCTGGAGCGCCACGAATCCAAGATCTTCAAGGTCAAGAGAAAACTCAGCGACAAGCTCAATGAGAAATACCCGGTGGGGAGCGTGGGCAGGAAGAAGCTGTCCTACCTAAAGGAGTACGTCCGCCATCCGGTCCGGTCCGCCCTGCTCTACAGCAGAGAGGAGGGGAGGAACCTGCGGGAGGGGGATTTCGCCATCGGAAGCGTGTACAAAGAACACGGTCGCCTACATTTCCCCAAGGTGGAAAACCCGAAAGTGTCGGTGATCATCCCCGTGTACAACCAGATCGGGTACACCTACGCCTGCCTGGTGTCCATCTTAGAGCACACAAAGGATGTGAGCTATGAGGTGATCATCGCCGACGACGTGTCCACCGACGCCACAAAAGATCTGGACCGGTACGCCAAAGGCCTTGTGATCTGCCGGAACCAGACCAACCAGGGCTTTCTGCGAAACTGCAACAATGCCGCCAAGTCCGCCAGGGGACAGTACCTTATGTTTTTAAACAATGACACCCAGGTCACAGAGGGGTGGCTTAGTTCCCTGGTGAAGCTCATAGAATCCGACGATTCCATCGGCATGGTGGGCTCCAAGCTGGTGTTCCCCGACGGGCGTCTCCAGGAGGCAGGAGGCATCATCTGGAGCGACGGCTCCGGGTGGAACTACGGAAGGCTGGATGACCCGGACAAGCCGGAGTACAACTACGTGAAAGATGTGGATTACATCTCCGGCGCCGCAATCCTCCTGTCCAATGACCTCTGGAAACAGATCGGAGGATTTGACGACCGCTTCGCCCCGGCCTACTGCGAGGACTCGGACTTAGCCTTTGCCGTGAGGAAAGCAGGATACCGGGTGGTGTACCAGCCCCTGTCCAAGGTGATCCATTTTGAGGGCATTTCCAACGGAACCGATGTGACAGGAACCGGGCTTAAGCGCTACCAGGTGGTGAACAACGAAAAGCTCAAGGAAAAATGGGCAGCAGAGTTTGCCGGTCAGTGCGTCAACAACGGAAACCCCGACCCCTTCCGCGCCAGGGAGCGGAGCATGGGGAAACCCATGATCTTGGTGGTGGACCACTATGTGCCCACCTATGACAAAGACGCCGGTTCCAAGACCACCTGGCAGTATCTGAAGATGTTTTTGAAAATGGGGTACGCGGTAAAATTCCTGGGCGATAATTTCCTCCACGAGGAGCCCTACTCCACAGAGCTGATGCAGATGGGAATCGAGATCCTCTATGGGGAGGAATACCAGTCAGGGATCTGGGACTGGCTTAAAAAACACGGCGATGATATCCAATTCGCCTACCTAAACCGTCCCCACATCGCCTCCAAGTACGTGGACTTTATAAAAGAAAATACCAAGATCAAGGTCATTTACTATGGACATGACCTCCACTTCTTAAGGGAGAGCAGGGAGTTTGAGCTTACCAGGGACCCGGAGAAGAGGAAAGCGGTCTCCTACTGGCGCTCCATCGAGCTGGCCCTGATGTACAAGGCAGCAGTGTCCTACTATCCCTCCTACGTGGAGCGGGAGGCCATCAAGGCTTTGGACAGCCAGATCCATGTAAAAGATATTGTGGCCTATGTGTATGAGAAATTCCGTCAGGATATCCCCCAGGACTTCGCAAAGAGGGAAGGAATCCTGTTTGTAGGAGGATTCGCCCATCCGCCCAACGCGGACGCGGTGCTGTGGTTTGTCAGGGAGGTCTATCCCCTTGTGCGCAGGAAAGCGGAAGAGGCAGGAGCGGAGCCACCCCGGTTCTTCGTGGTGGGCTCCCATGTGACAGAGGAGATCAAGGCCTTAGAACAGCCCGGCAACGGGGTGGTCATCAAAGGCTTTGTCACCGAGGAGGAGCTGGCGCGCCTCTACGATACCACCCGGATCGTGGCAGTCCCCCTGCGGTACGGCGCCGGGGTCAAGGGCAAGGTGGTGGAGGCCCTGTACAACGGGGCTGCCATCGTGACCACCTCCATCGGAGCCGAGGGAATCAAGGCCGCCAGGGAGGTGATGGCGGTGGAAGACGAGCCGGAGGCATTTGCCGGGGAACTGGCCAGGCTTTATGGTCAGCCGGAGGAGTGCCGGAAGATGAGCGAGAAGACCCAGGACTATGTAAAGAACCACTACAGCGTGGAAGCGGCATGGAGTGTGGTGGGGGAGGATTTTACGGTGTAGAGAGATAACATTTCGGAGGGCATCTGCCCCATCGCATAGCGATTTTTATGGCAGATGCCGAACAGTTCAAGAGTTATCTGAACCGTAGAAGAGCTCCACATGTGAGGAGGCTAGATGGCGGAGAAAACATATTTCGGCGAAGGGAAAAACATCGAATTCAAAAGAGAAATTCCTCAAAAGCGAGAGAAGTTTTTGAAAGATATTATCGCGTTCTCCAACTGCGTCGGCGGCAAAGTGATTCTGGGCATTGAAGATGGCACCAATATTGTCCGGGGCATCGGGGAGATGAATCCTTTTAAGCTGTCTGACGATATTTCCAACATGATTTCGGATGCCTGCACCCCGCAGATTAATCCGGATATCACAGCGCAGACCATAGACGGAAAGACGGTGCTTGTGATTGACATTGCCCCTGGGAGGTTTCGTCCCTACTATTTGAAATCCGCTGGCAAAGAGTCCTCCTCCTATATCCGTATCAATGGTACCAGCCGGCCCGCGGATGCCCGGATGCTTCAGGAGCTGGAACTGGAGGGGCAGCGCATTTATTTCGATACCATGCAGGAGATTGGTATGGAATATGATGAGGAGGCCGCGAAAAAATTATGCGCTTCCATGAAAGAAGTGGCGTTGTCTGCCTGCAGGACAGAAGAAGAAAAAGCGGAAATTCCGGATATGACCATTGCCAAGCTGGAGGATATGGGACTTTTGTGTATGGTGGGACGGGATTTTGCTCCGACCCACGCCTTTAATCTGATGACTGTCAACCGGATGAAACACGCGAAAATCCAGTGCGCTCTTTTTAAGGGCGTAAGCAGAGATGAGTTTATTGACCGCAAAGAGTTCCGAGGGCCAATCTATCAGCAGATTGAGGAGGCATATCAGTTTGTTCTCCGGCATATTAATATGGGTGCTCGAATAGACGGCATTGTCCGGCGGGATGTCTATGAACTGCCGGTACGGGCGGTGCGTGAGGCCATCGTTAACGCCGTTACGCACAAATTATGGAAAGCTTTCCATAAGCGATGTTATGCGAAGTCAATAGTTATG
>CAMTAF010000025.1 GCA_947066955.1 uncultured Hungatella sp.
TATGAGCAGAATTGAACAGTTAATCGGCGAAATTGAAGAATATATCGACAGCTGCAAGTACCAGGCACTGTCTAACAATACAAAGATCATTGTCAACAAGGAGGAGCTGGAAGAACTTCTGGTGGAGCTGAGGCTGCGGGTTCCCGATGAGATCAAGCAGTATCAGAAGATCATCAGCAACCAGGACGCCATCCTGAGCGAGGCCAGGTTCCAGGCAGATAATATGATTCAGGAGGCCACGGCTCAGACCAATGAGCTGGTCAATGAACACGAGATCATGCAGAGAGCCTACGCCACGGCCAACCAGATCGTGGAGGATGCCAAGATTCAGGCCCAGTCCATTATCGACGCGGCTGTAGGCGATGCCAACAATATCCGTCAGGGCGCAATCCTGTATACGGATGACATGCTGAGGAATCTTCAGAACATCATTACCGGCACCATGGGGGATGCCCAGGAGAAGCTGGGGGGATTTCTCTCTGCCATGCAGTCCAGCTATGATATTGTCACAGCCAACCGCAATGAGCTGGCGCCGGATATGAGTTCTCCTAGCCCGGAAGGCGCGGCGATGCCAGAAGCGTAAAGACCGCGGCGGACATAAGGCCGTGGATTATTTTCCACAGAAGATACTGCCCGGTTCCAAGGCCGGAGCCTGAGAGGACGCTCCTGGTCTGGAAAAGCCCGCACAGGCCCCCGAACGCCACGGTCCAGCACAGGACCGCCCCCTGGGGAATTCCCGTGAGAGCGCGGGAGACTGCCTGGATGCCGGTGGTGATTTCCGTAATGCCCAGGAGAAGGGCCTGGATGGAGGCCGGGATGGCAGTGATCTGCCCGATAAATTCCCCGAGGATGGAGAATATCATGATGTACCCCCCTATTTTTACCATGACCTCAAGGCAGTCCATGAGGGACTGGTCAAAGGACAGCCGGTTTTCCCTGCACAGGCAGGGCAAACTGCTCTTCTCGGAGACACCGCAGACATGCCGGGATAAAAAGGCTATGGGGATGACGGGTAGATACACGGCAGCCACCAGAGCCCCCAGGGGAAGGGAAGGGTCCGCGGCAGAGGCCATGTATCCTAATAGGAACATGGGGCTGGGGTGATTGCTTATGGACAGGAGATAGCGGCCTTCAGCGGCCGAGATCCGCCCCTCTTTTACGAATTCCCCGCAGTTTCTGGCGCCCATGGGATAGCCGCAGAGCAGGCCGGACATGAGCACATAAGTTCCTGCCTCCGACAGCCCAAACAGGGTCCCCAGCACAGGGGCCGCGGGGGCGGTGAGAAGGCGGATGCCTCCTAAGGAGACGATCATTTTTGAGCAGATCATGAAGGGAAGCAGGGTTGGAAGCACGGTCTGATACCACAGAACCAGGCCCTTGCTGGCTCCTTCAAAGGAAAGAGACGGGTGGGTCAGGAGAAGGAACAGCACAGCCACGGCCATCACAGGAAAGACGGATTTTTTCATAGTCACCAGAATAGGATGTTTTATATACTATATGTGCGGGGGAGAGCCGGATATGCGGGTGCTTTTGCTGATCCTTCTGGCGGTTTTTCAGGTGACGGTTACAGACTATCTGATCACGAATCCGGATTTTTATCAGTTAGACGCCTATACATGGGAGAGCGATGAGTTCAGGGCCATGAACTTGGGAGAGAGGATGGCGTCGGAGGGCGAGCTGGACATGGAGATCCTCACGGCTTTGATGATCCAGGAAGAGTATGATCTGAGGGATTTGAAGGCAGATGAACCCCTAAAACCCAACCCCCTGATCGGAAAGCGGAGGCCGGTGGACTACAGGAAGCTTGTGCGGGGGTATGAGACCGTGTTTAAGGATCTGCGGTATTTTCCCATACCGGACAGCAGCCGCCCGGATACCCCGGATGTGGTCTTTGAAGACGGATGGCAGGATAAGAGGACCTACGGCGGGGAACGGCGGCATGAGGGATGCGATATCATGGGAATCGGGCGGCAGAGAGGGTATTATCCTGTGGTCAGCATCAGCGACGGGGTGGTGGAAAAGATCGGGTGGCTGGAGCAGGGCGGATGGCGGATCGGGATCAGGGCGCCGTCGGGCCTGTATCTTTACTATGCCCATCTCTACGGTTACAGCCGGACATGGGAGGCAGGCGATCGCGTGAAAGCAGGGGAATTGCTGGGATTTATGGGAGACACCGGTTATTCCGCTGTAGAGGGGACGGTGGGGAATTTTGACGTGCATCTCCATGTGGGGCTGTATCTGAGGACGGACCACTACCAGGAGCTGAGCGTCAACCCCTACTGGATCCTTAGGTATCTGGAAAAGAGGCGTCTGGTGTATGATTACTGATTCAGAAGACCGGGAGGTATGGCTTGAAGATTCAATTACCCAATGAATTCCTCCAGGAGATGGAGTCCCTGCTGGGAGAGGAATACGGACAATATTTAGACAGCTTTGACCGGCCCAGGAATTACGGCCTGCGGGTCAATACTCTTAAGTGGACGCCAGAGGAATGCGAAAAGCGGCTTCCGTGGCCTTTAGAGCCGGTGCCGTGGACAGAGAACGGTTTTTTTTATGACGGCAGATTCCAGCTGTCAAAGGATCCCTATTATTACGGAGGCCTTTACTATCTTCAGGAGCCCAGCGCCATGGCCCCCGCAGCCCTTCTCCCTGTGGAGCCGGGGGATATGGTTCTGGACCTCTGCGCTGCTCCGGGAGGGAAGAGCACGGAGCTGGGAGCAAGGATGAAGGGCAGAGGGATGCTGGTGGCCAATGATGTCAGCAGCTCCCGGGCAAAAGGGCTGCTTAAAAATCTGGAACTGTTCGGCGTGGCAAACGCCTGTGTTACCAGCGAGACGCCGGAGAGGCTGGCCGCTGTCTTCCCTGAATTTTTCAATAAAATTTTGGTGGACGCCCCATGCTCAGGGGAAGGGATGTTCCGGAAGGATCCGGATATGATAAAAGACTGGGCAGAGAGGGGGCCAAAGTACTACAGCCTGATTCAGAGAGAGATTCTGAAAGAGGCGGTGAAGATGCTCAGGCCCGGGGGAACCCTTTTGTACTCCACCTGCACCTTTTCCAGGGCAGAGGATGAGGAGATGGTTCAGTGGGTCCTGGAGTCGTTTCCCGGCATGGAACCGGTGCCGCTCCCTGCCTTCGAGGGGGCCTGCGGCGGAATCGGGCTGACCGGCTGCCTGCGGCTTTTTCCCCACAAAGTTCGTGGGGAGGGGCATTTTATGGCTCTGCTTAAGAAGAAGGGGAGCAAAGAAGAGAGGCCGGATGCTTCCAGGAGACGGGAAGATTTTAAGCCTGAGGGGGAATTTGCGGATTTTCTAAAGGACACCGGGTTCATATGGGATCCGGGGCGCATGGCCAAAAAGCAGGACCGGATCTACTATCTGCCGGAGGGATTTTCGCAGGCTCCGGGACTTCGATACCTGCGGACCGGACTGTTTATGGGAACGTTAAAAAAGGAGCGATTTGAACCCAGCCAAGCCCTGGCCATGACCCTGGGGGAAAGGTCATATGGCAGCTCCGTTTCCTTTGACAGGGAAGACGAGAGGGTAATCCGCTATCTGAAAGGGGAGACCATTGCCTTAAAAGAGGGGGAAGACCCTGGAAAGGGGTGGTGCCTGGTATGTGTGGATGGTTTTGGCCTGGGGTTTGCCAGGAGGAACAATGGGATGCTTAAGAACAAATACTATCCGGGCTGGCGGTGGCAGTGATGAAAAAAGAGGCAGAAAACAGAATCCGTTTGGACAAGCTGCTGGCGGATCTGGGTCTTGGAACCAGAAGCCAGATCAAGGAGATGGCCAGAAAGGGAAGAATCCAGGTAAACGGCGTCCCCGAGAAGAGGGCAGACGCCAAGGTGGACCCGGAGACAGACCAGGTGGCTGTGGACGGCGCCCTGGTGGCTGTTGCCAGATTCCAGTACTATATGTTAAATAAGCCTCAGGGGGTAGTGTCCGCCACGGAGGACAATGTCCACGACACGGTGATCAGCCTGATCCGGAGAAAGGCCGGCGGTCCGGTGAGAAAGGATCTGTTTCCTGTGGGGCGGCTGGACATTGACACAGAGGGGCTGCTTCTGATCACCAATGACGGGGAACTGGCCCACAACCTTTTGTCCCCCAGGCATCATGTGGACAAGAGATATTTTGCCAAGGTGGAAGGCCGGCTTCCCGCAGACGCCCCGGAGAGGTTTGCCCGGGGAATCACCCTTTTGGATGGGACAAAGACCATGGCCGCGGAGCTGGAGATCCTGACAGAAGCTTCCGATGATGGGGCGGAGACTGTCCTGACCATCCGCGAGGGAAAATTCCATCAGGTAAAGCGGATGTTTGAAGCCCTGGGGTGCAGGGTGGTATTTTTAAAGCGCCTCTCCATGGGAAGCCTTGTGCTGGACGAAAGCCTGGAAGCAGGAGAGTACCGGCCGCTCTCTGAGGAAGAAGTGGAAGAACTGAAAAGGTGGCGCCAATAGAGAGGTGAACAGAGAAGCTGCATGGAGGGATATGGAATGATGGAACTATTGAGAGGGAAAAAGGCATTCCTGTTCGACTTGGATGGAACCCTGGTGGATTCCATGTGGATGTGGAAGAGCATTGACGTTGAATTTTTGGGAAGATATGGTTATGAATGTCCGCCGGGGCTCCACAAGGCCATCGAAGGGATGAGCTTCTCCGAGACTGCCGTGTATTTCAAAGAGCGTTTTTGCCTGCCTCTGGCCACAGAGGAGATTAAGAGGATCTGGACCGAGATGTCCATTGACAAGTATCGGTATGAGGTTCCGCCTAAAAGGGGGGCCAGGGAGATCCTGTCATATGCCAGGGAGCACGGGATCGGCTGCGGAATCGCCACCAGCAATGGCCGGGAGATGGTGGATGCGGTTCTGGAAGCCCTGGATCTGGAGCCCTATTTTCAGGTAGTGGCCACTGCCTGTGAGGTAAAAGCCGGCAAGCCTGAGCCTGACATCTATTTAAAAGTGGCCATGGATCTGGGAGCAAGGCCGGAAGAATGCCTGGTGTTCGAGGATATCCCCGCGGGGATTCTTGCGGGCAAGAGGGCAGGCATGACCGTGTGCGCCGTAGACGACCCGTTCTCCAGGTATATGGAAGAAGAAAAGCGCTCTCTTGCCGATCATTTTATCCGGGATTATTTTGAACTCCTGGGCAAAGAGACAGGGGAGGCCCTATGAAGCCGGATTATTTGCCCATAAGCCGGGCTGATATGAGTGTAAGAGGGTGGAATCAGTGCGATTTTGTGTATGTGTGCGGGGATGCTTATGTGGATCACCCTTCCTTCGGCCACGCCGTCATATCCAGGGTGCTGGAGGCCCACGGCTACAAGGTGGGGATGATCCCCCAGCCGGACTGGAAGGATAAGAAGAGCATTCAGGTCCTGGGGAAACCCAGGCTGGGATTTCTTGTGTCCGCGGGAAATATGGATTCTATGGTAAACCATTATTCCGTGTCAAAGAAGCGGAGGAAGGAGGATTCCTACACCCCCGGGGGAGTCATGGGACGGCGGCCCGATTATGCCACGGTGGTGTACTGCAACCTGATCCGCTCCGTGTACAAGGACAGTCCCATCATTGTCGGCGGCATTGAGGCCAGCCTGAGGCGTCTGGCTCACTATGACTACTGGTCCGACAGGCTGAAGCGTTCCATTCTCCTGGACTCCCAGGCGGATCTGATCTCCTACGGCATGGGGGAGCGTTCCATCGTGGAGATCGCCGAGGCCTTAGACAGCGGCATCGATGTAAAGGACATCACCTTTATCGACGGAACCGTATATAAGACAAAAAGCCTGGAGTCTGTGTACGACTATGAGTTTCTGCCGGATTACCGGGAACTCTTAAAGGATAAGAAGGAGTATGCCAGAAGCTTTTCCATCCAGTACGGCAACACAGACCCCTTTACGGCGAAGCGTCTGGCGGAGTCCTATGACGGGCAGATCTACGTGGTGCAGAATCCTCCGGCCAGGCCTCTGACCCAGGAGGAGATGGATGAGATCTATGATCTGCCATATATGAGAAATTACCACCCAAGCTATGAGGAGCAGGGAGGAGTTCCGGCTATCCGGGAGGTGAAGTTCAGCCTGGTCAGCAGCCGGGGCTGTTTTGGAGCCTGCAGCTTCTGCGCCCTGACTTTCCACCAGGGAAGGATTATCCAGGCCAGGAGCCATGAGTCCCTCATTAAGGAGGCCAGGCTGCTGACAGAGGACCCTGATTTCAAGGGATACATCCACGATGTGGGAGGCCCCACGGCCGACTTCCGCTATCCGGCCTGCGAGAAACAGCTGACCAAAGGGGCCTGCAAAGACCGCCAGTGCCTGTTTCCGGAACCCTGCAGGAACTTAAGGGCAGACCACAGTGATTATATTGAACTCCTTCGGAAGTTAAGATCACTGCCAAAGGTGAAAAAAGTGTTTATCCGGTCCGGTATCCGATTCGACTATGTGCTGGCGGAGGGGAATCGTACGTTTTTGAGGGAGCTGTGCCAGCACCATGTCAGCGGCCAGCTGAAGGTTGCGCCGGAGCATGTGGCGGATGCGGTGTTGAAGCCCATGGGAAAGCCCAGAAATCAGGTGTACCAGCAGTTTGTAAAAGAGTACGGCGAGATGAACCGGAAGCTGGACAAAAAGCAGTATCTGGTGCCCTATCTCATGTCCTCCCACCCCGGGTCCACCATGAAGGAGGCGGTGGAGCTGGCGGAATATCTCAGGGATTTAGGCTATATGCCGGAACAGGTGCAGGATTTTTATCCCACCCCTTCCACCATCTCCACCTGCATGTATTACACCGGCTATGACTGCCGCACCATGGAGCGTGTGTATGTTCCCGTCAATCCCCACGAGAAGGCTATGCAGAGAGCGCTGATCCAGTACCGGAATCCGAAAAATTACGATCTGGTGCTGGAGGCCTTAAAGATCGCGGGGCGGACGGATCTCATCGGATTTGATAAGAGATGTCTGATACGTCCCAAAGACGGGAATCCTTATGGAAGGCACACCCGGGGATCCCAGCCCGGAGGAAAAGGGAAGGGCCAGGGGCAGTCAAAGCCTAAGAAGACCATCCGCAACGTGCACAAAAAGAAGGGAACATGAGAAAGGAAGGATGCAGACATGAAAATCGCGGTGATAACGGGAGCTTCCTCGGGAATGGGAAGGGAGGCTGCGGTCCAGATCGCGGACCGCTTTGGAGGACTGGATGAGATCTGGCTGATCGCAAGGAGGAGAGAGCGGCTTGAGGAGCTGGAAGGCCGCCTTCCGGCAAAGATCCGGTGCCTTGCCATGGATATCACGGATGAGGCGGAGAGGGAGGGGCTGAGAGAAGCTCTTGAGGAGGAAAAGCCGGATGTAAAGATCCTGATAAATGCCGCGGGCTTTGGAAGGATCGGAAAGGTGGGGGAACTGGCTGCGGACATAGAGTGCGCCATGGTGCGTCTCAACTGCGAGGCCCTGTGCGCCGTGACCCACCTGGTACTTCCCTTTATGAGCCCCAACAGCAGGATTCTTCAGTTCGCCTCCTCAG
Organism: uncultured Hungatella sp.; assembly: GCA_947066955.1. GTDB lineage: Bacteria > Bacillota > Clostridia > Lachnospirales > Lachnospiraceae > UBA3402. The sequence continues at coordinate 7,511 of CAMTAF010000025.1, forward strand.
CCGCATTTCTGCCCCAGCCCAAGTTCGCCATCTACGCGGCAACCAAATCCTTTGTGCTGAGCTACTCAAGGGCCCTTGGGGCTGAACTGAGAGACAAAAAGATCTATGTGACAGCCGTGTGTCCGGGACCGGTGGATACGGAGTTTTTTGATATCGCGGAGACCACGGACCAGATTCCTCTGTATAAGCGGCTGGTGATGGCCAATCCCCGAAAGGTGGTGAGAAAGGCCATCCGGGACAGCGCCATGGGAAGGCCGGTGTCTGTCTACGGCCTGACCATGAAAGGATTTCGTGCACTGTGCAAGGCGGTTCCCCACCAGATCCTGCTTGACATTTTCATAACATTTGCACAGTATTTTTAGGAGGAAGGCAAATGCTTGGCAAAAGGGAAAAAGGACAGTACGGATATCGGGACTATCACCGGAAGGTTCAGCTTGCCAAGGTGCTTTTCGGAGCCGCCATGATCCTGATTCAGGCAGGCGCCAGAAGCTTTACGGACAATGAGGCTGCCAAGAATATCCTGACGGTCATGGCGATCTTGTCGGTGCTCCCTACAGCCAACATCGCTTCCCCTCTTCTGGCCTCCTGGAAGTACAGAACCCCTGGCAGAGATTTTTATGACAGGGTGAGGCCCTTTGAGGACAGAGGGATCATCCTCTACGACTTAATCCTCACGTCCAAGGAGCAGATCCTGGCTGCGGATGCGGTCATGGTTCATCCGAGAGGAGTGTTCGTCTACTTAAACCAGGAGAAGGCAGACGGCAAAAAAGCGGAGAAGTATTTAAACGACACCTTTAAGGCCCGCCGCCTGGATCCCAATGTAAAGGTGATCCGGGAGGAGAGAGAGTTTCTGAAAAGGATCAGCGGATTAAAGCATGCCGGCGAGCTGGAAGATGACGGGAGCGCAGGGTATGGGGCAGGCGTTCTAAAGAGCCTGTCCATGTAGCCTTTTACTTTGAAAGTTCCATCGCCGTCAGGCGATCTAAATTCAGGTATGCCAAGTGTGCCCGCCGGGCTTTCATGGGACGGTGGCATGCCCGCTGGCCGGGCGCATGCAGGTTTAGGGAGGATTTGATTTGGCATGAAGGAGATCAGAGTCACGGAGAATGAGGCAGGGCAGCGCCTGGACAAGCTGCTGGGCAAGTATCTGAACCTGGCGGGAAAAGGCTTCATCTACAAGATGCTGCGAAAGAAAAATATCACCCTCAACGGGAAGAAGTGCGACGGCTCGGAGAAGCTGGCTGTGGGGGACCAGATCAGGCTGTTTCTCTCAGACGATACAGTGGAGAAGTTTTCCCAGGTAAAGGTTCAGAAGGTGAAAAAGACGAGCCTGGATATCCTCTATGAGGACAGCCATATCCTGCTGATCAACAAGCCCGCTGGGATGCTCTCCCAGAAGGCGAAGGCGGATGACCAGTCCCTGGTGGAGTATGTGACAGACTATCTTCTGGACAAGGGGGAGCTGACAAAAGAGGATCTAAAGACCTTCCGCCCCTCTGTGTGCAACCGCTTAGACCGCAACACCAGCGGCCTTGTGGCAGCGGGGAAATCTCTGGCAGGGCTGCAGGCCATGGCCGAGGCTTTTAAGGACAGGAGTCTCCGCAAATACTATTACTGCGTGGTGAAAGGAAAAGTGGAGGGCAGGGCAAGGGTCAGCGGATTTCTTTTAAAGGATGAGAAGACCAACCAGGTGGCGGTTCTCCGGGAACCGGCAGCAGGCAGTTCTCCCATCACCACCGTGTATGAGCCAGTGTCGGAGTACAAAGGATATACCCTCCTGGAGGTGGAGCTGGTTACAGGCCGGACCCATCAGATCCGGGCCCACTTAGCCTCAGAGGGACATCCCCTGGTGGGGGATGGGAAATATGGGGATGAACAGGTGAACCGAGAGGCCAGAGAGCGGTTTGGAATCCGCCGCCAGATGCTCCACTCCCACAAGATGGAATTTTCCAGGCTTCCAAAGCCTCTTGACTATCTTGCGGGGAAAAGCTTTACGGCGCCTCTTCCCCAGGAGTTTGCCAGAATCTGTCCCCAGTGGACGGGGAGGGAATGATGACTTATGACCGATTTCTGACAGGAGCGGAGAAATTACATATTACCGTCCTCAGGGTTCTGACAGGGCTTCTGACATTTACCATGTGGCTGCTGGCAGCAGGAGGGGTCTTTACCTGTTACCGGTGGATCCGGTACGGGGCAAAGCTTTCAGGCATTGTCCTCCTGGTGCTGTTTGTTCTTGTGTATCTGGGCTTTCAGGGCCTGCTGGTGTGGCTGAGCCTCCTGTGCAGGCGTCTCAGGATCGCCAGGCGGGTTGTGGTGTGGAGCTTTATGTGGATTCCGGTGGTGAACTTTGGTCTGGCGTTCTATGTGAGGGGGCTGGCCAGGCAGGAGATCGACCACACCCTCTACAAGATCAGCCTGGACGATGTCAGGGCAGAGGCCCAGGTCTGCGCTACCAGATACCCTCTTTTGATGGTTCACGGGGTGGGGTTCCGGGATTTCCACTATTTCAATTACTGGGGCAGGATCCCCAGGGAGTTGGCCCGCAACGGGGCAAAGGTTTACTACGGCCATCAGGAGGCATGGGGAACCGTGGAGTCCAACGCTCAGATCCTGAAGGAGAAGATCCGGGAGATCAGGAGGGAGACCGGCTGTGAGAAGGTCAATATCATCGCTCACTCCAAGGGAGGGCTGGACTCCAGATATCTTGTGAGCGTCTTGGGGATGGAACAGGAGGTGGCGTCCTTGACCACCATCAATACCCCTCACAGGGGCTCTATGCTGGTGGATCTTTTAAAAAGGCTTCCCGACAGGGTTTACCGCGAAGTGTGTCAATGGATCGACGCCTACTTCGGAAAGCTGGGGGATCAGCATCCAGATGCCTACAGGGCCAGTTATCAGCTGTCCGCGGCCTACGCAAAGGAATTCAACCAAAACTGTCCCGACGCGCCGGGAGTCTACTACCAGAGCTACGGGAGCATCATGAGGTCCGGGTTCAGCAGCAAGCTTTTGTGCATCCCCTACTGGGTGCTCAAATGGCTGGACGGCCCCAATGACGGCCTGGTGACGGACAAGTCGGCGGTGTGGACCAACTTTCAGGGGATTTTGACCAGCCCGCGGCTCAGGGGCATCTCCCACGGGGATATGATCGACCTTACCAGGGAGGATTACCGGGGGTTTGACGTGCTGGAGTTCTATGTGAAGCTGACAGAGAAATTAAAGAATATGGGATTTTGAGGAGGAGAGCCGTCATATGGGAACCTGGAACAGCCGGGGCCTGCGGGGCTCCACGTTGGAGGATATGATTAACCACAGCAATGAGGTGTACCGGGAGAGGAAGCTGGCTCTGATCCAGAAGGTGCCTACTCCTATCACTCCCATCGCCATTGACAAGGAGACCAGGCATATTACCCTGGCCTATTTTGACCAAAAGAGCACCGTGGATTACATAGGGGCCGTCCAGGGAATCCCGGTGTGCTTTGATGCCAAAGAGTGCGCGTCCACTACCTTCCCCCTGCAGAACGTCCACAAGCATCAGGTGCGTTTTATGGGGGAGTTTGAGGAACAGGGGGGGGTTGCCTTTATCGTGCTTCACTGGACGGGAAAGGATGAGATCTACTATATGCCTTTTGACCATCTCCTGAGGTTCTGGAACCGGATGGAGGACGGGGGGAGGAAAAGCTTTACCTACGAGGAGATTGACAAGAGCTGGAGGATCGGAAGGCAGAGGGATGTGCTGGTCCACTATCTGGCCATGATCCAAAAGGACCTGGAGAGAAGACCGTCATAATCAGCGGCGAGTGCCGATACGTCAAAGAAGGAGGTATTTACGATGATCTACAAATGCAGTGTATGCGGGTATGTGTATGATGAGGAGAAAGAGGGCAGGCCGTTTTCCCAGCTCACAGAATGCCCTCTGTGCAAACAGCCGCCGGAGAGGTTTGAGGCGGTGGGGGAACCAAAGGCGGCAGAGACTTATGTTGATTCCAAAGATCAGACAGAAGCCGCAGGCGGAGGGAAGCTGGATTTAGCCTACCCGGAGGAGACCAGAAAGACAGACAGCGATTACCGCTATATGAGGGAGATTCACCAGATGGCTGTCACCGGGACATCGGCCATTGAGGCTATGGGCACGCAGATGAAGATGCCAGGATGGGACGATGTGCTGATCCTTGGGGCCCAGCTGAATCCCATGCCCTTAGATGAGCACGCCGAAGTGTCCTTAAAAACCGTTATCGGGAAACATGCCAAAAAGCCTATGATCCTGGACATGCCGGTCTACATCTCCCACATGTCCTTCGGAGCCCTCTCCAAGGAGACAAAGATCGCCATGGCAAAGGGCAGCGCGGCTGCGGGCACAGCCATGTGCAGCGGGGAGGGGGGAATCCTTCCGGAGGAAAAAGAAGCAGCTTACAGGTATATCTTTGAATATGTGCCTAATCTGTACAGCGTTACTGACGAGAATCTGAAAACCTCAGACGCGGTTGAGATCAAGATCGGCCAGGGGACAAAGCCGGGGATGGGGGGACATCTTCCGGGAAGCAAAGTCACGCCCGAGATCGCAAGGATCCGCAGCAAGCCCCTGGGGGAGGATGTCATAAGCCCCTCAAGATTCCCGGGGATCAACAGCAGGGAAGACCTAAAAAAGCTGGTAGAGGAGCTGCGGGAGAGAAGCGAGGGCAGGCCTGTGGGCATCAAGATTGCCGCCGGACGCATTGAGCGGGATCTGGAATTCTGCGTGTACGCAGGCCCTGATTTCATCACCATAGACGGGCGGGGCGGCGCCACAGGGGCTTCTCCTGCCATTATACGGGATTCCACCAGCGTCCCCACCATCTACGCCCTTCACCGCGCGAGAAAGTATCTGGATCAGGTGGGCTCTGACATTGACCTTGTAATCACGGGAGGGCTCAGGGTGTCTTCTGATTTCGCAAAGGCCATCGCCATGGGAGCTGACGCCGTGGCCGTGGCTTCCGCTGCCATGGTTGCGGCCGCCTGCCAGCAGTACCGCATCTGCGGAACCGGGATGTGCCCCGTAGGAGTGGCCACCCAGGACGAAAAGCTGAGGGAGAGATTGCACATTGACGCCGCGGCAAAAAGGGTGGAGAACTATCTGAAGTGTTCGGCCCAGGAGCTGAAAACCTTTGCCAGGATCACAGGCAATGAGGATATTCACAGGCTGTCCGTGGAGGATCTGTGCACCATCAGCAGAGAAATATCAGAATATACCAGCATCCCTCACGCCTAGAGGAGCATGGGAATAGGAGGAAGGCAAATGCGCAGCATTTTTAGGATGCCTTCCGACGATCTGGCAGGTGGCACAAAGTGCCGCGTGCCGATACCAGAAGGGAGGAAGGCAAATGCGCAGCATTTTCAGGATGCCTTCCGACGACCTGGCAGGTGGCACAAAGTGCCGCGTGCCGATACCAGAAGGGAGGAACTTGACTTATGGCATGGTATGATGAAGCCGTGTTCTATCACATTTATCCCCTTGGGCTCACGGGGGCGCCCAAAACAAATTCTTATGGAGAGCCGGAGCACAGGCTGAATACCCTGATCCCCTGGATCGGCCATATCCGGGAGATCGGGTGCAGTGCTCTCTATATCGGTCCTCTGTTTGAGTCGGTGGGCCACGGCTATGAGACTACGGATTACAAAAAGCTGGACAGCCGCCTGGGGACCAACGCGGACTTGACCGCTTTTGTGGAAGAATGCCACAGGCAGGGAGTCCGGGTAATACTGGACGGTGTGTTTAACCATACGGGGAGGGATTTTTTCGCTTTTCAGGATATCCGGAAAAACAGAGAAGCTTCCCCATATAAGGATTGGTACTGCCATGTGAATTTTTGGGGAAATAATGAGTACAATGACGGATTTTCTTATGACAACTGGGGGGGCTATGACCTTCTCGCAAAGCTGAATCAGAACAATCCGGAAGTTCGGGATTATATCTGCGATGTCATCCGGTTCTGGGCCAGAGAGTTCAAGATCGACGGCATCCGCCTGGATGCCGCGGATGTGCTTGATTTCGGATATATGCAGGCTCTCAGACAGACGGCAAATGAGATCGGACCTGATTTTTGGCTTATGGGGGAGGTGATCCACGGGGACTACACCAGGTGGGTCAATGGGGGAACCCTCCACTCTGTCACCAACTATCATCTTCACAAGGCTCTCTATTCCGGGCACAATGATCACAACTATTTTGAGATCGCCCACACGGTAAAACGGCTCTACGGCATGGGCGGAAACCGGCCCGAGGGACTGAAGCTGTACAATTTTGTGGACAATCACGACGTGGAGCGGATCTACACCAAGCTGAACAACAAGGCTCATTTTACGCCAGTCCATATTCTGCTGTACACCCTCCCCGGAGTGCCATCCGTCTATTACGGCTCGGAGTTCGGGATCGAGGGGAAGAAGGAGCGGTATTCCGATGATTCCTTAAGGCCGGCTCTGGATCTCAAGGACTATGAGAATGCCCTTCAGGACAATGCCTGCACCCGGCTCATCTCCAGGCTGGGAAAGATCCGCCAGAAGGTGAAAGCCCTGTCCTACGGGGATTATCAGGAGCTTGTTCTGACAAACCGCCAGTACGCCTTTGCCAGGAATTATGATGGAAAATGCGTTGTGACGGCAGTGAACAATGATGACAGCGACGTGTCATTAAGCCTTCCCGTGGGCGGCGCTTCCCAGTACCAGGAGCAGCTGTCAGGAGAGAGGGTCTCCGTGGCAGACGGGAGGATCCAGGTTCAGGTGAAGGCGAACAGCGGCGGGATCTGGGTTCCTGTGAGCGGGGACGCTGCTTTCAAAACAGAAGACGGGGCAGTGAAAACAGAGGCAGCCGGAGACAGGCCGACAGAGAGGGCGGCATCAGAAGAGAAGGCCGCTGCGTCAAGCCGGAAAGCTGGGGCACCGGGCCGGAAGGGGACAGAGCCGAAGAAGAAGAAAGCTGAGGAACCAGGCAGAAACAAGACGGCATCGGAGGAGAAGAAGGCTGGGGCATCGGGCCGGAAAAAGGCAGCCTCGGGGAAAAAGACCGCGGAACCGACAGCAGAGCAGCCAGAAAGGCCAAAAAAGAAGGCGGAAGCCCGTAAGGTTTCTGAAAACAGAAAGAAGACTTACGAGGAGATGGATATTCAGGAGCTGCAGCAGGCAATTCTGGAGCGGATGGCTATGAACGGGCCCATAACCGACCGTATGCGCCAGGATGTCATGGAGAATGTGTACCACAATTCCCTTGTGAACTGGATTAAAAGTTTCCGATAGGAGGCAGACCGGAGGATGCCATGACTTTTTACGAGATGATCAATGACCTTTCCCTTGCTTTAAGGCGGGAGAAGCTGGTGATCTTTGTGGGGGCCGGGGTTTCTAAAAACTCCGGCCTTCCCACATGGGGGCAGATGGTTCAGGTCTTCGGTGAGAAGATCGGCTACCCTATGGAGGGCAGGCTGGCCACGGATGAGTATATCCGGATTCCCCAGTACTACTATTGTCTGGATGAAAGCGAGGGACACCGGGACTACTACTCTCTTCTTGGATCCATGATTCCGGAGGGAATAAAGCCCAATCTCCTGAACCGGCTCATCGCTTCCCTCCGCCCGAAACACATGGTCACAACCAACTTCGACAACCTTATGGACCAGGTAGCTGACGGCTATCAGATCATTAGGGAGGACCGGGATCTTCTGCGTGGGATCTCTGCCCATTATCTTTTAAAGCTCCACGGCGATATCCGGCAGCCGGAGAAGCTGGTGTTCAAGGAGGATGACTATCTGCACTACTCGGAGACCCACCGCCTTATGGAGACATTTTTAAAATATCTTCTCATCGGCCATGTATTTTTGTTTGTGGGCTACTCCCTCAATGATTACAATTTAAAAACCTTTGTCAGCTGGATCGATTTTATCGCCGATGAGATGCAGGTGAAAAGGGAGATGCACCGCAATTACTTTCTCTCCAGCAGTCTTCACGCGGGAAAGGACTACCTAAAGAAATATTATGAGGGGAAAGGGATGGAGGTCATTGATCTCCACCGGCTTCCTCCTGAACTTGAAGTCCACGCCGGGACCATAGGATTGGCGGATGACTTGGGGCGCAGGACTTACGCGGTGCTGGAGCTGCTGCAGCGGTGAGAAGAGAAAAATAGATGCTGTCTGTATACTTTTCCGTTTTTGCGGAGAATATACAGACGGCATTTTTTGTTTTATGTACACGGGGCGGAAAGGAAATTTGACTGCACATAGACAGAAATATATAACCGTCATACAAAAGTATATATTTTACTTCTGAAATGCCTTCTTCTATAATGAACCATGGAAGAAGTGTTTCTGCATGAAACCGCCGACGAGAGGAGATAAGGGGATGAGGGACATTGACTGGAGGATCATCTATGAGCTGTACCAGGTAAAAAACATTACAAAAGTGGCGGACAAACTGTTTATGACCCAGCCCGCATTGACAAAACGCCTCCAGTCCATAGAAGAGGAATTCGGGACCCGGCTTGTCAACCGGAGCACCAAGGGGGTGCAGTTTACCAAGGAAGGAGAATTCCTGGCTCACCAGTCGGAACTGTATCTCCAATTCCGAAGCGGCATCTCCCGCAGGATGGAGGCCTTTAAAGATGAAGGGGTGGGCACCATCCGCATCGCCAGCTCCTATTCTTTCAGCAAACTATATCTTCCTGATCTGATCAGAGAATATCACAAAGAATTCCCCAACATTTCGTTTGATATCCAGAACACGAAAAGCCATAATCTGATTCAGTTTCTGACAGACGGCGTGTCGGATATGGCGTTTGTAAGAGGGGAATACGACTGCTCCCTTTATAAGAAAAAACTGCTTACAGAGGGGGCTTATATTATTTCCGCGGTTCCTCTCACCATGGAATCTCTGGCAGAGGAGAAGAGAATCGACTGTATCCTGGGGGAATCCAGCAGGAAAATTATCGACCGCTGGTGGGAAGAAACCTTTCCCCAGCCACCCAGGGTGAGCGTCACTGTGCGGATGGTAGATATCAGCTGGGAGATGGCAAAGAGGGGAGCAGGATATACCATAGGTTTTTTTGAACCGTGGCAGCTGGAGGACATGGATGTTTTCTATATGCCCATTTTTTATCCAGACGGTTCTCCTGTAGAACGAAATACATGGCTGATCTATTCGGACAAAGTGGCAGGCTCTCCCGCGGTGCGGAGATTTATCCAGGTGGCGGAAGAAAGATTTTAAGAGAGAAAGATTCCATTTTGGAATGATGCTATGATTTTATGCAATTTTACAAATATACAGGCAAAAAGATATAATAAAACTACCAAATTCGACAATAGGAGGTAGGTAGAAATGAAAAAGAAACTGTCGATAGCAGTTTTGACGGCAGCTCTCGTGGCAAGTCTTGTGGCGTGTTCCGGACAACAGACAAGCACAGCCCCGGTTTCGTCATCGGAGACAGAGAGCGAAACAGAGACACCAGAGAGTTCTAAAGCGGAGGCAGAAAAGACAGAGACCGAAACCGCGGAGGAGAGAACCCAACACGAACCGGGGAAAATCGAAAAGGTCACGGCAGTCGCCCATGTAAATAAGGTGTACCACCAGATCGCGGCCGTGATCGTAGAGTACAGCCGGGATATCGTGGCGCCGGGGACAGACGGGTTCACGGTAGAAGATTTCGCCGTGGCGAACTACAAAGAAGAGTACGACCAGAGACCCTCGTCAAAGGCTCCTGTTATGGCTGTCTACACCAATAATGTGCCCGAAACCCGGGACGACCGATCGTCTGTAGAAGGAAAATACCTGATTATTGAGCTTGAGCCCACCACACATTGTGTGGAAGAAGACGGGATGTATAAGCCAAACCACAACGCCGGTATGTGTACCTGGAGGCTGGAAGGGGAAGCCTGTGAGTGGCTGAGAGATGATTTCTCCCAGTTGGTAGTGACTCAGAATGTAGATATTCTGGATCAAGAGGGAAATGTGGTAACAGAGGCCGCGGTTCTGCCGTCGCTGAAACCGGAAGATATCGTTACCCCGGAATTGGGAACTTTTGAAAACCTGATCATAGAGGACTTTGACGGAAACAACAACAGCATCTACTATACGCTTCATCTCCCTGAAAACTATGACCCTTCCAAAAAATATCCCCTGGTGTTTAACTCCCCGGGAAACGGCGGGCGTCTTAATTATGACCAGAAAAATGAGGAAGGGGAATTTGTAAACGCGGGAGCCGTAGTGACCAGGGACAGGGTTGCCGTGACGGCGGCTGAGCAGAAGGATGCCATTATCGCGTCTATTCAGACCTGGAGAAACGCGCCGGAGGAATGGAACTATGATGACGTAGCTGCTGCTCTGTATCTGGTACAGTACATGAAGGACAATTATTCAGTAGATGAAAATCGTGTTTACGCTGTGGGAAGTTCTTACGGGACAATGCTGGTAAGCAGGATGCTGAATGTCTCTCCGGGACTGTTTACCGCCTATCTGCAGTACAACGGATGCTGGAGTATAGAAAATCTGGATCCGGAGAACGGGTGGCTCAGTGTCTATGCTCTTAACGATCCGGAGGCCAGAAACGGTATGCAGATTCTCGACGGATATACCTTTGACACTGCCCTGGAGGTAATGAACACAAATCGCTTAGATGATATTTCTCACGCGAAAGAATTGTTAAAGCCCATAGCGGACAGCAAGATGCCGGTGTGGGTGTGGCATGCCGTGAACGATGAGACCATTTCTTTCATGCATGGGGTTGCCACCTATGAGACATTGGAGGAGCTTTATCGAGACCAGGGACTGACTCCTACGGAAATCTCCCAGCTGGTGAACCTGCGGGTAGTGGAAGATGAGGAATACTGGAAGGCAGGGATTGCGGAAAGACACGCATGTTCCAAGCTGGCGGCCACCTATCCAGAGGCGCTTCAGTGGCTGTTTAGGCAATCAAAGTAATTTTGCGAAGGAGGTATTTCTATATGTCAGAAACAAATGAAACAGGCAAAGCATTAAAGCTGGGGGGACTTCCGTGGTGGCAGGCGGTTATCGCCATAATCCTCTGCGCCATCCCCATGTATTGGGGAATTCAGTCCAGCAGCATGACAGGCACGCTGTGTTCCTGTTTTGCCCTGGCGGTGGTGTTCAATGAGATCGGGGAGCGTCTTCCCATCTGGAATAGCTACATAGGCGGCGGCCTTCTGATGGCATTCTTTGGCGTCGCCGTCATGAAATATTTCGGATTGATTCCGGAGGAGGCTATCACCAATATCAACAGTTTTGTATCAGAGGATGCCAATTTCCTGGAGCTTTTCATCGTGATTCTCATTGTGGGTTCGGTGCTGGCCCTGAACCGAGATATCCTTCTTAAGTCCTTTGGCGGATATATACCGGCGATTTTGGGAGGACTTCTGGCAGCGTGTGTGCTGGGAGTTGTCACAGGCCTGGTCTTCGGCGTATCGCCCGCGGATTCCGTGATCAAGTATGTGCTTCCCATTATGGGAGGAGGAAACGGAGCCGGAGCAGTGCCCCTGAGCAATATCTATGAGACTGTCACAGGGGATGCGGCGGCGAATTACTATGGATTTGCTATCATTATCCTGACCATCGCCAACATCTTTTCTATCATCGGGTCCGCGGTTCTCAACACCATCGGGCAGAAGATTCCGTCTCTCACAGGGGACAAGAAAACACTTCTCAGGAAAGGAGGAAGCATTACCCGGGATGACGCAAAGGTGAAAACCACCACAGAGGATATGATGGGAGCGCTTCTTCTGGCCTTCGCGTGCTTTGCCGTAGGGCGGATCATGAACAAGAAACTGCTTCCTACCATTGCTGGGGCCGCGATCCACGCCTATGCCTATATCATCATCTTTGTGGTGATCCTTGCCGCAAGCGGCATGATCCCGGCCAATGTGCGGGCAGGGGCCAAGCGTCTTCAAAGCTTTATGTCAGGGGGCATGGGGATCATCATCATGGTGGGAATGGGAGCGGATTTTGACATAGCGGAGCTGTTCTCAGCCATGACCCCGGGCAATGTAATCATGGCGCTTATGATCGTCGTCGGAGCCATCATCGGCGCGGGCGGAGTGGGATATCTGGTAGGATTCTATCCAGTAGACGCGGCTCTTACCGCTGGTCTGTGCATGGCCAACAGAGGCGGAAACGGGGATTTGGCCTGTTTAGGCGCCGCGGACCGCATGGAACTCATCGCTTACGCCCAATTGTCATCCCGTCTTGGGGGAGGTATCGTGCTGATCATCGCCTCCTTTGTATTTTCCTTCTGGCTGTAAAGTATGGTTGCGTATTTTAGAAAGCAGCACAATGTCTGGATGGGCCTGGGGGCATGGGCAGGACTTACCGCGGGAATATTCACATACGGAAAGCTGCAGGCAGGGTACGCGGATATTTTTTTCGCCGCCCTCATGGTGTTCGCCGGGGTTGTGGCTGGCAGAATCCTTTCAGCCCTGTGGGCCAACTGCAGACTTTCCCGCATAACAGCGGTTTTGTACAGGGATTGTAAGCCCGAGAAATTTGTGGAGCTCTTTTCTCCGATTGTCCAGAAGGTTCCCCAAAACACGGCAGAGTATATTGACGGAAGAAACAAGCTGGCCTATGCCTGTGAGGCCATGGGAGATTTTCAGCGAGGACTAAAACTGCTGGAGGGTCTGGATTTTACAAAACTGAACCTCCACGCTCTGGCCTGCCAGGCTTTGACGGCAAATCAGACACTGAGGCTTAAGCTTTTGATGGAAGATCTGGAGGGGGCGAAAGAGAGCAAAAAGAAGCTGGAAAGCTTAAGAGCGACGGCTTCGGGCAGAGCGCCCCTCATGGCCTCCAATCTGGCCCAATGTCTGCGCCTGGCAGAGATCTGGCTGGATGTTCTGGAGGGGGATCCGGGAGATGAAGAATATCTGACCGCTGAGATCAATCTAGCCAAAAACAGGATCCACAAAAGCGAGATGCAGCTTTTGACCGCCAGAGCCCTCCACAATAAAGGGGATGACAGGGGAGTCAGAGAGAAACTGGAAGAGGCCTGCGTCACAGGAGCAGGGCTGTATGCGGGACAAAAGGCAAGGGAGATCCTGTCCCGGACCTCAGGACTATGGTGACGTTATAAGAGAAAGGGGTTAGAGGCAGAAAGTGTTAGGACTGCTTTTAATCCCTTTATCGATAAGGATTATTATAATATAGAAAGACAACGGAGGAGAAACACATGGCACAGAATTTATCAAGAAAGATCCTGGCAGCTCATCTGGCGCAGCCGTCTCAGATGAGACCGGGGGAAGAGATCTACTTAAAAGTGGATCAGACCCTGACCCACGACATCAACGCGGTTATGACCTACCTGGCTTTTGAAGCCATCGGCCTTGACAGGACCCAGGTGGAGACCAGTGTGAGCTATTTGGACCACAATCTTTTGTATCTGGATCACAAGACTCCTGACGACCATATCTATCTCCAGTCAGCGGCGAAAAAATTCGGCGTGCATGTATCGCGGCCAGGCAACGGGATCTGCCATGCGGTTCAGGCAGCCAGGTTCGGGGTTCCCGGAAAACTGAGCATGGGCGGAGACAGCCACACCCCCCACGGAGGCGCTATGGGCATGATGTGCATCGGGGTAGGTGGCATGGACGTGGCTACCGCCATGACAGGGCTCCCCATGAGGCTGAAAATGCCCCAGATCATCAAAGTGAACCTTACGGGGCGGTTAAGGCCCGGCTGCAATGCCAAGGAAGTGATCCTGGAGATGCTGCGGCAAAACAGCGTGAAAGGAGGCCTTGGGAAGATCTATGAGTATGTGGGTCCCGGAGTTTCCGGCCTTGAAGTGTCTGACCGGGTGACCATCGCCAACATGGGGGCGGAGCTGGGTGCCACCACTTCCATCTTCCCGGCAGATGAGATGGTGAGAAAGTTTATGAAAGCCCAGGGGAGAGAAGGGGAATTTGTGGAGATGTATCCTGACGAGGGGTGTGATTATGACGGTGAGCTGGAGATCGACCTAAGCCGGCTGGAACCCCTTATCGCCTGTCCCCACCAGCCGGACAATGTGACGACTGTGCGTCAGGTGGAGAAGAAGAAGGTGCAGCAGGTTTTAATAGGAGGCTGTACCAACGGAAGCTACAAGGACATCGCCAGAGCCGCCCTGGTGCTTAAGGGCCGCCATGTCCATGAGGATGTGAGCTGTACCTGCGCCGTGTCTTCCAGGCAGATTTACAAACAGCTTTTAAGAGACGGCTACATCGAGATGCTCATAGACTCAGGTGTGCGTCTTCTGGAGCTGGCCTGCGGTCCCTGCTGCGCCATCGGGCAGTCTCCGGCCACAGAGGGAGTGGCTGTGCGGACCACCAACCGGAACTTTAAAGGCCGCTCTGGCAATCCAACTGCCCAGGTGTATCTGACGAGCCCGGAGACTGCGGCAGCCTGCGCGGTCACGGGCACCTTCTCCACGGCAGAAGAGGTTTTGGGAGAGTCTGTGGCGGACCTTGATAAGATCGCGGAGCCTGACATCTACCCTGTGGATGACTCCATGATCATAAAGCCTCTGACTGCCGAGGAGGCGTCTAAAGTAGAGATTGTCCGGGGACCTAATATCGCCCCGCTTCCGGTGCCCGACCCGCCGGAGCAGAGGCTGGAGTGCAGGGTCAGCTTAAAGACGGCGGACAATGTGACCACCGACGATATCACCCCGGCAAGCGCGGAATTTTCCAGCATGCGGTCCAATATCCCTCTTATGAGCCAGTACTGTTACCACCGGTATGACCCTGGATTTGCCCAGAGGGCCAGGGAACTGGGACAGAGCATTATCATCGGGGGAGAGAACTACGGCCAGGGTTCTTCCAGGGAACATGCGGCCATCAACCCCATGTACCTGGGCGTGAAAGCAGTGATTGCCAAGAGCATGGCAAGGATCCATAAAGGAAATCTGGTAAACCACGGGATCATCCCCATGGTCTTTGAGGATCCGCGGGACTATGACCGGGTCGATCAGATGGATGATCTTGAGATCGAAAATCTTAGGGACCAGATCGCAGCCAGGACCGTTGAGGTGAAGGATAAGAGCAAAGGGCTGACCTTTAAAGCCAGGATCGAACTGTCGGATAATGAGGTGGAAGTGATCCTGTGCGGGGGACAGCTGAGATATTTGAAAGCCAGGCTTAAGGAAATTAATAGTTACCGGCCATAGATGGCAAAGGTGTGAAGTTCCATATTTCATGGACTTTACACCTTATTTTTTGATATCATAAGAAAAATGAAGATCATAGGAGGAAGGCAAATGCGCAGCATTTTTAGGATGCCTTCCGATACCCAAAAAGGAGGAGACATATGGATTTTCGGGAAATGCTGTATATCACCACAGTTGCGGACTATCAGAGCGTTACGGCTGCGGCGAAGAAGCTGTACATTTCACAGCCTTCTTTGAGCTACATCATATCCAGGGTGGAGGAGGATGTGGGTGTCCGGTTATTTGAGAGAAAAAACGGACCCTTTAAATTGACTTATGCCGGAGAGAGATATGTGGAGACTGCCAGAAAGATCCTTTTGATGAACGAGAACATGAGGGGGGAACTGAGGGACATGGGCCAGGGGGACAAGGGGATGGTCCATTTCGGAATTCCCACGGAGAGGGCGGGCTACATGCTCCCAAGAGTGCTCAAAACATTCCGCAGCCAGTACCCTGCAGCAGAAGTGCGCTTCCAGGAGGCAAAGTCCGAGGAGCTGTTCCGCCTTCTGATGCGGGATGAGATCCGCTTTTTTGTTCTGCCGGGAAACAGGAGCAAACGAACAGGAGCAGTGAAAACCGAGGGGATCTATAAAGAGCGGCTGTTTTTGGTGGCAGGACCTGGAGCGGTGCCGGAGGAGGCCGTGACAGCAGGGAAAGAGGTCCCCAGGGTGGCACTGGAGAGGCTTGAAGGGCTGCCGTTCATCCTTTTGAAGGAAGGCCATGCCATACGGGAAAAGGTGGATCAGGTTCTGGAGAAGCACGGGATCCTGCCGGAGGTGTTCATGGAGATATCCAGCTGTATTTCAGCCGTCCAGCTTGCCTCAGCCGGGCTTGGCATCACTATTGTGCCCCAGAGAGCTTTGGATGTGCTGGGCGGCGCGGAGAGATTTTGCTGTTACCAGTATGGCGAAGAGCCGGACAGCTGGGATATCAATGCAATCTATAAGAAAGAAGTGTACTTAACCCAGATGGAGAGATGCTTTATTGAACTGATGAAGAAAGAATTCGGGGAAAAGTAAGGTAGGAATTTCCCGGGATGTGTGGTAAACTGTAGAAAAATGATTGACACATGGGAGGAATTGATCATGAAAAGTAAGATCAGATGGGCTTTATGGCCCGTTCTTGTGTCCCTCTGCCTCGGGGCATGCGCGGGCCCGGCGGACAAGGCGGCGGAACCTGCCGAAATCGGGACAGAGGCCCCTTCGGAGACAGCACCAGAGACCCTATGGGATCAGGCAGGGGAGACCACGGAGGAAGCAGCCGGGGAGACGGCGGAAGAGCTCCCGGCAGAAGAGGAGGTTCCCGTTCTCCTGTCACTGATGAAGAATTCCCAGTATGACCAGGTGTGGGATGAGGGGGAACTACTCTGCCATACCAGATATTCCCGGATCTGGCTGGACAGCCGCGAAGAGGCGGACCCGGAGACAGGCGCCCGGGCGTTTCCCCAGCTGGCAAAAGCTCTTGAGGAGCTCAATGACCAGGCTGCGGCGGAGGCGGCAGACTCCATAGAGGAGCTGGAGACCAAGGCCAGGGACATGGCGGCTGACGGTTATTCCAGGGAATTGTCCTGGGAAGGGGAGGTTTGGGTGGTCAGGGCGGACAGCCAGGTGACCAGCCTTTTGAGACAAAGCTCCAGCTATCTTGGAGGGGCTCATGGGATCTACGGGTATGGGGCCAGCGTCTTTGACTCCCGCACCGGCCGCCGGTTGTCCCTTGAGGAGGCGGTTACGGACACGGACCGTTTAGGAGAGCTGGCACAAAAGCGTCTCCAGGAGAAATATGGGGAAGAGCAATTTTGGGAATCTGCCAAAGATGTGGTGAAGGAGGAAGCAGAGGACGGATCCCTTACATGGACCGCGGGGTATGAAGGGCTCACCATCTATTTTGATCCCTATGAACTGGCTCCCTACAGCTACGGGGCCCTGACTGCCACCATCCTCTATGAGGAGGAGCCGGATTTGTTTTCCGAGAAAATCCGGAATGTGCCTGACTCCTGGGCTGTCCAGGTGATTCCTGGCCTGGAGTTTGATCTGGGGCAGGACAAAGTTTTGGACACGGTGGAGGTTGGCGGAATCTCTTACATGGATTCAGGATATGAGAAGCTTCGGGTCTCGGTAAAGGGACAGGAGAGCTTGACAGACATGTGGTTTTACGATTACACTTCTTATGTGGTCCATGGGTCTGATCTGGACACAGAGCTTTTGCTGGTGGAGACCACCAGCGACAATGACTATGAGATGATCTGGGTGTATGAGCTGGACCCGGAAAGAGAAGGCTTCCAGACCCCCTGGCAATTTCCGGCAACAGGGTTTTTCAGCTATTACCAGGAGGAAGAAAACGGCGGCGGGGAGTACGGGACCCAGGTTTTCACGGATCCAAAGCATTTTTGTCTTCAGACACATATAGACCTGCTGAGTACCTATTACGGGAACAGATGGTACAAAATCATGGCGGATTGCAGGACAGACGGGTATGTGACGCCTGAGCAGTCCTGGTATGACGTGGACAGAGGAGACTACCCTCTGACTCTTCTGGTGCCTTTGGAGATGGAGCTGGAGGGCACAGGGGAGCTGCGGGAATTTCCGGCAGGGACCAGACTGTGGATTGTCCGGGTAGAAGACAGCTATGTGGGTTTTGTCACAGAGGACGGCACCCGCTGCAGGGTCTGGGTGGAGCCGGGCTGGCCGGGGACGGTGAGAGGAAGAGAGGATCTCAATGCGGAGGATATTTTTGACGGCATGATGTTTGCCGGCTGATAATACCAAAGGGGAGGATAGGAAGGGATATGAGACCATTGATCTTATTGACCACAGGCCTGGGGACTGTGAGGGAGATGGAGCAGCGGCAGCTGTTTCAGAATTATGGAGACTCGGTCTATGAGGCAGGGGGACAGCCTTTGCTGGCCCTCGGGATGGACGAAGAACTGGCAGACAGGGCAGATGGTCTGTTTCTCACAGGCGGAGTTGACATTGAACCGGATCAATACGGCGAAAAGCGGCAGGAGTGGTGCGGTCAGGCGGACCTGGTGAGAGACAGGGAGGAACTGAGATTGTTCTCCCTGTTTGCGGAGAGAAGAAAGCCGGTCCTGGGAGTGTGCAGAGGGCTTCAGCTGATCAACACTGCCCTGGGGGGAACCCTGTGGCAGGACCAGAGACAGGAGCTGGGGATTGACGGCCATGAGAACGGCGCCGTCCATCAGGTATCCCTGGAAAAGGGATCTGTGATCAACGGGCTGTTCGGAGATGAGATTCTGGTCAACAGCTATCATCACCAGTCTGTAAAGAAGTTGGGCAGCGGGCTTGAGGTTACCGCCAAGTCAGGGGGGATCGTGGAGGCCTTTGAACATCAGACACTTCCCATCCTGGCGGTGCAGTGGCACCCGGAGAGGATGACCGGAAAAGACAGGGTGACGCCGGAGGGGCCGGATATGGAGCCTTTATTTGCATGGTTTGTGATGAAAAGCGGCAGATTACTTTAGAAATTATGAAATAAATTGAACAAAAAAAGTCCGGCAAAGCCGGACTTTTCTTTCCTAAAAATAGGGAGGGCCGGCAGACGGGGGGACATCTGCCGGCTAGAGTATGAAAAAGTTTTGAAAAAGGTGTATCACCTGTTTACAAAAATAAGTATATCGGATAAATATGACTAAAGTTTGTTCAAAATATGAATAATTTGTGAACAATGAAAAAAATTTTCTCCAATTAAAGTGATACAGTCAGCCGCTTTTCTTTCTGGAATATTCCCTGTAAATCCGTGTAATGTCCTGCAGGACATTAATATGTTCAAAATCTTTGTGATAAATCATGTTGATCTCTCTGGTCATGCTCAGGTTCTCAATGGACAGGCCCGCCATCTTCCCCTTGCGCATCTCAGAGGCAAAGGTGCTGTAGGGGAGGATGGAGACCCCGAAGTTCCTGCGGACCAGGTCCTTGATGGTTGCCACATTGTCCACTTCCAGGATTACATTGAATTCATCCAGGTTTACGTTGTTGCTCTCCAGATGGGACGCGAAAAGGTTTCTGGTGGCGGAGTTGGGCAGGCGCAGGATGAGCCTCTGCTTTTTCAGCTCCTCCAGTGTGACGATCTGCTTTTTGGCCAGAGGGTTGTCCCTGGACACCGCCAGGATCAGAGTGTCCGTGTCCAGCATGACGGAATTGAAGTTGGGGTCGCTGATGCGCCCCTCGATGATGGCGATGTCCAGGACATAAGTTTTCAATTTATAATAAAGATTATTTATGGTATCCGAAAGAATGGTTATGTGGCTGCCGGGGGTGCCGGTGGTATAGGCGGCCAGCACCTCGGCGATGATGCCGCTCTCTGAGGAGTGGGTAATGCCCACGGACAGGCGGGTGGCGTGGCGTTTCTCATCCTCCAGGCTCTGGGCCATGTTCTGATAAAGAGTCTGGATACGGCGGGCGTATTTGACCACGATCTCCCCTTCCGGCGTGGGTTTGAGGCCCTTTTCACCCCTGACAAACAAAGTGGCATCCAGGTCGTGTTCCAGCTGCTTGATGTGCTGGCTCACTGCCGGCTGGGTCAGGGACAGCTGCTGGGCAGCTCTTGTAAAATTGCGGGTCTCATATACTTTCAACAAAGTTTCCATCTTTGAATCCATAGTGTTTCCTCCAATTTTATGTAATGTCGCCGCTTGTCGGGGCGCTGACCTGGGGCGCGCCGGCATGCCTCCTGGTTATAATGAATAATTATGATTGCAATATAAAATATAATTTGCATTTATAAAAAAGATCACTATAATGATACCATAGATTCGGCAGAAATGCCAAAAAATAATTCAGGGGGAAAAAGATATGACTTTTTTGTATGAGGGGATGGAGGAGTCTACCGCGGTGCTCTGCTCTCTTTCCATCATTTTGTTTGCGGGTTTTCTTGTGACAAGGCTGACTAAGAAGCTGAGGCTTCCAAATGTCACCGGTTACATTATGGCGGGAGTGCTGATTGGGCCCTGCTGTCTTAAGCTGGTCCCAAAGGGGCTTCTGGAACATATGGGCTTTATAAGCGACATTGCCCTGGCGTTTATCGCCTTTGGAGTGGGGAAATTTTTTAAGAGAGAGATCTTGAGAGAAGCCGGAATCAAAGTAGTGGTGGTGACCTTGTTTGAGGCCCTGACAGCCGGGATTCTTGTGGCTCTGAGCATGAAAGCCATGTTTGGAATTGACTGGAATTTTGCCCTGATGCTGGGAGCCATCGCCACGGCCACGGCGCCTGCCAGCACCATGATGACCATCCATCAGTATCATGCCAAGGGTGAGTATGTGAACACTCTTCTCCAGGTGGTGGCCCTGGACGACGTGGTATGCCTTCTGGCTTTCAGCATCGTGGTGGCGGTGGTCAATGCCGGAAGAGACGGACAGATCTCTGTCCATGACGTGATCATGCCGTTTGCCGTCAATGGGGTGGGGATTCTTCTGGGAGGAGCCGGCGGGCTGCTTCTGTCAAAGCTTCTGACGCCGGACAGGAGCAAGGATAACCGGCTGATCCTGTCAGTGGCTCTTCTTCTGGCTCTGTCAGGGTTTTGCGGGCTTTTAGGAGTATCTCCGCTGCTGTCCTGCATGGTGTTCGGGGCCGTGTACATGAACCTCACCGATGACCGGAAGCTGTTTAAGCAGATCAACCGCTTTACGCCGCCGATCATGAGCATGTTCTTCATCATCTCGGGGATGAACCTGGACTTAGGAGCCATCGCCACGGCCGGCGTTATCGGCCTCAGCTATTTCCTCATCCGTATTGCGGGAAAATATGCAGGCGTGTATCTGGGGTGCGCGGTGACGGGCATGCCTGTGAACATCAAGAAATATATGGGCCTTGCCCTGATTCCCCAGGCCGGTGTGGCCATTGGCCTGGCATTCCTGGGACAGAGGCTTTTGCCGCCGGAGATCGGAGATCTTCTCCTGACCATTATCCTGGCCTCCTCTGTGCTCTACGAGCTGGTGGGCCCGGCCTGCGCCAAGGCGTCCTTCTTCCTGTCCGGCGCGGTGAAGAGGGAGGTCATAGAGTCGGCTAAGAGGTATCAGCCTGACCGGCTGAAAGAAAGGGCAGGCTGATCGGCCTGCCCCGGTTGGGCTCCGGTATCCTCGCCGGCTTTTACCCCAGGTTTTTCTTGTCATACTTGTTCACAAGGCGGATGACCCCGCAGCCTATCTTTTCACCGGAATTGCCGGAGGGCTGGGAATGGAAATCATCGGATGCCTGATGGATGACAACAGACCTTCCCAGGATCTGCGGGATGGTGAAGCGTTTGTCGAAGAAAGAGATCCAGGCATACCCCTGGTTGGAGAACAGGGGAAGAAGATCTCCGCTGTGCTGGGGATGAGCTGTTTGGTAGGGATTGTAATGTCCCCCTGTGTTCCGGAAGTCATCCCCGCAGTCTCCGCTTTCGTGAATATGCATGCCGTAAAAGTCAGAGGCCCCTGTCTGGAGCCTGTCAGGCAGCCCGAACAGCTCTGCCTCTATGAGAGTGCCGCCGTAGGGGGTCTCGTAAAATTTTACCAGTCCGCTCAGGGCCGGAGCCCCGGACCCGCCTGTAACCCAGGCCATAGCCATGGGTTCATTGTCTTCCAGGATCTCCGCGAAGATGTCACCTGGAGTTTTCTGTCTGTCAGCCATATAAAAATTCCTCCTCCTTTTTATAGTAACGGCTTTTTATGGTAACGGCACGCGCCGCTACGCGTCACCTGCCAGGACGTCGGAAGGCATCTTAAAAATGCTGCGCATTTGCCTTCCTCCTAAAATATGGGCAGGGTTAAGCTGTGGTGTGCATGTTAAGGAAATATTTAGTAGATATTTTCCGGAATGGGTGGTAAACTATCCCCATAGGCTCTGCCAGGCCAGGGCAAACCCCACAACAATTCGAGGAGGAAACAAAAAACCATGGAAAATAATAAGAAAAAGATCATACTGACCGGCGACCGTCCCACAGGGCGGCTTCATGTAGGCCACTATGTGGGTTCTTTAAGGCGGCGTGTAGAGCTTCAGGAATCCGGCGGTTTTGATCAGATCTTCATCATGATAGCAGACGCTCAGGCTCTTACGGATAATGCGGACAATCCGGAGAAAGTAAGGCAGAACATTATCGAGGTGGCTTTGGACTATCTCTCCTGTGGTCTGGATCCGGATAAATCCACCCTTTTTATCCAGTCTCAGGTGCCGGAACTGACGGAGCTCACTTTCTACTATATGAATCTGGTGACCGTGTCCAGGCTCCAGAGAAATCCCACAGTGAAGAACGAGATTAAGCTGCGCAACTTTGAGACCAGCATTCCGGTGGGATTTTTTGCTTATCCTATCAGCCAGGCATCGGACATCACTGCCTTTAAAGCCACCACAGTGCCTGTGGGGGAGGATCAGCTTCCCATGATCGAGCAGACAAGGGAGATTGTCAGGAGCTTTAACCATATCTACGGGGAAGTCCTTGTGGAGCCGGACGTGCTTCTGCCGGATAACAAGGCGTGTCTGCGTCTTCCCGGTATTGACGGAAAAGCCAAGATGAGCAAATCTTTAAACAACTGTATCTATCTGTCAGACACAGAGGAGGAGGTGCAGAAAAAAGTGATGAGCATGTTCACGGATCCCAATCACCTCCGCGTCCAGGATCCGGGGCAGGTGGAGGATAATCCGGTGTTCATCTACTTGGACGCTTTCTGCAAAGATGAGCACTTCGCCCGATTCTGGCCGGAATATAAAAATCTTGAGGAGCTGAAAGCCCATTATACCAGAGGCGGACTGGGCGATGTGAAGGTGAAGCGCTTCTTAAACCAGGTGCTCCAGTGTGAACTGGCTCCTATCCGGGCCCGCAGAAAAGAGTACGAGAAAAATATTCCCGAGGTCTACCGCATCCTGAAAGAGGGGAGCATCCGGGCCCAGAAAACAGCGGCCCAGACTCTTGCGGAGGTCAAGGCCGCCATGAAGATCAACTATTTTGACGACGAGGAACTGATCCGTAGTCAGGCCCAGCGTTTCCACGGGGAGAACTGATGACCGTGAGAAGTTATGTAAAGAGAAAAAGCATGAGAGCATGTAAAAGGATGGCAGCGGCGGTTCTGGCCTTTGGCCTTGGAGTCTCCCTGCCGGGACAGACTGCATGGGCAAAGGATTGGGAGGACAGAGAGGATTGGACCCTGTCTGAGGCGGTGGTGGATACAGAGGGGAGAGAAGGCTTTGTCTGGGAAGCAGAGACGGGGCCGGCGCCAAAGAATACAGGCTCCTCTCAGGTGAGCCGGACAGGCCCGCCGGGAGATTCCCAGGATTCCGCTGCCGGGGCAGGTCCCGACGGCGGGGGAAACGGCTCTCTTCAGGTGAGCCAGACAAGTCCGTCAGAGGATTCCCAGGGAGCCTCTGAAAAGCCGTCAGGCCCGGTGGGAACGGAGGTCTCCGGCCAAGCGCCGTCAGATCCGGCGGGAGGCACGGGAACCTCCGGCCAGGCGCCGTCAGGTCCGGCGGGGGGTACGGGAACCTCCGGCCAGGCGCCGCCAGGTCCGGTGGGGGGCACGGGAACCTCGGGCCAGACGCCGCCAGGTCCGGCGGGAGGTACGGGAACCTCCGGCCAGGCATCGTCAGGTCCGGCGGGAGGGACCCAGGACGGGAGTCAGGCGCCCGGTGATTTTGCGGGAAGGACAGACGCTGCTGGCGTCACTCAGGCTTCGGATGGCCCGTCTTCCTCCGGATCCAATCCTTCCGGAGAAACCAGTGGGGCCGGGCAGGCAAATGCCGGAAACCAGGAGGACGCCTCAATCCCACGGCCTGAGATCAAGTCCGAGGGCGCCGTGGTCATGGACGCGGCCACGGGAAAGATCCTTTTGGGAAAAAACGAGACAGCCCGTTTCTACCCAGCCAGCATCACAAAGCTGATGACAGCCATGCTGGTTCTGGAGAAGACCGATCTAAGCGACATGGTCACTTTCTCAAAAAGCGCCACCACCAACTTGGAGTCCGGGGCCTCGACCCTGAATCTGACGGAGGGGGACCGGCTGACGGTGGAGCAGTGTCTTTACGGCCTGCTGTTAAAATCAGCCAATGAGATCGGCAACGCCCTGGCAGAACATATTTCCGGGAGCGTCAGCGGTTTTGCGGACCTGATGAACCAGAGGGCGGCTCAGCTTGGCTGCACAGGAACGCATTTTGCCAACCCTCACGGTCTCAACAACAGCAATCACTATACCACGCCTTACGACATGGCTCTCATCGCGAGAGCCGCATTTCAGAATGAGACACTGTGCAGGATTGATACTACGGTCAGCTACCAGTTTCCAGCCACGAAAAAAGAAGGGGCCAGAACCATCTCCATGGGGCACAAGATGATGCTTCCCTCAGATTCCAGATATTATGAAGGGATCATAGGGGGAAAGACAGGTTACACGTCCCTGGCAGGCAACACCCTGGTTACCGGGGTGGAGAGGGATGGAGTCCGCCTGGTGGCGGTGGTCATGAAGAGCAAGTCCACCCATTATGAGGATACCAAAGCTCTTCTGGACTATGGCTTTGCGGTCATGGCCAGGTCGAAGGGCGGTGAGCAAGTCCGGGAATCCGGAGACGCTTCCCAGAAACCATCCCTTGGCTGGAAAAAGGACGGCCAAGGCTGGATTTACATAAAGCAGGATGGAAATCAGGCAGCGGGAGAGTGGGTCCGCGACGGACAGACCGATTACTGGATTGATCCGGACGGCTACATGGCTACCGGGTGGCGGCAGTTTGCAGGCGGAGACTGGTATTATTTCCGCTCAAACGGGGCCAAGGCAGTGGATTATTGGGTTATGGATTACGGCAAATGGTTTTATCTGGGGGCGCAGGGGGTTATGCTGGCGGGCACCAGGACACCGGATGGGTATGTGCTGGGGGCCGACGGAGCCTGGATCCCGTGACGCGGCATGCAGCTGCCGTGAGGAGGGGAGAATATGAAGGAAAAATTATACACCATAGAGCTCCACGATGCTCTTACGTCAGGGGATGAGTGCCCTTTTTGCTGGCTTGAGAGAAAATTGGAGCAGGCGGCCATTGAGTTTGTCCTGGGATCCTCCTATATGGAGAGCGACATCCGGGACATGACAGACCGGCAGGGCTTTTGCCGAAGGCACACAAAGGCCATGTATGACTATGGCAACACCCTGGGCAATGCCTGGATCTTAAAGACCAGGATGGTTTATCTGAGGGAGGAATTAAAAAGGCAGATGGAAAGAATTTCCCCCGTTCCTCCTACCATGCTGGGGAGATTTAAGAAAAAGGATTCCCAGGAAAATTCCTTAAGCGCATGGATCCGGCAGGAGGAGGAGCACTGCTATGTCTGCGGCCGGGTGGAGGAGACCTACCGCCGTGTGCTGGACACCTTTGTCCACCAGGTAAAGCATGAGAAGGAATTTTTAGACCTGGTCAAGTCCTCCAAGGGCTTCTGCATCCATCACTTTGCGGATTTGGTACAGATCTGCGAAAGGGATCTGGGGAAGAGAGAGCAGGAGCAGGTATTTCCTCTTCTGTTTGATCAGATGAGCCGGGAGCTGGAGAGAATCCAGGAGGACATTGACTGGCTGATAGAGAAATATGACTACAGAAACGCGGACAAGGACTGGAAAAATTCCCAGGATGCAGTCCAGAGAACCATGCAGAAGATCGTGGGCGGGCACCCGGCAGATCCGGTGTTCCGAAGCCGGAAGTAGACCGGGGCTTTTGCGATCTTTCCGTGGCAGGAAAAGAAGCGGCAAAAGGGCGTATATTTTTGACGGAGCGGCAGATACTACCTTTATCAATTTATTTCCAGGAGGTAGTTTTATGCGGGATCTTAAAAACAGTGAAACCCTGAAAAATCTCATGCGGGCATTTGCCGGGGAGAGCCAGGCCAGGAACCGCTACACCTTTGCGGCAGGGATCGCGAAAAAGGAGGAGCTTCCGGTGATCGAAGCCCTGTTCCAGTTTACGGCGGACCAGGAGAAAGCCCATGCGGAGCTGTTTTATGATTACATGAAGGAGCTGTCCGGGGAGAATATCCATATAGACGGAGGTTATCCGGTGAACATCTCCCAGAAGACCATAGATCTCCTGAAAGCCGCCAGACACAACGAGTACGAGGAGCACGATGTGGTGTACAAGGAGTTCGGGGACAAGGCCAAGGCGGAAGGCTTTGAGGAGATCGGGAGAGTGTTCCACCAGATCGCGGCTGTGGAGAAGATGCACGGAGACAGGTTTGAGCTGTTCGCAGATCTGATGGAGCAGAACAAGCTGTTTGTGTCGGATATTGCCACAGGCTGGATGTGCCTCAACTGCGGCCATGTTCTGACAGCAACCCAGGCGCCGGGGAGATGTCCGGTGTGCAAACACGAACAGGGCTATTTTGTGCGCCTGGAGCTGGCACCCTTTACCAGGCTGTAAAACTTAGGAGGAAGGCAAATGCGCAGCATTTTTAGGATGCCTTCCGACGACCTGGCAGGTTCCGTGAAACGGAGCGTGCCGATACCTATTTAGTAGGAGGAAGGTATGTGGAAATTGGCGGCAGCGGCCGGAGCGGCAGCATGTTGTCTCCGGTCAGAGTGGGAGCGGAGGCATTTTGTCACACAGACCTATGAATTGTCATCGGAGAAGGTGAAGGAGGGAAAGACATTGGTGTTTCTCTCCGATCTCCATGATAACTGTTTCGGTCCGGGACAGAGGGAGCTGCTGGAGGAGATCCGCAGGATCCGGCCAGACGCGGTTCTTATCGGCGGGGATATGATGGTGGTGAAGAAGGAGGCGCAGTTGGAGGCTTCCTTATTTTTGGTAAAAGAACTGGCCCGACTGTATCCGGTTTATTATGGCAACGGAAACCATGAGAACCGGATGGAGCGGAAGAGGGAAAAGTACGGGGATCAATACGATGTCCTTGTGCGGGAGCTTAAAGGAGCGGGCATATGCCATCTGTCGGACGAAAGCGCGAACCTTCCGGGCAATATCCGGGTCAGCGGCCTGAACCTGGAAAAAAAGCATTATAAAAAAAGAGCCTGCGGAAGGCTGGAGGGAGGCTACATAGAGAAGCGCCTGGGAGCGGCGTCCAAAGACCGCTATCAGATTCTCCTGGCCCACTCGCCTCTCTTTAGGCAGGACTACGCCGAATGGGGCGCGGATCTGACTCTTTCCGGACATTTCCACGGGGGAACCATAAGGATACCGGGGCTGGGAGGGGTTATGACACCTCAATTTCACTTTTTTCTGGACTGCTGCGGGGGCTGTCTAAAAACAGGAGAAAAGGCCATGATCGTCAGCAGAGGGCTTGGGACCCATTCCATAAACCTAAGGCTCAACAACCGGCCTGAGCTGGTAACGGTGCGGATAAAAGAGAGGAGGAAGGCAAACGCGGAGCGTTTTTAGGATGCCTTCCGACGACTTGGCAGGTGACGCAAAGCGTCGCGTGCCGATACCACTGAAGGAGGAAGGCAAACGCGGAGCGTTTTTAGGATGCCTTCCGACGACCTGGCAGGTTCCGTGAAACGGAGCGTGCCGATACCACTGAAGGAGGAAGGCAGGAGAATAACGATGACAGCCATATCTTACAAATTGGATAATTTTGAGGGCCCTCTGGATCTTTTACTCCACCTGATCGAGAAAAATAAGGTGAGCATCTACGATATCCCCATTGTCCTGATTACAGAACAGTACCTGGACTATGTGAGCCATATGGAGAGGGAGGATCTCAACGTGGTCAGCGAGTTCCTGGTGATGGCGGCCACCCTGATCGATATCAAGTCCCGCATGCTTTTGCCTGCGGAGGTGAACGAGGAGGGCGAGGAGGAGGATCCCAGGGCAGAGCTGGTAGCCCGCCTTTTGGAGTACAAGATGTACAAATATATGGCTCAGGAGCTTCTGGAGATGGAGGAGGCGGCAGAGCGCCATCTGTACAGGGAGCCCGCGGTGCCCCAGGAGGTGGCCAGGTATGAGCCTCCTGTGGACCTTGATGAGCTTCTGGGCGGGCTGACCCTGGCAAAGCTTAAGACGGTCTTTGAATCCGTCATGAAACGCAGGGAGGACAAGATCGACCCCATCAGGAGCCGGTTCGGGACCATCCGCAAGGAGCCGGTAAGCCTGGAAGCCAGGGTGAACCGGGTCATGGATTATGCCAGAGGCCACAGGAGATTCAGCTTCCGTCAGCTTCTGGAAAGGCAGGGGGATAAGATAGA
The DNA here is from genome assembly GCA_947066955.1 of uncultured Hungatella sp. GTDB lineage: Bacteria > Bacillota > Clostridia > Lachnospirales > Lachnospiraceae > UBA3402. The sequence continues at coordinate 35,861 of CAMTAF010000025.1, forward strand.
GATCGTGGTCACCTTTCTGGCAGTGCTGGAGCTGATGAAGATGGGGAAGATTTATCTGACCCAGGAGGAACTGTTCGACGATATGAATATAGAAACTCTGGAGCCGGAGGGCCAGGAAGAGGAACTGGATCTGGAAGGACTGGAGGATTTTGAAGGGTAGAGAACGGCAGATGGATAAGATAAAGCACGAGAGAGACGGAGAAGTCAAAGAGAAGACTGTTACAGCGCCGAAGAAACATTGGGAACATGTGGTGGAGGCTGTTCTGTTCGCCATGGGACAGTCTGTGGAGCTGCGGCAGCTGGCGGCGGCCATCGGCGAGAGTGAGGAGACGGCGGCCCAGGTGACAGAGGATTTGAAAAAGAAATATGACAAGGAAAAGCGGGGAATGCAGATTATTGAGCTGGACAGGAGCTATCAGATGTGTACCAGGGCAGAGTACTATGAGAATCTGATCCAGGTGGCGGCGACACCCAAAAAGCATGTGCTCACAGACGTGATTCTGGAAACCCTGTCCATCATTGCCTACAAGCAGCCGGTGACGAAGCTGGAGATCGAGAAGATCCGGGGAGTGAAGTCCGATCATGCGGTGAACCGTCTCATCGAGTACAATTTAGTCCATGAGGTGGGCCGCTTAGATGCCCCGGGCCGCCCTGCCCTGTTTGCCACCACTGAGGAATTCCTCCGAAGATTCGGCATCGGCTCCATGGAAAATCTCCCTGCCATGGACCCCGTCCGGGCAGAGGAGATCAGAAGCCAGGTGGAGGAAGAGCTGAATGCAGCTGTGGATCAGCCGGGGCAGGAGGCAGAGGCAGGGGAAGAAGATGAAATTTTATAGCTCCATCTTGCAGCCCTTGGCGCAGATTTTTTCCATAACGCCGTTACATAGCCGGTAGGCTTCGCCCCGGAGCAGCCGGAGGCCGTCCTGTACCAGAACATAGCTTCCGTCCACCAGGACGTAAAATGTATGTCCGCGGCTGTCCTCGAAAGTAATATCCTCATACAGCCGCCTCCCGTCCAGGATGCGGTCTTTTACTTCCTGATAATGGGGGAGAATCTGTAAGTCTGTCAGGCCCAGGCCTTTTAGAAATCTTCGATATCCCGGGTCTGCGGATTCACCGGGAAGTTCCGGCTGGGCGTAGACCGTGTCAGCGCAGTTCATGGTGCCGGCGCTGATGCCCATGACGGTGCCTTCAAATCCGGCGAGCTGAGCCTTAAGGCCGATCTGGGCAAAAAAAGCATTCTGAGTGGGCACATGGCCTCCCGCCAGAATCACAATCAGGCTTTCCTTGAGAAGGCGGTTAAGCTCTCTCTGATTTCTTCTGTCGAGGAGGACCAGACCGGCCACGGGGATGCCGCTGATCTCAAAAAATCCTCGAAACTCTTCTTTCATCTTGTCATTGCGGGAGAAAGCCTCCGGGTCTGAGGAGATCATCAGACACTGGCAGCCAGGCTCCCATCCTTTGGAGAATTCTTCCAGAAATCCATTTTCCCTGCTGTAGCCATAGAGGATGCTGCCATCCTTCTGAGGGTATGGGCTGCAGGGACTGCTTGTGAGAAACAGTTTCATAAAGACTCCTTTCTGCAGAATCGGCACGCGCCGCTGCGCGTCACCTGCCAGGGCGTGGGAATGCCTGCTAATGCAGCTTGCAGGAGCAGCCGATTCCAAGGCCGCCGTATCCTATATGGCAGGACACTCCCAGGGACAGATCGTCACACAAAATCTCCATGCCGGGAAATGCTTCACGGATCTCAGCGGTCCACTGATCCGTTTCCTCCTTAGAGGAGGAGCTGGCAGCCAGGAGATGGAGTTCGCCCCGGTCCTTTTCTTCTTTGAAGCGGGTCTCGATGTCCAGGGCCATGGCCTCCAGCATGGTCTTCTTTGCTTTGGCAAGGCCGCGGCATTTTTTGAAAGGTTCCAGGATTCCCACGTCAAGCTTCAGGACAGGCTTGATGTTCAGCACGCTTCCCAGGAGGGCGGCGGCGGGAGTGATTCGTCCTCCTTTTTTCAGATGTTCCAGGGTATCCACGCCAATGTAGATCACCATCTTGTCCCTGGACTCTTCCGCAATGGCCTTGATCTGGGAGGCCGGGCAGCCTTTTTCAATCAAATCCAGGCAGTCCAGGATCATCTGGTGCAGAGGTGTGGCGACCCGTCCGTGATCCACCACGAACACCTTCCCCTCATAAGGGGCATCCTGCGCCAGAGCCATGGCCGTGGAGCAGGAACCGCTGAGGCCGCTGCTGATGGGCATGTACAGGATCTGCCGGTATTCCTCAAGGGCCTTGTCCCAGAGCTTCATCACATCGGCAGGGGAGGGCTGGGAGGTGGATATGTCTGCCCCGGAGTCCAGTTTTTTAAAAAATTCTTCCCTGGACAGATCAATGTCCTCATAGTAGATCTGACCGTCTATGTAAAATGGCATGGGGAGCACATAGATCCCCAGTTTTTCTGCTTCCGTCTGGGAAATACTGCTGTGACTGTCAGTGACGATTCCAGTTGGTTTCATGGCTTTCGCTACCTCCGTATTTGTCTTGGTTGATTTATTGAGGTTATTTTACCATAAAATTTTGATTTTGGATATATTTGAGGGTCAAAATGTTTTGATTGGGGCGGAGGATTAATATGGGCCTGTCTGAAAAAGCTCTACACTGTATTTGGCAGGATTCTCTTTGTCGATATAAACTTTCGCATATAAATCTTCTTTTCGCTTAAATGGTGTCAAAACATAATAGTTACTTACTGCTTTGTATTCCTTACCCTCATAAATAAACCGACAGACAATTCTGCAACTGGTGTAGTTTCCTACTCTAATCCAGGCTGCCGGAATCAGATCCTCTATTTCGGAGTCTAAACAAACGCCTGAATGCTTCAGGTTTTTCAATTTTTTCCTGTCATATACCAGCTTACTCATTGAAGCCAAAAACAATATCAGCCATACAGAAACATTGATTAACATGGGTTCCAATATAAAGGAATTAAAAAAATTCCCAACCAGACCAACAGCTAATTCGATCACTGCTACAAGCAAAGTGGCGTTAGCACATATGGAAAATAAGTATTTTACAGGCTTGAGATTGGCAATTTGTTTTTCTTTAAAAAGTTTGGAAATATTTGCCTCCGCTTTTCCCTTGTATTCCTCCGCTGATATATGCTCTCCTGAAAAAAGTTCATTCAAACTAATCCCCAGAACATCGCACAAAGGCTGTAAAA
>CAMTAF010000026.1 GCA_947066955.1 uncultured Hungatella sp.
TGACCAGAGGGGCATAAATGACACCGAACACGGCGCCGAATACAACTTTAAATGTCCCTGTAATTCCGGCAAATACCACTGCGGAGATTGCCGCTCCCACCTTCCAGCCGATGGGGCCCAACACAAAATGGGCGGCCATTACCGACAGCAGCAGACTTAAGAAAGGTACCACGATCATGAAGATCACCTGGGGCGTGATCTTTCGGAAAAATTTTTCCAGATACACCAGCGTAAATGCTGCCAGAATGGCGGGGATCACCTGCCCCTGGTAGCCGATCATGTTCACCTGGAAACTGCCGAAATTCCATTTGGGAATATCCGCTGCCGCTGTCCCGGCCACCGCATAGGCGTTGAGCAGCTGCCCGGATACCAGAGTCAGACCCAGGACAATCCCCAGCATCTGGGTAGTCCCCATCTTTTTTGTCACGGACCAGCAGATCCCCACCGGAAGCATGTGGAATACCGCCTCCCCGATGAGCCACAGAAAGCTGTCGATCCCTGCCCAGAACTGGCTGATGTCGCACAGGGTCTTGGTCCCGTTTTCAAACAGATATAAGCTGTCAATGCAGTTCCTGAAGCCAAGGATCAAGCCGCCTGTGATGATCGCCGGGATCAAGGGAGCGAAAATCTCGGCCAGGGCGGTTATCACTCTCTGAAGCGGGTTCTGGTTTTTCTTTGCCGCCTGTTTGACCGCTTCTTTGGATACCCCTTCAATCCCTGCCGTTTTTACAAAATCATTGTAAAAATCAGCTACCGTATTGCCGATGATCACCTGAAACTGCCCTGACTGGGTAAAACTTCCTTTTACAACTTTCATTTCTTCAATGGCCTTTACATCTGCTTTTCCCGGCTCCACCAAAACAAACCGCATTCTCGTCATGCAATGCGAAACTGCCGCGATGTTCTCTTTTCCGCCTACCAGATGCAATAATTCTTTTGCGTCCTCTGCATATGTTCCCATGCTTTAATCCTCCATCTCTTTTTACTTGTTTAAACAACTTTCTGAATTATGTTATAGCACACTTGTTTAAACACGTCAATACTGTTTTTAAAATTTGTTTAAACAAGTCGTTGACTTTTCTATTTTTTCCTTCTATAATAAATGGTATCAACATGGAATGATAATATGGGAATCTTATTGAGGTAAAGAATTTATGCCAAAATCAATATACGAAACGATTTACAGAGACTTAAAAGAGAAGATTGAAAGCGATGTTTTCGCCTATCAGGAACTTTTACCCTCAGAGAACACTCTGATCAAAACGTATAACTGCTCCCGCAATACCCTACGCCGGGCAGTCAGCTGCCTGGTAACTGACGGATATGTACAGACCATTCAGGGAAAAGGAGTGCGCAACATCTATCAGCCTGTCTCCCAGACGGCCTTTACCATCGGCGAGATTGAGACCTTTCAGGAGTCTGCCGCGCGAAACGGCCACCATGCTATTACAAAAGTCCTTCTGTTCACTGAATTTTCTATCAATGAAAAGCAGTCTTTATACACAGGCTTTCCTGAGGGAACCGATATTTATTATATCCAGCGTGTCCATTATCTGGATGCCATACCGCTGATTCTTAACCACAATTATTTCTTAAAAGAGGCAGTACCCGGCCTCACAAAAGAGATCGCGGAAAGTTCCATTTATCAGTATCTGGAGCAGACGCTGCATATGACCATTGTGAACAGCAAACGAGTTATGACCGTAGAAAAGATGACCGAGATCGATGAAAAATATCTGATGATGAATGTTCAGGATTATAACTGCATGGCGGTAGTCAGCAGCCAGACCTACAACAGTAACGGCGTTATGTTCGAGTATACCCAGTCCCGGCACCGCCCGGACTATTTCCGTTTTTATGACAATGCGGTGAGAAAAACTGTGTTGTAACCAGCCTTTTGGGGAGAGACGGACATTCTGTCCTTCTCTCCCCAAGTCCCCTGTGAACCGAAACCGCGTCACAGCATCTTGATAATTTTTTCCAAAAGCTCTGTCTTTCCCGTCTTCTCCACGCTGCATCCGCCGTAATTGTAGGTGTTGGCCACCAGAACCGCCGTGGTGGTGCTGTAGCCCGCTGCCTTGATCTTGGCCATGTCAAAGGTCAGAAGTTTCTGCCCTGCCTTCACCTTGTCCCCCATGTTTACCCACACTTCAAAGCCATCCCCGTTCATTTTTACCGTGTCCACGCCCACATGGATCAGGATCTCCATGCCGCTCTCGCTGGTCATGCCGATGGCGTGGCGGGTGTCAGTGAGGGACGCGATCTCGCCGTCGCAGGGAGCCACCACGACTCCAACTTCCGGTTCGATTCCCACGCCCTCTCCTAAAAGGCCGGAGGCAAAGGTCTCGTCGGGGATGGACTCCCTGGGGATCACATTTCCCTTTACAGGGGCATACAGGGTGTTGGGCTCCGTCTCTATAGGGGCCATCTCTTTTAACAGCTTATCTGCCTCGCTCTCCTGGTTCTCCTCTGAAGGCGCCTGTTTGTCCGGCGCGGCCTCTGCCACGGTCTCTTCCTTCCACAGGGTCCAGGTGAGGGCAAAGGCAATCACCGCCGACACTCCAAGAACAATGGCATACTGGGCGGTATAGTCCAGGGTGATGAGAAATCCCGGCAGCCCTGTGACGCCGTAGGAGGTTGCCCCGATGTGGAAAATGGCTCCCAGCACTGCCCCGCAGGCGCCTCCTGCCATGCCGCACAGGAGAGGCTTCATAAACCGCAGGTTCACGCCGAAGATTGCCGGTTCCGTGATGCCCAGGGCCGCTGACAGGGCGGAGGGCACGGCCACGGCCTTTGTCTTGTTGTTTTTCGCCTTGAGCCCCACTGCCAGGCACGCTGCCCCCTGGGCAAAGTTGGCCGCGGAAGCGATGGGCATCCAGGTGTTCAGCCCACCTGCCGCTGACAGCATTCCCGCCTCAATAACATTGTACATATGGTGGATGCCGCAGACCACCGTGAAGGGATAGAGGGCTCCCATGATCATGGCCCCGATTCCGTGGCCCACGGTGATGATCCACTGGGCAAAGCTGAGGATGTAGTTCTCTGCCGTGGAGAACACCGGCCCTATGATCCCCAGGGTCAGGAACGCGGTGATCATCACGGTGCACAGCGGCGTCACGAATAAATCGATCATCTCAGGCACATGCTTGTGGAGCCACCTCTCCAGATGACACATCAGCCACACGGCGATGATCACCGGGATCACATGGCCCTGGTAGCCCACCTGGCGGATGGAAAAGCCAAAGAGACGCCAAACCGGAATCTGGGACGGATCCATGCTCCCCACGGACCAGGCGTTAATCAGGTTGGGATGAATCATGATCATGCCGATAACCGCGCCCAGAAAAAGATTGCCGCCAAAAACCCTTGCCGCCGACACCGCGATGAGCACCGGAAGGAACACGAAAGCCGTGTTGGCCAGCAGATCCAGGATTCCGTACCAGTCGCTCCCCGCAAATGCCGGAAGAGCTTTTCCAAGGGCCTCCACAAGCCCCATCATCAGGCCCGAGGCCACGATGGCCGGCAGGATAGGCACAAACACATCCCCCATAGCCTTCACCATCTGCTTGGGGATGGGCTGCTTTGCCGCCGCTGCCGCCTTTACCTCCTCCTTGGTTGCCGCCGTCATGCCGCTGACCTTTAAAAACTCGTCATACACCTTGTTTACCGTTCCCGTACCAATGATCAGCTGGAGCTGTCCGTTGTTGCTGAACACGCCCTTGACCCCGTCGATCTCCTCCAGCTTCTTCATGTTGATCTTGCTGTTGTCCACTGTCACCAGCCTCAGCCTGGTGGCGCAGTGGGCAGCGCTTACCAGATTCTCCCGGCCGCCTAAGTTCTCAAAGATCTCCTTCGCGCACCTTCCGTAATCCATAGCCATTGTGGTCCCCTCCTGTTGATATGAAATCTTTTTGTTTTATGTGAAATCGATTACATTTCATATTCTGATTACATATCCAATTAATTCCTTTGTATATTGACATTTTCTCCAAAGTCGTTATATTATTTTTGTGCATATTAGTGAAATCAATTTCATATCATCTGCTAAAACGGGATTATGGCCCGAGACAGGCCCCGGTCAAAAAGGCCGGGGCCTGGCAGATACCTGCATTATTTACCGGATGCTGACCGTGTGCAGTTCAAAACAGTCGCCCCTGTATCTGGATTTTGAGTACTCAAAAATCCTTCCGTCGCTTAGATAGGCAACCTGCTCGATCTCGAAAACAGGGATGGGCAGATCGCGGATATCCAGCCAAACCTTCTCGTCCTCAGTGGGCACGGAGGCCCGGACCACGCGATGAGCGCTCTGAATCTTTAATTTCAGCGTATTTTCAATATAGGAGTACACAGAGCCGTTCACCACCTCCATGGTAATCCCGGTGATAAACTCTGTGGGCATGTAGGTATATTCCACCAGCTTGGGCTCATTGTCTGCCAAGCGGGTCCGGCAGATATAACAGACAAATGCCCCCTCCTGGATCTGGAGTTTGTCCGCGATCTCCTTCACAGCCGGAACCAGGGTCAGCTGGTGGACATCCGAGGTGACTTTCCTGCCTGCATTGTCCCTGCTGAAACCGCGGCACTGCTGGGATCTGGCTAGATTTTCCCTTCCCCCTGTACCTCCCGCCACGGGTTTTACAAAGGTTCCCGCCCCCCGCCGCTTGGTCACCAGCCCTCTGACCACCATCTGCTCCATGGCCTGGCGTATGGTAATGCGGCTCACCTGATACTGCCTGCACAGTTCTGTCTCCTGAGGCAGTTTTTCGTCCGGCTTATAGTAGCCGGAGAGGATCCTGGACTGGATATCCTCCGCAATGGCCTCGTACTTAAACATGGCTTCCTCTCTCCTGCAGGATCCTCTCCACGACAATCCCGATGCCATCCTCGTCGTTGGAGGCCGTCACCTCGTGGGCCATGGTCTTCAGCTCCTCCACTGCGTTCGCCATAGCCACGCTCCTTCCGGCATAGGCCAGCATGGAGGCATCGTTCTGTCCGTCACCGAAGGCGATCATCTCCTTAGGGCTGTACCCCATAGGTCTCAACACCGCGTCGAGAGCTTTGGCCTTGTCAATGCCTTTGGCGGTGAATTCAAAATAAAACCTTCCCGTGAACATGCAGCTGAGACGGTCTTTAAACGGCTCCATCATGGCCTCATAGTGGGCCTGCAAGTACTCCGGGTCAGCGGTCGTCAGGATCTTGTTTAGGGGAAAATCCACAAAAGCCGCCAGATCGTCTTTCTCGCACAGCTTGTAATGGCCTCCCCTGGCCTCGTACTGGATGACATTGAACTCTTTCCCGTCTAAGCGGATCATCTGGTTATATACATTGTTCACATACATATACTCCCCGTGGTCGATCATGGGCCGTACCTGGTCAAATTTTTTCATGTGCTCCAAAACCGCTTTGCCCTCCTCCACGGTCATGGCCTGGTTGAACAGCTCCCGGCCGCTCTGGCAGTCCACCACCTTGGAGCCGTTGTAGCACACCAGTAGACCGTGATGCCGGTCCATCTCCAGCTCCTTGGCAAATCCCGTCAGCCCGCTGGTAGGCCGTCCGGATGCCAGGATCAGGACCATCCCCGCCTCCTGGGCCCGCAGCAGCGCCTCCCTGGTCCTGGCGCTGATTTTCTTTCCGCTGTTCAGCAGTGTTCCATCCATATCCATAGCAATCAATTTTATCATGGTTCTCCCCCTATCTTTCCTATCTTATTTCCCGCGGCTCTGCCTATGCCAGGCTGTGCCTTATGGGTTTCATCCTGTCAAAAGTGTAGATTGCCCCGAATCCCAGCTCCCTAAGCTCCTCCTGAGTTTCCCTTGTCTCCCACCCGATCCACGGGATGGTGTGGGCGTCTGACCCTATGGTGATGATCTCCCCTCCCAGACTGCGGTACAGCTTAAGGATATCCCGGCTGGGCGTTAAGTCCGGAAGCTTGTAGCGGTAGCAGGAGGTGTTCACCTCGATCCCCTTGCCATCCGCGATGACCACCCGGAGAATCTCTTCCACCAGGTCTTTCCCTTTCTCAAACGGATAGATCCCCGCCCTGTCGTACCGGCAGATCATGTCCAGATGCCCCAGGATGCTGTAGTCCTTGTAACTTTGTACAACATTGAGGATCTCCTGGTAGTATCTCCTGTTGTACTCTTCCTGGGTTTTCCCGTTCTGAAACTCATAGGTCCAAAACTCCTTATCCTCCACCTGATGACAGGAGAGGATGATAAAGTCAAACGGATATTTGTCAAAGGTCTCCTGAAACTGGGGGATGGTGTGGGTCTGCATCCCAAACTCCATCCCGAAACGGATGCGGATCTTGCCGCCGTACAGCTCCTGGCACCGCCTGACCTCTCTTAAATATGCCTCGCAGTCGCAGTTTAGATCCGTCTTCACCCCATAGTCAATGTGCTCCGTAAAGCAGATCTCCCCCAGCCCCACTGCTATGGCGTGGAGCACCGCGTCCTCCATGGGGGTCTCAGAGTCATCGCTGAACTGCGTGTGCACATGATAATCTGCCAGCAGCCTGCTGCCCTCTGTCTTCACAACCTGATCTGTCATAATCCTTCTCCTCCTTTTTAAGATATCACCACGCGCCGCTGCGCGTCACCTGCCAGCTCGTCGGAAGGCAGTAACAGTTCAGACAACCCCCTGAACTGTTACTAGATGCTCTCCGACCACTATGTTTTCTTACGGTCAGCGCAGCGAGTGCGCAGACCTATCTAAACGGTTATGGAAGGCATCTTAGAAACGCTTACGTGTTTGCCTTCCTCCTCTAATACGGTTGAGGCACTCTACTGTGGCGGTCATGACTGCCACAAGGGATATTAGATACCAGGGATACAGCCAGATTCCTGCCAGCCCTGAGAGCATCCCGAACAGCGGCGGCATGGCCATGGTGCCCACATAGGCGCAGGCCATCTGCATCCCCATGATGGCCTGGGACTTATCCTCCCCGAAATTTTCCGGGGTCTCGTGGAGAAGGGCCGGGTAGATGGGCGCGCACCCAACCCCTACCATCACCAGACCGATCCCTGTCACGCTCTGGCCAAAGGGAAGCAAAAGGAGCAGAATCCCGCAAAAGGCTACGCCCTGCCCCAAGCGGACCATGGCTTTGTCGTCCAGTTTTAAGGTGATGAAACCGCACAAAAACCTTCCCGCCGTGATTCCCAGATAAAACAGGGAGGCCCATTTGGCGGCTGCCTCCGCCGTCACTCCCCGCTTAAGCACCATGTAGCTGGCAGCCCACAGCCCCGCTGTCTGTTCCAGGGCGCAGTAACAAAAAAACGATGCCAGAGCCGGCTTTGCTCCCGGCAGCTTTAACAAATCTTTGACGCCAAGGCTTTTTCTTTCTCCCTGGCCTGCAACATCCCCCTGACGGCCTCCTGTCTCCTTCCATTTGGAAAGCGTGGCGAACAGCACGGCCGTGAGCACGATCTGGAGAAGGGACACCACCCTGTAGCCCGTGTTCCAGGAAAATCCCCCTGTCAGACAGGCTCCCATGATGTAGGGCCCCAAGGACGCCCCCACTCCCCAGAAACAGTGAAGCCAGCTCATATGCCTGGCTTTATAGTGGATAGCCACATAGTTGTTGAGCGCCGCGTCCACCGCTCCCGCCCCCAGCCCGTAGGGGAAGGCCATCACGCACAAAGCGGAAAATGAACGGGCCATGGAAAATCCCCACAGCGCTGCCGCCGTCAGCGCCACGCTGGCCGCTGTCACCCTGCCTGTACCCAGCTTTCTGGTGAGAGTGTCGCTGTACAGGCTGGATACGATGGTCCCCGCCGATATGATCATGGAGATGACCCCAGCCCAGGACACGGCGACCCCCAGTTCCCCCTGCATGCTGGGCCACGCTGCCCCCAAAAGGGCATCGGGAAGACCCAGACTGATAAACGCCACATAGATGATTCCAAGCAATAAACTCATAATCCTTTCCCCGCCTGCTTTCTCTTGTATTTTTCTCTTTTTGTAAGTATAATAATATTGTATTTTTTTTCTGTATTCTATCAAAAAATAGCCCTAAACTATTAATATCCGGCCAGAAAAGGAGAACATCATGATTCAGCCCCCCCTTCCCCCCGCCATATCTTTTGCAGACAGCAGTTCTGGCGGCTACATTAATACCGGCAACAGCCGCATCAACACCTCCACCCTGGAGGAGAGCCACCGCCGCATCACGCCGGAATTTCCCTACATGACGGATCTGTGCGCTATCCACGATCTCCCCGGCAGGGCCTTTCCCTGGCACTGGCACAACGAGGTGGAGATCTTCTATATACGGGAAGGCGTCATGGACTATGCTCTGCCCAGCGGCGTCTACACCTTCCGCCGGGGGGAGGGGGCCTTTGTCAACTCCGGCGTCCTCCACATGACCAGCTGTCCCAAAGGCGACACCTGCATCCAGGAAGAGCACATCTTCCCCCCGTCTTTCCTGGGCGGACAGGAGCCCAGCATTCTGCTGCGCCGCTACATCACCCCGGTCCTGGAACATCCGGGCCTGGACATCTACCGCTTTGACCCTGCTGTTCCGGAACATCAGGAGATCCTGTCCCTCATGAAAAAATCCTTCGACTGTTATGAAAAAAAAGAAGAGGGCTATGAATTTGATATCCGGGAGATCATGACCCGGCTGTGGCGTATCCTGTTTTCCCAGACAAAAGACCTGCAGACAGACCAAAAAAAGCGGCCCCGCAGCGACCGCATAAAGATCATGATGGAATTCATTGCCTCCCACTATCAGGAAAAGCTGTCCCTGGGCCAGATCGCCGGCTCCGCCTTCATCAGTCCCAGGGAGTGCAGCCGATGTTTTCAGGAAAATCTGGGCCAGTCCCCATTTTCCTACTTAACAGACTACAGGCTTCGGAAAGCCTGCGGCCTTCTGGCCCACACCGTCCTTCCGGTCACTCAGGTAGGCGCTGCCTGCGGCTTCAACAGCAGCAGCTACTTCGGCCAGGCCTTTCGGGAATCCTTCGGCTGCACCCCAAGGGAGTACCGCAGCCAATCCCGGACAGCAGACTCCCCTGTGCCTGCAGAGATGTGAGCTTTTCTATGCATAGCCGTACCGCTTTCTGTTTCTCGCCAACAGTCCGGCTGTCACCATGAGGGCCAGCTCCTCCGCCGCGACGATGGCCAGCCAGATCCCGTCGACCCCCAGGTACACGGGAAGAATCAGCACCGACGCCACCTGGAACACCAAGGTCCTCAGAAAAGAGATAGCCGCTGACACGCCTCCGTTTCCCAGGGCCGTAAAGAAAGAAGAGCCGAAGATGTTAAACCCGTTCAGCAGAAACGACAGGGAGTAGAGCTTCAGCCCGTGGCAGGTCAGCAGGTACAGCTCCCGGTCATATCCCACAAAGATCCTGGTAAGGGGAGCCGCCGCTGCCAGGGCCAGAAGGGTCATGACACAGCCGGAGACTCCCATGATCACCAGACTCTTCCTGAAAAGATTCCCCAATTCATCCCGGCTGCCTGCCCCGTAGTGGTAGCTGACAATAGGAGCGCAGCCGATGGCATACCCTAAAAACATGGCGCAGAACACAAAGTTCATGTACATGATCACCCCGTAGGCCGCCACCCCGTTCTCCCCCGCTATGGCCATGAGCTGGTAATTGTACAGCACCGTGACCAGAGACATGGAGATGTTGGTCATCAGCTCCGAGGAGCCGTTTGCGCAGGTCTTTAAAAAGATCCCCATATCCAGCCTGGCTTTTGTCAGCCTTAAAAGGCTGGTGTTCTTTCTGAAAAAATAGACCAGAGGGATCCCCCCTCCCACCAGCTGGCTCATACCTGTGGCAAAGGCAGCCCCGGCCAGGCCCCAGCCAAACAGGGCGATGAACACGTAGTCCAGCACCACATTGGTCAGCCCCGCCGCCACGGTGATCTTCAGCCCCAGCTTGGGCTTTTCCGCCGTGATCAGAAAGCTCTGGAACACATTCTGCAGCATAAAGCAGGTCTGGAAGGCCAACATGATCCACCCGTACACCACACAGTCCTCAAGCATCTGCCCGCTGGCCCCCAGCATCCTGGCAACCGGCCTAAGCCCTGCCATCCCCAGCGCCGTCAGCGCCAGTCCCAGACCTATGGTCACATAGATAAGCATGGAAAAATACTCATTGGCCTTCCCCTTCTTCCCCTCTCCCAGCGCCATGGCCACCACCGCGCTGCCTCCTGTCCCGATCATAAATCCCAATCCTCCCAGAATCATCAGAAGGGGATAGATCAGATTCAGGGCTGCAAAAGGGGTCTTTCCCACATAGTTGGACACAAAAAGCCCGTCCACCACACCGTAGATGGAGGTGAACACCATCATCACCACTGACGGCAGAACGAACCGCAGCAGCCTCTCCCCTGTAAAATGATCCGACAGCCGGATCTCTGTTCTTCTCTTTCCCGTTTTCATCTCTGACTCCTTCTTGTTATCGGCACGCACCGCTTTGCGGCACCTGCCAGCTCGTCGGAAGGCATCCTTCCTCCTACAACTTCTTGACTTTTTCTCTGAAATGTTCCAGGTATTTTGCCGTGATCCTTAAAATCTGCCCGCACTCTTCCTCTGTCAGTCCGCCAAAGGCCTCCGCCTCCAGGGCCGCCACGGGGACAATCTTCTGATTGATCAACTCTCTTCCGGCCTCGGTGAGAAAGATCCCTCTCTCCCGGCCCTTTCCCGGCTTTAAGTATAAACAGCCTTCCTGCTCCAGCTTCCGTATGGATGAGTGGATGGTCTGCTTGCTGACTCCCACTGCGTCGCAGATGTCCTTCTGAAGACATCCTTCTCCCAGATCCCAGATAGTGTATAAAATGACAAACGCGCTGTCCGACAGCCCGATCTTCCTGCATATGGTGTGATACACACTCTCGAATCCCCGGTTCAGCCGGTTGAACTCCTTCAATTTTTCCTTGTTATCTCCCATAATAGCGGCGCCTCCTGTACCAGATGCCGGCGGGCGATCCGCCGGGCAGGGTTTTAGTATGATTTCAGACTTACAGTATAGTATGATTTCAGACTTGTGTCAAGAGGAATTTTCCAAAGCAAAGGGATTATAAATACATGGAAATAAATATTAAAATATCTTATAATAAGTAATGATCTGACGCACACACAGCTTAACGTCTTGGCAGGTGGTGGCCTGATATAACCATAGAGACACTTTTTCAAATCATAAAAGGGGTGATATAATGATCAATACTGCGGAAACCATTGAGAATTTAGCTCGACAACTTGAACGAGCATGTATTTTAAGTGATTTAAAAGAGTGCAAAACTTTAGAGGAATTTCAAGAGCTCACGAAAAAGTATGAAACACTCTGTGCCAATGACAAGATTAACCAGTAACGATCAACCCGGGCCTGTTAAGCCGCAGGCCCTTTTTCCTTGTTGTCGTTGTCTGTCTGACTGCCTGACATATATGGCATATTTGCGGACATGAATGAGTAAACCAGGTTGTGTTCTCCAGGGAAATGATATATACTGATTTTACAAAAAGAAAAATTAAGAAACAGGAGGCCCCTATCCATGTGGATCGATTACACCGCTATGATCCAGGAGACCATCAGGATCTCGGAACAAGGCTGTTACAGCAAGAATGATGAGACAAAGACCCTTACAACTTCCGCCCAGGAGAGAGAAGATGTTATCCTCCTTCCCCCGGAAACGCTCCGCCAGATGACAGAATCGAAAAATGCCCCAGCCCCCTGCCTCGCCGGCGGAACCTGTCAGGTGTTCATGAGCAACCAGGATTCCTTCCAGGCGGCCCGGGACATGGCCGAATGCTATCACATTGAGGACACCCGCAAGATCCTTGTCCTGAATTTCGCCAATCCGGTCTCTCCCGGCGGCGGAGTGCTCAGGGGGGCCCGGGCCCAGGAAGAGGATCTCTGCCGAAAAAGCACTCTCTATCTGTCCCTGAGAACAGAGAAGGCCAGGGCCATGTATGAATATAATCAGTCCTTAAATGATCACCGCTCCTCCGACTACATGCTCCTCTCGCCCAATGTGGAGATCTTTCGGGATTCCGACAACGGCCTTCTTGATGAGACCATGGTGGTGGGCGTTCTCACCGCCGCAGCGCCCATATCTCCCTTCGGAATCGGAGACAAGGCGAAAGAGGAGCTTCTTGCGATCCTGGGGATCCGGATCCGGGAGGTGCTTCACGCCGCTGCCTTCTATGGCTACCAGTATCTCGTCCTGGGCGCATGGGGATGTGGCGCTTTCGGAAATGACGCCGCCCAGGTGGCCAAACTTTTCTACGAAGAACTGCGAAGCTTTGGGCGTCCCTTAAGTTCCATCGACTCCTGCTTTCGCGCCATTGTGTTCGCGGTGCTCAATCCCTCGAAAAGCGGATACAATTACAAATATTTTGAGAAATACTTTGGGGATTTTTAAAAACAAAGGCAGTATAAAGGAGAGGCTTTTGTCCTCTCCTAACTTTTTTCCGCTTAAAGCCCGCCATAATATAATGCCATGCTTTCTTTTGTAATCACATTATCGCATCCCGCACCAGACGTAACTCCCTCTCTCGCCTTAATCCACGGGTCCTCCATATGTGTCAACTGGCTGAGCCACTGGGCATTGTGGCTGCCATAGTGCTCTAATACTCTATCTATAGTATCTTTCTGATTATCAGACAGATCTCCCTCACCGTCGGTTTCATCTCTCGCGCTCACCAAGTATTTACCCTGTGTTTTGAAAAACAACTCCTGGCAAACCGGACCATTCGCCCATGCTTGAAAGTCTTCCTCAAATAAAGGAGAATCATCCCAGACAAGAGACCATGCCTGAGAATAATAGCACAGCTTCTGAAGTTTCATGGTTGACATAGAGCCAGCTTGTTCCAGAATATATTTTGCCGTATCAAAAATATTTGCCATTTTTTAGCCCCTCTCCTTTCCCAAAAGCTCATCCCTCACCTGGGTCAGGGCAAAGCCCAGAAGGTTGGTCCCCCTCCACTTAAGAGGATCCTGGACGTCAGGGTTCGCCTTTCCCATGCCAATGCCCCAGATCCGGTCCCTGGGGCTGGCTTCCACCAGTATCCGCTTCTCCGTGCCTTTCATATACTGCCACAACTCCGGATTCTGGGAAAATTTGGCCTCATTCCCCCGCCTCACAATGTCAAAACATGCTTTGTCCCATGTCTCCTTGTCAAAATTCCTCACCGCCCGGCCAAAGGCCTTCATCTCCTTTGGGTGAACGGCCTCCATAATCTTCTGAAGCATGTCTGTGTCATGAAATATCCTGGCCTTCTCCGCCATCATAAACTGCTCGGCGCAGGTGTACGGAATTCCTTCCACTACAAACCGGCAGGACCACCACTGGCTTAAACAGGTCTCGCTGATATGTCCATCCCGTTCCGGAGTGTGACCCCAGAAAAAAACAAATTTAAAGGACTGGCCCTGTCTGCAGGCCTCCTGAAGATCTTTCAGATTGTAGATCATAAGTCTCACCCCGCCTCTCGATATTTTAGATTCACATCCAAACTGGTACTATCCATTATACAGAGCCCCTCCGCCAAGGTCAACCTCAATCGAGTAGGGGAGGCTTTCCCCCTACTCGCTGCGCTTGGGCGAGGCCGCGCAAGCGGCCACATTTCCTTTCCGCCCCATGTGCATAAAAAAGCGCCCCGGGCTGGTCCTCTGCCAACGCCGGGGCGGTTTTTTATAAGGAATTTCTAAGACAGCTGTCCCAGTACCCAATCCACATCATCCGTGGTCTTTAAGGTTTCCAAAAGAGCCGAGTCCTCCAGAAGGGTACACAGTTTGCTCAAAAGATCCAGATGCTCGTCGCCGATTCCGGCGATGCCGAACACCAGATAGGCTTTCTCCGCGCCAAAGTCCACGCCCTCGGGATACTGGAAGCACACGATTCCCGTCTTCTTCACCGTGCCCTTGGCCTGGGTGGTTCCGTGTGGGATGGCCACGCCCATACCGATGTAGGTGGATACCAGCTTCTCCCTCTCCTGCATGGCGTCGATGTAGGTCTCATCCACATATCCCAAGTTCACCAGCATCTGCCCTGCTGCCTGGATGGCCTCCTCCTTTGTCACAGGCTTCTGTCCCAAGTGGATCCCCTCCCGGATGATCACCTGTTTTTTAATGGGAACATCGGGGATGACGATGTCCGTGTTCTCACCTGCCGGAGCCGCCGGAGCGTCTCCCGTGGTCAGCTGCACATAGAGGGCGTCGAGAGCCGGGTCTGCGAGGAAATTGCCGATGGTGATCAGCTGCGCCTGGGGAGCGGATTTTCTGGCCCTGTCCGCCAGTGTGGTCTGAACTACGGCGATGTCGCAGTCAGAGGGGATATTGTCAACCGATGTATTGCTCACGGCAATATCCGGGCGGTTGGCCTTGATCCGGTTGCGGAACTTGGTGGCTCCCATAGCGGAAGATCCCATGCCGGCGTCGCAGGCAAAGATGATCTTTTTGATCTCCGAGGATTTCTCGATGGTTCCCGGCACAACCGGGGTTCCCTTGGCCTGAGCCTTCATGGCTGCCATCTCCTTCTGGGCCTCCTCCAAGCTCTTTCCTCCTGCCAGCTTCACCAGCACAGAGGCCACGGCAAAGGAAATGCCTGCGGAAATTGCCACTCCTATAAGCACTTTCACCATATCCGGCCCCGGGGTCATCATCAGATAAGCGATGATGGAGCCAGGGGAGGCCGGTCCCACCAGCCCGCATCCGGTCATGTTAAACCAGAAGATGGCGGCAATATTGCCCAGGATGGGAGCGATAATCACCAGAGGATTCATCAGGATATAGGGAAAATAAATCTCGTGGATGCCGCCCAGCAGGTGGATGATCACAGCGCCGGGGGCAGAGTCCTTAGTGGCCTTGTCCTTGCAGAAGAACATGTAGGCCAGCAGTACTCCAAGGCCTGGGCCCGGGTTGGGCTCCAGCATGTACATGATGGATTTTCCCGTCTCCGCGGCCTGGGCCGTGGCGATGGGAGTAAAAATGCCGTGGTTGATGGCATTGTTCAAAAACAGAACTTTCGCCGGTTCGATGAACACAGCTACCAGGGGCAGCAGCTCATTCTGAACCAGAACATTGACCCCTGCCGACAAAAGGCTGAGGATCCCGCTCATCACCGGTCCGATGACAACGTAGCCCAGCATAGCCAGGATCATGCCCATGATGCCTGCTGAAAAATTGTTGATCAGCATCTCAAAACCCGCGGGCATGTGGCCGTCCATGGCCTCGTCAAACTTTTTGATACAGAAACCCGCCAGGGGGCCCATGACCATGGCCGCCATCAGCATGGTGATATCGGTGTTGCTCATGATGGCGCCGATCACCGCGATAGCGCCTACCACACGCCCCCTGTCACCGCCGATCATCCTGCCGCCGGTGGAGGCGATGAGGATAGGGATCAAGTAGGTGAGCATGGGGCCTACCATGCTGTTGAACCCGGCGTTGGGTATCCATCCGGTGTCTATAAACAGCGCTGCCAGAAAACCGAAGGCGATCAGGGCGCCGATGTTGGGCATGACCATTGCTGATAAAAATTTGCCAAATTTCTGTACTTTATTTTTCAAGACAGTCCCTCCTCAACACTGCCAGAGCGCGGGGGAACCGATCAGTCAACACCCCGCAGCAGCAGCCAAAGGCGCATGCAGGCATGCCCATCTGGCTCGCTGTCTGCGGGAATTACAAAACCGTCACATCATATTTCCGGCATTCTTCAAGAAATTCCTCCGGAAGATTTCCGTCAGAGACCACCATGTCAATCTTATCCAGCCCGCAGATGCCGAAGGTGCTCCATGCCCCGATCTTGGATGAATCCATGAGCACGATGGTCTGCTCCGCCTGGTCTATGGCTGTCTGCTTCAAGATGGCTTCGTCACTGCTCCCGCAGGTAAACCCTGCCCTGGAGCTGTAGCCTGTCACTCCCAGAAAGGTCTGAGAAAAATTAATCCTCTCCAGTTCCCTCACAGCTGAGATTCCATAGACGCTCTGGCTGTAGCGGTTTAAAGTCCCTCCCGGTATCATCACGCTGGGCTTTGACAAATTGGCGAACTCCGTGGCGCAGCTTAATCCCGTAGTGCAGATCAGATTCGACTGATCCGGAAACTGGCGGGCAAGCAGGGTTGTAGTGCTCCCGGAATCCACAAAGATGGTTGTGTCCGGCCTTATGAGAGAGAGGGCCTTCTCCGCGATCTTCTGTTTTTGGGCAATATTGCGGACAGAGCGGTTGCTCAAGTAATCGTCCGTGCCTATGACCACCTGGACAGACTTTGCGCCGCCGTGGATCCTCACGATCCTCCGGGCCTCGTCCAGAAGCTTTAGGTCCGTGCGCAGAGTCATCTCTGACACATTGGGAAAGGTGTCTTTTATCTGGGAAAATGTGACTGTTCCCTGTTCATTGATCAGTTCCACTATCGCGTTTCTCCGCGTTTCCATTGAATCCAAAATCGTCCTCCCGTCCGCGCCGAAACCCGCGGACGGGAATTCTGGCGCTGAATTATTTTTCTATAAAATTAGCCAGCAGATACTCCTCTGCCTCCGGGCACCACAGGCCCTTGTGGGCGTCCACGATGTCCGCCAGTTCCACCAGGCGGCGGTCCTTGTTCTCCTCGCCCTTGGCGCGCAGGTCTGTCAGCGCGGTGAGGGGCATGGACAGCCATGTGTAGATCAGCTTCTTGCCTCCGGGGATCTTGGGCAGGTTCAGGGTAGTCTCGGCAACCGCATCCAGGCCTCCGATGTGTGTCACCATCACGGCGGGATCGATCCTCTTGGCCGCTGTCAGCTCCAGGGACTCGATCATGTCCGCGGTGTTGCCGCCTGTTGTCCCCATAACATGGGTGGAGTTATAATGTACATCATAAAAATTGATGGTGGCGCTGAACTTGTTGTCCGTGGGGCCTGCGAAGAAGTTGAGGCAGCCGTCCCGCCCCAGGATATCGCTGGACTGCTTGATCACCGCCGCCACAGGGGCATAGCAGAGGACATCGTCGTAGCCGGTTCCTCCGGAGATCCGCATAAGCTCCGCCACGGGATCCTCAAATTTCCCTGTATTCACAAAGTGAACCTCAATGCCCTCTTTCTGGTACTCTGCCGGCGGGAACAGCTGGGCCGCTCTGTCAAGACGGTCCTGGGCTAAGTCCGTAACCACTACCAGAGAGGGGCGCACATCCCGGTGCAGGGCATAAGTCAGAGCTCCCAGACCCATGGGGCCGGCGCCTGCCATGATGGCCAGCTTCCCGTTCTCCCGGATGCCCATCTGGTGGGTGTACACGCCCATCTGGGTGTGGTAGGCCGCGTTAAATGCGCCGATGCTGCAGGACATGGGCTCTGCCAAGGATGCCTCATAGTAGGCTCTCCCCTTGTACTCCAGCAGGCATCCCAACTCCATAACCTCTGCCGGGATCACGCAGTAGGTGGTATCCCCGCCAAAGAACTCGTAGGAATATCCCGGGCTCCACATGGTCCCCTTGTAGTTCAGAGCCGGCTGCAAAGTAAACTTCATGCCGGGCTTAAAGGTATCCTGATGGTTCTTTCCCACCTTCACAATATCCCCCGCGAACTCGTGGCCCATGATGGCCGGATGCTCCGCCACGTCGTCGTGCACCCTCTTGTGCTTCTCACCCAGGATCGCGCACTTGTATGTAGACATGCAGATGCTGTCAGAAACTACCTTTACCAGGATCTCGTCGTCGGTGATCTCCGGAAGCTCAAACTCCTCCAGTCTCAAATCATTTGCTCCGTGCAGTCTCACGCCTTTTGCTTTCATAATAAAATACTCCTTTCTTATAATAAACCTTATTTTATTTAACTACAAGCACCACTTTGGGGATCAGTTCTTTAATCACATCATACTCGGCCGCCTGGGTGCCGCTGCACATCACGTTGGCGGCTCCTGTGGCAGTGGACAGCCGGACCGTGTCCTCCAGGCTCATGCCTCTCTCCTCTGCCACCGCCAGGGCAGCTACCACGCTGTCTCCGGCTCCCACGGTGCTTCCCACAGGAACCTTTAAGCCTTCCGCCGAGACAGTGGCATCTCCCGTGAGATACAGGGCCCCGTCTCCTCCCAGAGAGATCACCACCTTTTCAATATAGTGCTCCCTCATCAGCTTCCTTCCGGCCTCTTCCAGCTCATCTTTCGTGGTCAGGGTTCTTCCAAACAGCCTGGAAAGCTCATGGTTGTTGGGTTTGACTAAGTAGGGGGACGCCTTGAGCCCTTCCGCCAGAAGATCTCCGTCCGCATCCAGGATTACCTTGGCGCCTGCGCCCTTAAAGGCCTCTGTCCAGGTTCGATAAGTGTCTTTTGGCGCTCCCTTGGGAAGGCTGCCGGAGAGAACCACGATGTCCCCTTCATCCACCCTCTCCAGCAGTTCCTTCAGAAGGTTCCCCAGGGTCTCCTCCGTGACCGTGACACCCGGCTCGTTGATGTCCGTGTTGGTATGTCTCGCCGGATCCACCACCTTGAGATTTGTCTTGGTCTCCCCCTCTACAAAATGAAAGCAAGTCTCCAACCCCATCTCCTCAAGCGCCGCCAGGATGGCTTTTCCAGTGGAACCGCCCAGAATACCGGCAGCTATGCTCTTCCCCTCAAGCTTTTGGATGACCTTGGAGACATTGATGCCTTTTCCGCCCGGGTCTGTCCTCATGGCTGAAATCCGGTTGACGCTGTCCACGGCAAATTCCCGGATCTCCACTGTCTTGTCCAGAGCCGGATTCAATGTTACAGTGTAAATCATGTTACCCCTCCTCTTTGTTATTGTTGAAATAACATCTTAGATTTTTGTTTCAACATCTATGACCCTATAATAGCAGGGTTTTCCCCGGTTGTCAACTGTTGTTTCAAAAATAATTTAATTATTTTCAAAAGTTCTTGCACCTTTTGAATTTTTCTATATAATAGAATGAGAAAAAAACAAGGAGGACAACAAAATGCCAAAAAGAACTGACATTCACAAAGTGCTCATCATCGGCTCCGGTCCTATCATCATTGGCCAGGCCTGTGAATTTGACTACTCCGGGACTCAGGCCTGCAAGGCCTTGAGAAAACTGGGCTATGAGATCGTGCTGGTCAATTCCAACCCGGCTACCATCATGACCGACCCGGAAACCGCCGATGTCACGTATATCGAACCTCTGAACGTGGAACGTCTGGAACAGATTATCGCCAAAGAGCGGCCTGACGCCCTTCTCCCCAACTTAGGCGGACAGTCCGGCCTGAATCTGTGCGCGGAGCTGTACAAAGAAGGCATTTTGGATAAATATAACGTCAAGGTCATCGGCGTCCAGGTGGATGCCATCGAGAGAGGCGAGGACCGCATCGAGTTTAAGAAAGCCATGAATCTCCTTGGCATCGAGATGGCCCGCAGCGAGGTGGCCTACTCTGTAGAAGAAGCCTTAAAGATCGCCGACGGGCTGGGCTACCCTGTAGTTCTCCGTCCCGCCTACACCATGGGAGGCGCCGGCGGCGGGCTTGTATATAATAAAGAAGAATTGAAAGTGGTCTGCGCCAGAGGCCTTCAGGCCAGTCTGGTGGGACAGGTTCTGGTGGAAGAGTCCATCCTCGGCTGGGAGGAGCTGGAGCTGGAAGTGGTCCGGGACTGCGAAGGCAACATGATCACCGTATGCTTTATTGAGAACATCGATCCCCTGGGAGTCCACACCGGCGACTCCTTCTGTTCCGCTCCCATGCTGACCATCTCCCAGGAGTGTCAGAAACGTCTTCAGGAGCAGGCCTACCGGATCGTGGAATCCGTTCAGGTCATCGGCGGAACCAATGTACAGTTTGCCCACGACCCTGTGACGGACCGCGTAGTAGTCATCGAGATCAATCCCCGCACCTCCCGTTCCTCCGCCCTGGCATCCAAGGCCACAGGCTTCCCCATTGCCCTGGTATCCGCCATGCTGGCCACAGGACTGACCTTAAAGGACATCCCCTGCGGCAAATACGGCACTCTTGACAAATACGTTCCTGACGGGGACTACGTGGTGATCAAGTTCGCCCGGTGGGCTTTTGAGAAATTTAAGGGCGTTGAGGACAAGCTGGGAACCCAGATGAGAGCCGTGGGCGAGGTGATGAGCATCGGCAAGACCTACAAAGAGGCATTCCAAAAGGCCATCCGCAGCCTGGAGACAGGCCGCTACGGCTTAGGACACGCCAAAGATTTTGATTCCAAGACAAAAGAACAGCTGTTAAAGCTTCTGATCACTCCCTCCAGCGAGCGCCATTTTATCATGTACGAGGCTCTGCGCAAGGGGGCTGCTGTGGAGGAGATCCACGAGATCACCAAGGTGAAGCACTGGTTTATCCAGCAGATGAAGGAGCTGGTGGAGGAAGAAGAACTCCTCATGAAGAACAAAGGCAGCCTCCCGTCGGATGAACTGCTGACCGCTGCCAAGAAGGACGGTTTCTCTGACAAATATTTAAGCCAGATCCTGGAGATCCCTGAGGAGGATATCCGCCATCGCCGCATGGAACTGGGCGTGGAGGAGGCCTGGGAGGGAGTCCATGTAAGCGGGACCAAGGACAACGCCTACTACTACTCCACCTACAATGCCCCCGACAAAAGCACCGTGAACACGGACCGCCCCAAGATCATGATCCTGGGGGGAGGCCCCAACCGCATCGGGCAGGGAATCGAGTTCGACTACTGCTGCGTCCACGCCTCCCTTGCCCTGAAAAAGCTGGGCTTTGAGACCATCATCGTCAACTGCAACCCTGAGACCGTGTCCACGGATTACGATACTTCCGACAAGCTGTATTTTGAGCCCCTGACCCTGGAAGACGTGCTGAGCATTTACAAAAAAGAAAAGCCCGCAGGGGTTATCGCCCAGTTCGGCGGCCAGACGCCTCTGAACCTGGCAGCGGACTTGGAGAAAAACGGCGTCAAGATCCTGGGCACCTCCCCGTCTGTCATCGACTTGGCAGAGGACAGGGACTTGTTCCGGGCCATGATGGAGAAGCTGAATATCCCCATGCCCGAGTCCGGCATGGCCACCACTGTGGAAGAAGCCATCCAGATCGCGGGCCGCATCGGATATCCGGTTATGGTCCGCCCATCCTATGTTCTCGGAGGCCGGGGCATGGAAGTGGTCTATGACGACGAGAGCATGGCAGGATACATGAACGCCGCCGTGGGAGTCACCCCGGACCGCCCCATCCTCATTGACCGCTTCCTGAACCACGCTACAGAGTGCGAGGCTGACGCCATCAGCGACGGAACCCACGCCTTTGTCCCCGCGGTCATGGAGCACATTGAGCTGGCAGGAGTCCACTCCGGCGACTCGGCCTGCATCATCCCGTCTGTCCACATCTCTGCCGAGAACGTGGAGACCATCAAAGAGTACACCAGAAAGATCGCCGAGGAGATGCATGTCCGGGGGCTGATGAACATGCAGTATGCCATTGAGAACGGAAAGGTCTATGTCCTGGAGGCCAACCCCAGAGCTTCCCGCACCGTGCCCCTGGTATCCAAGGTGTGCAATATCCGCATGGTGCCTCTGGCTACCGATATTATCACCTCCGAACTCACGGGAAGGCCCTCACCGGTTCCAGCGCTGAAAGAGCAGGAGATTCCCAATTACGGCGTCAAGGAGGCCGTGTTCCCCTTCAACATGTTCCAGGAGGTGGATCCCATCCTGGGGCCGGAGATGCGCTCTACAGGAGAGGTCTTAGGGCTGTCCCCCTCCTACGGCGAAGCCTTCTACAAGGCCCAGGAAGCCACCCAGTCCAAGCTGCCCTTGGAAGGCACGGTGCTCATCTCCGTCAATGCCAAGGATAAGCCGGAAGTGGCGGAGATCGCCAGGATCTTTGCGGAAGACGGCTTCCAGATCGTGGCCACAGGCCGGACCTACGACTTAATCCGCCAGGAAGGCATCCCGGCCCAGAAGGTGAAAAAGCTGTATGAGGGCCGCCCCAACATCCTGGATATGATCACCAACGGCAATATCCAGCTGATCATCAACTCCCCGGCCGGCAAGGAGAGCCGCCACGATGACAGCTATTTGAGAAAAGCCGCCATCAAGGCAAAGATTCCCTACATGACCACCATGGCCGCGGCCAGGGCCACCGCCAAGGGGATCCGCTATGTGAAGACCCACGGGCAGGGGGAGGTAAAATCCTTACAGCAGCTTCACAGCGAGATTCACGACAAAGTTCAGTAGGTGTGCATAAAAAGAACGTCCCCGAGGCTTAAGGGATAAACCTTAAGCCCCGGGGACGCTCTCTATTCCGCAAAAAACTTCTACACCGTAATCTCGATCTGATTGCCCTCAAGATCCAGGATGCAGCTCTCATAGTATCCGTCCCCCGTGGTCCTGGGGCCGCTTATAACCTGGTATCCGTCCTCCTTCAACCGCTGTGTCAGCTCATCCACCTTGTCCTTGCTTCCCACGGAAAACGCCACATGGATAAAGCCTGTTCGGACCAGCTCCTCCCCCGAGTCCCTGGCCTCCGGTTTATTCATGATCTCCAGTCTGGCGCCCTGATCAAAGGTTATAAAATAAGAACGAAAGCCTGTTTTCTGATTATGATACATCTCATTGGACTTCCCGCCAAAATACTTGGCAAAGAAAGCCCTGGCTCCCTCTAAATCTTTTACATACATAGCTGTGTGTTCAATTCTCATAGTTTTCTCCTCCAAAAAACTCTCTCTCCCATTCCAGGCATTTTTCATGCCACTCTCTCCAGGCCGTCTCCAGCTGCTTTTCCATCTCCCTGTAAGACAGCTCCTCCTCCCAAGTCTCCCCGTCCCAGAATTCCCGGGAGGATGTCCATCTTGCCGCCATCTCCTCCATGGCATGGCTCATCCGCTCCACTTGCTCCCCGGCCTCCTCCATGGCCTCTGTGGCCAGCCTCACCTTCCAGTCTCTGTAGGCTTCCTCCTGGGGAATCTCCCGAAGTCTGTGGTGTTCCGCCTTAGGCACGGCCCGCATCCCCGCGATCAGGGCCTGGTCCTCGGCCTTTACCTGGGCGCTCATGGCCTCCCCTGACTCCTGCCTTCTCTTTCGCTCCAGATAATGGTCATACCCAAAGGGGTAGTACATCACCCGGTCCCCTTCCAGCGTCATCACGGAATCCGCCACTTGTTTCACAAAGTATCGGTCATGGGACACAAAGAGGATGGTCCCTGTGTAGGCCATGAAAGCCGACTCCAGAGTCTCCTTTGCGTGGATGTCCATGTGGTTGGTGGGCTCGTCCAGCACAAGAAAATTCGGCCTGGCCTGCAAAAGCTCCGCCAGCACAAGCCTGGCCCTCTCCCCGCCGGACAGGTCCTTTACCTGCTTTGCCGCCTGGCGTCCTCCGAACAGATAATGGCCCAGTATGGTTCTGGCCTCCTTCTCTGTCAGGGACGGAAACTTCTCATGAAAATGCTCAAGCACCGTCTTCTCCGACGTGATCTCAGCGGACTTCTGGTCAAAATATCCCATGGTGATCTGATTTCCCAGAAAACAGGTTCCCGATATGGCCTTCTGAAAGCCTGCCACGGTTTTCAAAAATGTGGTCTTCCCCGCCCCGTTGGGCCCCAGAATCCCGATCTTCTGCCCCTTTTTAATCCGAAAGGTCAGCTCAAACAGAGGCCTGTCGTAGCCGATCTTCAGATCCTTGGCCGTCATCACCCATTTGCTTCCCCCGATCTCAGGGCTGATCTCCCCTGTGAACAGATACGCGTGATCCTCCCGAGGTTTCGGAACCCTGTCCATCCTGTCCAAAATTTTCTTTCTGGACCTGGCAAATGCCGCCTTTCTGGGCTTGTTCTTAAACCGCTCCACCAGATCCTCCAGCCGCTCAATCTCCTGCTGCTGCCTGTCGTAAGCTTTTCTCTGGAGCTGGAGGTTCTTTAACTTTTCTCTCCGGTAATTGCTGTAATTGCCCGGGTACCGGACCAGTTTTCCCTCCGACAGCTCGTAGACCGTCTCCGCCACCTGGTCCAGAAAAAAACGGTCGTGGGACACCATGACCACGGCCCCGTCATAATGTTGTAAGTACGTCTCCAGCCACTGGGTGGTCTCCATATCCAGATGATTGGTGGGCTCATCTAACAGAAGGACATCGGGTTTCTCCAAAAGCAGCCGGATCAGGGCGATCTTGGTCTGTTCCCCTCCCGAAAACTCACGGATCCTCTTCTTCTTGTCCTTTTTGTCAAATCCAAAACCAGCGAACAGACTGTCATACTCCTTCTCATAGGCAAACCGCTCCACATCGTACCGATCCCCTGAGGGGCAGGCCGCCAGAAGCTCCTCCTCCACGGTCCTGGAGCCGTCGGCAAAGGCCTGCTGCTTTAGCATCTCCACAGTCAGCTTTCTGGACTGGAAAATTCCCGGCTCCTGCCTTCTGTCATCCCGATCAAGTTCCAACTCCCCTGCCAGAAGACGCAGAAGCGTAGTCTTGCCCGCCCCATTTAGACCTGTCACGGCCACCTTTTCCCTGTCCTTTATCTCAAAATCAATGTGGGACAGTACCTCCGCCCCTCCTAAGGACACCGTGCCATCCCTGATCTGATACAGCATTACTCTGTTTCCTTTTGAGCGAACCCGCGGAGAATTCCGGTCATCTCTTCCCTGGTGTAAGTCTCCAGGCTGATCCGCTGCCCGTTAACATAGATGGTGGGGATCACCTCCACCTTGAGCTCCTCCTTAGAATACCTCACTGCCTCCTTCTCCTCAGGCCCGTAGATGCCCTCTTCCAGAGCCTTTAAAAAATCCTCCCGGTCAAGGCCGGACTCGGCTGCCAGATCTCCCAGAATCTCTCGGTCCCCAATATCCTTCTCATCAATAAAATAGGCCCGGTAGACCTTATCCCCGTAGACCTCTCCCCTGCCCTGCTCCTGAGCATAAAAATAACCCTCAAAAGCCAGCCTGGTGTAAGGCCGCGGACAGACATTGGGCGGCAGCTTCATGTCCAGCCCCATCTGCCTGCAGGGCTCCTCCAAAACCCGGTAGCGGGCCTTTCTCTTCTCGTCATGGCAGGTGTCCACCTGCGGGTTTGGCTCCTCTGTCAGCTCCATGGGCTGCAGGGTAATCCTTGCCTCCAGCCCAAGATCTCTTAAGGATTCGTCCAGAGCCTCCTTGGCCACCAGACAGTAGGGGCACACAAAATCCGTTACAAACAAAATATCAATCATATAAAAACCCTCCTAATTAATCAGTATCGGCACGCGCCGCCTGCGGCGTCACCTGCCACTTCGCCGGAAGGCATCCTAAAAATGCTGCGCATTTGCCTTCCTCCTCAGTTTGCCTTCCTCCTCGCAGATAATGGTTGCCTGCGCCGCGATTTTCCGCTATATTTAAAGATAGATCCCACAGCAGACGGCAGGGCGGGGGCTGATCCGCGTCGCCTGTCAAGATCGCCTGCCGTAAAAAAACAATGAGGAGGCATATCCATGTACAGCTTTACCAACGACTACAGCGAAGGGGCCCACCCCCGGATCCTTCAGGCCATCCTGGAGGCCAACCTGACGCAGAACAAAGGCTATGGCTTAGACGCCCACAGCAGTCACGCCAGAGAGCTGATCCGGGAGGAGATCCGCCCCCAGGACGGAGACATCCACTTTATCCCCGGCGGCACCCAGACCAACTTGATCGTCATCGCCTCTGCCTTAAGGCCCTATCAGGCCGTCATCTCCGCCGTCACCGGCCATGTAAATGTCCACGAGACAGGGGCCATTGAGGCCACGGGCCACAAAGTCCTGGCCATGGACACAGCAGACGGCAAACTGACCCCTGCCCTGGTGCAGCAGGCGCTGGATTCACACACGGACGAACACATGGTTCAGCCCAAGATGGTCTACATCTCCAACTCCACGGAGGTGGGAACCCAGTACACCAAATCAGAGCTGGAGGCCCTGTCCCGCATCTGCCGCCTGAAAGGCCTTTACCTTTTCATGGACGGCGCCCGCATAGGGTCCGCTCTCACCAGCCCGGCAAACGACTTAACCCTGGCAGATATCGCCGCTCTCACCGACGTGTTTTACATCGGAGGCACCAAAAACGGGGCCCTTCTGGGAGAAGCGGTGGTCATTGTCCGGGAAGAACTCAAGGCAGATTTCCGGTTCATGATCAAACAGCGGGGCGCCATGATGGCCAAGGGCTGGCTTTTGGGAATCCAGTTTGAGGAACTGTTCCAGAACAACCTGTTCTACGACATGGCCCGCCACGCCAACCGCATGGCCCGGCGGCTCAGGGAAGCCATTGCCCGCCAGGGCTGGTCTTTCTCCTCAGACTCCTGCACCAATCAGCTGTTCCCCATCTTTTCCCACCAGGCGGTGGGGGAACTGGAAAAACATTTTACCTTTGAGATCATAGGCCAGACAGACGACAATCACACCTGCATCCGGCTGGTGACCTCCTGGGCCACCACCGAAGAAGGGGTTGAAGAATTTATCCGTGTTCTGGAAAAAATATCTTAAAGGCGCGGCTACATTTTCTCCTCGTCATATACGGCCCTCTGGCCGCCTATAAATTTGGGTCTCACCCGGGCGCACACCACCCGGGCTTCCCCTATGGTTTTTGTCCGGATCCTCACCGGCACTGCCAGGCTGCAGTGGCAAAAGAGCCTCCTGCCTTTGGCTGAGGAACCACATTCACTTCCTCATACCCGTACCTCTCTGCCGCCTCCCTCTCCAGGATCAAGGCCCTGTTCAGATGCTCGCAGCACTGGGCCGCCAGCCACACCTCCTTCTCCCTGGCCGCTCTCCAGATCCCCTCAAACACGGCCGCAGCGACGTCAGGCGCCGAGGATGTGCCGATCCTTCCGCCCCCGATCTCACTGGTGGAGCAGCCCACCACAAACAGCTGCCCCCTCTTTGCTCTCCCTGCCTCCAGGATCTCCCTCGCGGCCTCATATCCCTGTTCCCTGATTCTCTCCAGCCGCTGTCTCTGATCCTCTGTGGTCTCAGCCATATCCGGTCATCTCCCCTCTGTCTTTTCTTAATACAGCCTGCCCATGGCTTCCATGGGCTCTGTCCCTTGTATATGCACAGTTTACCATAAAGGCGGCGGTTTTTAAAGGGCATATTGTTACGGCAATTTTTAACTTATTATAGTAGATAGACGCAAGATTTTCAAGAGAGAACAGTATTTTTTCCTGCAATCACATGATAAAATCTTGTTTTTTAAAGGTGAACGTGTTACAATAGGTAGCGCGCTGATGCGCACGCGGTCAGCACCCTGACGGGTGGTGACATTATATAATTCACATTTTCTCAGAAAACGGAGGTTCATTTATGGCCATCAGTTATAAAAGATTATGGAAACTGCTGATTGACAAAGATATGAAGAAAAAGGATCTGCAACAGTTGGCCGGGATAAGCGCGGCATCGATCACAAAACTTGGAAAAAACGAGAATGTGAATACTGAAATAATCGAAAAAATTTGTGTGGCCCTTCAATGTGATATTAGTGATATTATGGAAATGGCGGATAAAGGAGGGATTAGTAATGGGAGAACATAATCTAACTCTTGTTCAAAACATCTACACCGAGATAAAAGAAACTCTCCTGCTGTCGCGCAATCAAGCATACAGTGCGGTCAATTTTGCGATGGTGCAGGCTTATTGGCAAATCGGGCGCATTATCATAGAACATGAGCAGGACGGAAATGAACGGGCCGGTTACGGGAAATCTGTGCTTCAGGAATTGTCCAGCCGCCTGACCAAAGACTTTGGTAAGGGCTTTTCCGTGCGGACGTTGCAGCAGATGAAGAAATTTTATGTAATGTTTCCAAATACGAACGCACTGCGTTCGCAATTGACGTGGACGCATTATCGCCTTTTGCTATCAGTGGAAAATGAGCAGGCCAGACAGTGGTATATGGATGAAGCCATCGCTTCCGCTTGGTCGAGCCGCCAACTGGAGCGGCAAATTTCCACACTGTATTATGAGTGCCTTCTTGCAAGCCGAGATCAGACTCCTGTAAGAGATGAAGCTATGGAACTTACGGCTCCCTTAGCTGCGAAAGATTTCATCAAAGACCCCTATGTCCTGGAATTTCTTGACCTGAAAAATTATCCGGCCTTGCGGGAGTCGGATTTGGAACAGGCACTGATTAATAAATTACAGGAATTCCTATTAGAGTTGGGGCGTGGTTTCTGCTTTGTCGCCAGACAGAAGCTGATGCGTTACGAAGATGAGGATTTTTATCTGGACCTTGTGTTTTACCACAGCATTTTGAAGTGCCATGTACTAATTGATTTGAAAATCGGCAAGCTGACCCACGGTGACATTGGGCAGATGGACAGTTACATTCGGATGTTTGATGCGCTTTACAAAAACGAGGACGACAATCCTACCATCGGCATCATTCTGTGTTCCCAGAAGAACGAGGCAATCGTCAAATACTCTGTCTTGAATGACGCTCAGCAAGTCTTTGCTTCTCGTTATCGGTTCGCGCTGCCCACTGCGGAAGAATTGCAGCGTGAAATAGAAGCCGAGCGCAGACGGATTGAGGAACCAGATGACTGAAATACAATTTGAGGCAGGGCCCTCAGACACGCCCTGCCTCAATACTTTTCTCTCTATACAAGTACCACGCAGTCCTCATCCACCCTCTTACAGGCAGCGGCCGCTTCCTTCACGATCTCATCAAACCTGTCGTCGTCCGCCTCGATCACCAGCCTCTGGGTCATAAAGCTGACCGTGGCCTCCTTCACCCCCGGGATCTTGTTGATAGCGGTCTCCATCTTGGCCGCGCAGTTGGCGCAGTCCAAATTCTCCATCTTGAATTTCTTCTTCATAAAAATATCCTCCTGCGATTTCCCACATTTTATTCATATGAATAATTGTTCATGTATTTCATTATACACTTTCTGCGGAAAAACGCAAGAGTTTTTACAGAGAAGTTTTTATCAAACAGACCTTGGCTTGTAACAGTTCAGATGACCCTTGAACTGTTACCTTGGCTTCACTGGGGCCTTGAGGATATCCATAAATTCCTCCCCGGTAATGGTCTCCTTCTCCAGAAGGTAGGCCGCGATCTCATGGAGCTTTTCCTGGTTTTCCTTCAGAAGCTCCGTGGCCTTGTTGTAAGCAGACTTCACCAGCTCCACCACTTCCTCGTCAATCACCTTGGCAGTGTCCGGCGAACAGGCCAGAGAAGTATCCCCGCCCAAATACTGGTTAGTCACGGTCTCCAACGCCACCATCCCGAACTGGTCGCTCATGCCGTAGCGCGTCACCATGGCCCTGGCCAGCTTGGTGGCCTGCTCGATATCATTGGCCGCTCCCGTGGTGATAGACCCAAAGATCAGCTCCTCCGCCGCCCGGCCTCCTGTGTAGGTGGCAATCTTGTTGAATGCCTCCTCCCTGCTCATAAGGTATCTCTGGTCCTTGTCCACCTGCATGGTATAGCCCAGAGCCCCGGAAGTTCTGGGGATAATGGTGATCTTGTGAACCGGAGCGGAATCACTCTGGCAGGCCGCCACCAGGGCATGGCCCACCTCGTGGTAGGCCACGATCTTTTTCTCCTTCTCGCTGACGCTGGAATCCTTTCTCTGGTATCCGGCAATGACCACCTCCACGCTCTCCTCAAGATCCTGCTGGCTCACTACGCTCCGCCCCATGCGCACCGCGCGCAGGGCTCCCTCATTGATGATGTTGGCCAGCTCCGCGCCGCTGGCTCCCGAAGTAGCCCGGGCCACTTCCTTGTAGTCCACGTCGTCGCTCATTTTCACATTCTTCCCATGGACCCGGAGAATGGCTTCCCTTCCCTTTAAATCCGGCAGCTCCACGGGGATCCTCCGGTCAAACCGGCCCGGACGCAGCAGCGCCGGGTCTAAGGACTCCGGCCTGTTGGTGGCCGCCAGGATCACAACGCCCTTTCGGCCGTCAAAGCCATCCATCTCCGCCAGAAGCTGGTTCAGCGTCTGTTCCCTCTCGTCGTTGCCGGAAAATCCGCCCCCATCCCTCTTCTTTCCGATGGTATCGATCTCGTCAATAAACACGATGCAGGGCGCCTTGTCATTGGCCTGCTTAAACAGATCCCGAACCTTCGCGGCTCCCATGCCCACGAACATTTCCACAAACTCGGAACCCGAGATGGAGAAAAACGGCACCTTGGCCTCCCCTGCCACTGCCTTGGCCAGAAGAGTCTTTCCTGTTCCCGGAGGGCCCACCAGAAGGGCTCCCTTGGGAAGGGCAGCGCCGATATCCGCGTATTTCTGGGGATTGTGAAGAAAATCCACGATCTCCTTCAAAGCTTCCTTGGCCTCCTCCTGGCCGGCCACATCCATAAAAGTCTTTCCTGTCTCCGACTCCGCGTAGATCTTGGCATTGGACTTGCCAAAGGTCATAGCGTTGCCGCCCATCCTTTTTTGCAGCTGCCGGGACAAAAGCTGCCCCACCACCACAAAAAGAATAATGGGGATGATCCAGGATACCAGAATCGACACAAAAGGCGACGCCGGCTCCACGATGGTCTCAGAGAACATGATCCCCTTGGACATCAACAGATCCGTCAGCTCATCATCCGGCCAGTTGCCGGTCTTAAACTGCTGCACCGCATCCTCGCCCATGATATTCTTCTGGCCTGTCTTGGCAAGAAAAGTGATCTGCTGATCATTTCTCCCAACCTGGGTTACAACCCCTTCCTCAATCATCTCCCGGAACGTGCTGTAGGGAACCTCTGTCACCGCCCGCCGCTGCATGGAAGGCATCAGAAACAGATTCACTAGCATCATCACCAGCATGACAATAGCATAATAAAACATAAATGGTTTTCGGTTGTTGTCCGGCTTATTTTCTTTTATCCCCATGATCCCTCTCCTTCTTCTCTCTCATGTACAATTTCCTGGACAAATGTTCTGGCATTTTTCAAATCCCTCTCATCTGGATGGAGCATAGCCTCCCGGTAAGCCTGGATCAGCTCCCGGATCCCGGGACTGTCCTCCCTCTCCTGCATGGCCCGGAATTTCTCCAAAACCTGGGGAGACATCTTTCCGGTACACAGAAAGGATCCCAAATACCGGTTGTCCTCCGGTATCAGCGCTTCCATCCTCCTAGACACCTGGCGGCAGTACTTCCGGTCCCCGCCCATGCCGCAGGTTCCGAATAAAGCCACCTTTTTCCCATGAAGCCTGTCCAGAAAATCCAGGATATCCTGCCCGCAGATCCCTCTGCGGACCCAGAATCCCACAAAATAGGTGTCCGCCTCGCCGCTTTGTTCCTCAATCTTCTGTATATCCTTGGACTTGCCCGGAAGGGCCTCAAAGATCTCCAGGGCAAGCTTCTGCGTGTTGCCTGTCTGGCTGCTGTATATAACCAGATATTCCATCCAGAACGGCTCCTTTCTCAAAGCGCAGCCGCCTCCCCTTTGACGGAGCGAAAAGCGCGCTCTGTTATTCAATATATACCTTATGGCACGAAGTGCCCCTGCTCCGGAGGAGCATGAATTACGGTATGCCCTCGGGTATACCTTGGGTATATCTTATGGTATATACTAAATTGTTCGGATTTTCAAGATATATACGGAAATATTTATACACTTTTAGAGACTTTTTAGATTTGAGCCTGCCATCTGCCAGAGGGTCAAATTCTCTTGCCGGGGCCGCCTTTCTCATCACAACGCCGAAAATGCGGTTTCAGCAATGTATTTAATGTTTTTGGGAATCCATGGTTTACGTAAACTGACACATCCCGCAAATGCTTAAGCCTCAATTATCTCAATAGAATCTGACAAATATACCTTTTTTAAAGATTTACAGCCATTAAACATTCCTTCAGATATCTTTTTAAGATTAGAAGGGAGATGGATACTCACAAGATTTGCACAGCCAGAAAAAGCATAAGCCCCAATTTCCAACACAGTGTCAGGAATATAGAGATCCTTGAGCGAGCTGCAATTACTGAACGCATATGCAGGAATTCGTTCCACGCCATTGGATAAATGAATACTCTCCAGTGAAGCGCAGTTGCTAAAGCTCCAAGAAAGATTGCCACTTAGAGAACCCTCCACAGTCCTTAAATTCTTCAAGCCCTCAAAACATCGATTATTCGGCTCATCCCCGTCCCATCCGTTTTCAATAAATGGATACACCTTTCCTGAAAAAGTCATCTCTTCAACACAACTTGGAATACTGCCCCTCAACTCTGTTTTATTTGCGTTCACCGCTACCGCCTTTGCACTTGGCATATGAAGAACTAACTTATCATCACACATGATTGAACATAATTCAACCTGTTGTCCTGGGTTCCCGTAAAAGTCAATCTCCACTTCTACAGATGAGTTTTTCTGGTTCCTATCCTCTTGTTCACGAAACATATAAAACAAAAGAGCCCCTAAGCCATTATCAGCGTCTTTTATCTGTTCATCTAAAGATTTTTTACCAATTTTAATGAATACTCTTTTCAAATTTCCGTTTTCTATTGCGAAAGGGTTTCGAGATTTAAGAAGGATCGTCTGATGCAGTTCAGTAACTGGAATATCATTAATTGTATGCGGCACATATACATCATCAGCTGAACCAGGATACACAAAGCCACTGTTAATGAGGGTAGAATCATATGCAGCAAAGCCATCATGAATACGCTTGAACCGCAGTTCGCCTTCTTTCCCTTTTAGGATGCCTTCTTCAGGCAATTCGCCAGGAACTTCAAAATGATAATAGGATTTACTATGACTGTATTCTGTAGTAAACATATTTCTTCTCCTTCATGAATAATGGATTTTCTATTTGAGGGTAATTTCCCAAGTATAGTATATGATGCTACCATCTGTTTAAACTCTTTGTGAGCATTGCCATCTCAGAGGCAGAGCAGGCATCCACATCTGCGTTAATGTTTGAATCAGATACAGATAATTAGCGAGAACATCTTTTCCATTATAAAAAGTAAATATGAAAATAGCAAGTGCTTCTGTCAGAACATGCCAAGAGATTCTGCCGGAGCGGAGACGGATCAGATGAATGAAAAGATTGTTTTTATGCTGGAGACCCACTTTTTGAATCAACAGGACGGTTGGGAACGCATGAAAACCGTTTTGTGGAGTATAATGAGGATAATACATGGGCAACGGGGGATAGTATTGGCCATGAATCTAAAAATGGCAAAAATCGATACGAATTCTGACATCAGCTTGCCCGAACCTAGCCTTTTGTGGTATAATAAGATCAGAAAAAAGCAGAAGATTCTGCCTAAAAGGAGACAGGCCAGATGAATGAAAAGAAGAACATCAATATAGTCAATACCCCTTATGATAACCTGTTTCGCACGCTGTTCAATGATTGCAGCAGCCTGATCTTGCACAAAATACGACTTTGCTGAAATTTCACTCTCTGACGCTTCCAGAAATTTGTCCAATTTATTTAATATTTTTGTCTGTTTCACGTAAAACAGTCATACAACCCAAAACCATAGGAGGTATAAGTTTATGATCGTTACCGCAACCGAACTACAAACAAATCTTAGTAAATATCTCGAGTTAGCTGCCATACAAGATATCTTTATTACCAAAAACGGCAAAAACATTGCCCGGCTCACCAGCCCGTCTATTGACAAACTGTCCATACTGAACAGCCTTGTGGGGATCATACCTCTGCAGGAAACCATAGATGAAGATGCCATCAGAGAGGAGCGACTGGCCAGACAATGAGGATTTTAATTGATACGAACGTAATGCTGGATATTTTCCAAAAACGCGAACCGTTCTTCTTGGATTCCTATCAGGCACTACACAAAGCAATCGAGGCCGAATCTGAATGCCTGGTCTCAGCCTCATCTGTCACCGACATTTTTTATATACTACGCAAATTTTTTAAATCAGCCGATGAAGCAAAAGAACGGATCAAGCAGCTTTCCCAACTTGTTATTTTTGCTGATGTACAGGGAATGGATATACAAACAGCCCTTATGCGTACCATGCCAGATTTTGAGGATGCGGTAGTAGATACTGTGGCCGAACGAAACTGTGTCAGCTATATCTTAACCCGTAACACCAAAGATTTTACGGGGTCTGTTGTTCCTGCATTTCCATC
Organism: uncultured Hungatella sp.; assembly: GCA_947066955.1. GTDB lineage: Bacteria > Bacillota > Clostridia > Lachnospirales > Lachnospiraceae > UBA3402. The sequence goes on from CAMTAF010000026.1 coordinate 33,902, forward strand.
ATCTTTTGACGTTAGACCTGAGTTAAGAAAAAATCGAGATATTGGAGCTGCAATTCGCAATTTCAGTAACCCTGAGAAAGTAAAAGGAGAGTATGCAGAATTATCACTTCAGTTTGAGCATAAGGAAGAAGAAGGTGGAGATCTGGGTACAGTAGAGGAAATGGCGAAAAGAGAAGGCGTAAAACCATTAAAACCGAAGCAGAGTAAGTGCATGAATAACGAAGAAAGTTGAGATCGTATTAAATCTTCAGGAATAATGTAACGAAGAGTGAAAAAGCTTCATAAACCTTGACTTATAAATAGAAATGGGATAGAATAATCTTGGAAACCAAGAAACAAAGAATACTATTTCTTTGATTTGCATATGATAGAGGAGGAGAATATAGTAATGCCAGCAACGATGACGAAAGGTAGAGTTCCTATGGAAATAAAAAAATTGAGCATTTCTGCGAAGCGGCAGATTACCATCCCACAGAAATTTTTTACCATGCTGGGATTTGATACAGAGGCAGAATGTACCGTGCGTGGAAATGAACTGGTTATTCGTCCTGCCAGAACCAATACAGGAGGAGAGTTTGCGGAGCAGATTCTGGCGGACTTGATTGCCAAGGGATACAGTGGCAATGATCTTCTGGAGCGCTTTAAAAAAGCACAGGGGCAGGTACGCCCAGCGGTGGAAGCAATGCTTGTGGACGCAGAGCAGGTTGCATCTTCAGAATCTGGTTATATATCTTATGAGGATGTTTTTGGTACAGAGGATGAGGAATGACAGACGTGCGTTTTCTTCCGCCTGCGGCAAAATTCATCAAAAAACTGAAAGATAAGAAATTGAAGATGCTGTATCAGGAAGCGGTTGATAAGATAAGAGAGGATCATACAGTCGGGGAAGCCAAAACCGGAGATCTGTCTGGCGTATATGGGTATGATATTTATTACAATAAAACAAATTATGAGTTGGCATATACCGTAGAGTATCTGGAGGATAAAGTGATTGTTGTGATTATGGCTGGTACCAGAGAGAATTTTTATGATCAGTTGAAACAGTATATGAGGAAGAATTTGATATTCCAAAGAGAAGGATATTCATAACCAGGCCTCCCTTAATTCTTTTTGTGTTTGGAATTATAGTATAGGTTATCCGCGCGGACAATACATATCAATGGAGCGCAGCTTTTGTTTATTTCGTATGACATGGCCACCATGAAGAATACAGTATTCCGCAGGGATGAGATCTGGTTCGCTGCTGCTAATGAAAACCACGAGAGCGAGATCTATTCCCTCTACGAGATCCGGCGTGAAGACAATGAGCATGTCAATAATACCGCTGCCTATGACAAGCGGTATCTGGAAAGGCGTTATGGCGCGGACCCATATCTGTCTGCCATGCTGGCGAGAGGCTGGTCATGAGCTTGAAACCTCCAAAGAAAACCGACCTGCAAAAAAGCTGGATGAAAAAAGACGTGATAAGCTGATCCGCATCCAGCCGGAATACCATCTGATCGTCACAGAAGGAATGAATACAGAACCGTCGTATTTCCAGGTGGTCCGAGACATCATCAACCGCCAGTACCAGCACAAGATACATCTGGATATCCATGGCGAGGGTGATAATACGCTGAGCTTGTTTGAGAAAGCAAAGATGCGTGCGTTCCAGAACCCGAATGGATACAAGCATGTCTGGATCGTGTATGATACGGATGACTTCCCGGCTGCCCACATCAATAAAACAGCAGAATTGTGCCAAACGAACACCACACAGGATACCAAGTATCATGCTGTCTGGTCGAACCAATGCATTAAGCTGAGGTTTCTTCTGCATTTCGGGTATTTCCAGTCCGACATCCACCGGAATGAGTATTGGCCAAAGCCTTCCGAACAGCTGCGGGGTATCGGTGCCGGGGAATATACGAAAAACCGGCATGACATGTATGCCGTATTAAGACCTTTCATGGATGCCGTCCGATATTATGAACTTACCAACTTCCTGCCAGGCTCGATCGATCTGGAGGTGCTTGTGTAATACTGATTTTACGGTGAAAGACATTACGGAGTTTAAGGAATATCATGGTCTCTACATCTCTGCCACCGGATATCATCCCAATCCACGTTATAGTCAGCCTCTTCCGCCCGCTGTTCGCTGGTAAAGCACATAATCATTCTCTTATCCATTACGTCCATATAAGCCTGTCCTTCCATCCCAGGCATTTCCGGATCATAGACACACGCCATAATGAGATCCCTGTCCTTGTCGTATGCTTCCTTCAGCAAAAGCATAAACTTCATTTCCCTCTGGAAAGATCTTTCCTCATTTGCGAGAGTTTCCATGTCCCGCCATAACTCTTTATCAGTCACCACGATTCCCTCTTTATGTAGAAATTTTTGAAAATTCCCTTTTATTTTATGTCTATTACGCACATTTTGTCAATACATCTTCTGTATATCGTCAGGTGTTTACCTATTAAAGGCTTTACACCTTCTCGATTGTCTATTATAATATAAGCAGTAACGATATAATATCCCAGAGATCAAAGGGAAAGAGGTGATTAAATGGGAATGACAAATAAGCAATTCCAAGGTTTTATCAGGCTTACCTTAGCTCAAATTGAAAGAGCATTGAAGGAATCCCCTGAAAATAAAGAATTGCAGGAGCTAAAAGACATTTTCCAATCTATGGTGGAAGATAGTGACTGAAGAAGGAACTCTCTCCCCGGGCATTACCTGAAATCCAAGCCCTCCAACACCGGACGGCTGTTTTCATTTTCTCAATTTTCTACACGCCTGTAGGAGGATTCACCATAACATAGCGGATAATCTCAGGGCAAATATACATCAGCCAGGTCACGGCCTCCTCCACTGTGATCGATTTTTTCTGTTTCTTCTGTTCACTTTGGCTTCCATGAAAAAAAGTATTGCGCTTCTTCGTGATAAAAGCTATATGTTCTTTGTCAATGGGAATCTTATTTTCCCCTGCTCCAAACTCCACCCCCCATGCTCTGGAGAATATTTGCCAGCTTCGCATCTCTTCCCATATCCGTTATCACCAGCATCTTCTGCCGAACCGCAGACTTGATCCTCTCCCTTTTCTCCTTGTTATTTGGAAATGATTCATGGATCGCGTTTTCCACCAGGGTTATGTCTTCCTCATAGTACCCTATTTTTTTAAGGTACTTATCTTCAAATATTGATATACTATCTTTTTAAACTCTGGGAGCCTATGATAAAAAACAGCAAAAATAGAATTGGGTATCACAATACAAAGTATCCCTTTCCAAAAAAATTCAATATATCCTCCACGATCAAACCAATTACATATGTTATACGTAATAATCATGGACAAAACCGCCACAATGGCATAATAAAATTGACGCCGTATATATTCTCTTGGACTTCTCTTTAAAAAGAACCTAAAAATAATCCTTATATATCCTATATCATATACCAGTAAGATACTGATAATTGTTGAAATTAATATGCCTGAAAGTCCTATTACCTGAACCAAAAAAACATTTATCAATAAGTTAAGCATAGCGGCAATAAGAGGAACATATCTGTTTTCCCACCACAAACCTGCCGCTTCCTGATATACATAATTCATATCCATCCACTTATAAATAAAAAAATAGGCAACAAATATAAATATAATTTGATCCGACAGAACCAACTCCTCATTTCTTAACCAAAGAATCATAAAAGGCTGATATAGGCAAAGCAAGCATACAGAAAACCATGATATAATCCAAATATAAATAAAATTAAATTTCTTAAAATCGTCATAATTTTCATCTAGTGATTTTGTATTAATCGCATTTCCAACACTTGGTATAATTGCATTCATAATTACTGCTAAAATTCCAAAAAGAGAGGAAATTATCATATAATAATTGTTATACAACGCTAGAACTGATAATCCCAAAAAAGTAGAAATTACTATATTATCCGCTGAGTTTAAAACAACACTACCTATCTTTTGAAAAAACATTCCCTTTACTTTTTTAGTTATTTCAGCTTTTGATTTTGAGTCAATAGTTCCTGTGCATGTAATCTGAGGAAATAATTTATCGGCATAATATGCTGTCATTATATTGGATCCAATAGAAATAAACGGAGAAACAATCATATAAATGTAATAGTTTCGAAATGCTATTAATAACATCGCCTGTGCCATATATTGAATAATTTGCCATATTGATCCAATATTGCTTTGAACATCTTTTCTTTGATATACTGACAATACTGCTCCTTTATAAGCAAACATAAAATAACTGATAACTGTATTAAACAAATAAATACCATATAGCAAATATAAGTTAAGATCTGATGGATACTGACCTTTAATCAAGAATTGGATAAAAGGCATAAAGGTTAAACCAACCATAAGCAGAATAATACCAATAATTCTATAACAATGTTTATAAAAATTTAGTAATGCTGACAACATCTTTATATCATTGTTAGCTGCAGGCGCATACATACTAAATGTCAATGCACTTCCGATACCCAATTCTGCAAGGCTTAAAACCCCAAGTACAGATGAAAACAGATTTCCTAGCCCAGCATACTGAATACCCAAAAGGCGAATTAACAGAGTACGCATAAAAAAAGGCATAATAATCCCTATAATTCTGTTCACTAATCCCCATAAAATATTACGCACTGAATTCTTAGTCCTGCTACTCTTTTCCATTTACCCTGTATTCCTTTATTTTTTAGTCTAATTCTTTTTAATGAGTTTTATAATTTCTGGCGATAATTTCATATATTCACTATAATATTTTTTCATTGCGACAAACAATTTTTCTCTAAGCAAATAATTTGCTTCAAGATTTCGAATACACTTTATAAATTGTTCAGCAGTATCCGCTATAAGAATTTCTTCAGATATATCATAATCCTTTGCCGCAAAAGAAGTCGCAATCGTAGGAATGCCCCTTCCTATAGATTCTAATACTTTTATCTTTACGCCTGTTCCAGAAAAAATAGGAATTATACTTATATCACAGTCACAAAAATATTCATCCGTTGACGGAACCCTCCCTGTAATAACTATATTATCAGGATATAATTCTTTTAACCTATAAATATCCTCATTCGGTCCACCTCCTACTAAATATAGGGTATATCCCTCATTAGCTAATACAGTCATTACATTATGTACAAACCAT
>CAMTAF010000027.1 GCA_947066955.1 uncultured Hungatella sp.
TCTGGCCAACTTAGGGCATGAGAGCAGGGCCCTGGGGTTTGTGGCAGGATTTACCGGCGACGAGATCGAGCGGGGGGCGAAGAGTCTGGGCTTTGAATCTGATTTCATCCATGTGGAGAGGGGAATGTCCAGGATCAACGTAAAGCTCAAGTCCGATGAGGAGAGCGAGATCAACGGCATGGGGCCGGAGATTACGGGGCAGGATGTGGATAAACTTTTTGAAAAGCTGGAAGACTTGAAGCAGGGGGATGTGCTGGTGCTCTCGGGGAGCATCCCCGCTTCCATAGACAGGGGGATCTACGAGAGGATCCTGGCAAGGCTTGAGGGCAGAGGGATCCTGGCAGTGGTGGATGCGGAGAAGGAACTTCTTCTCAATGTGCTCAAGTACCACCCATTTTTGATCAAACCCAACAATCATGAGCTGGGAGACATGTTCGGAGTGACTCTTAAGACTCAGGAGGAGATCACAAGTTACGCCAGAAGGCTTCAGGACATGGGGGCGGGCAATGTGCTAGTGTCCATGGCAGGGGATGGGGCCCTCTTGGTGACAAAAGACGGCCAGGTCCACAAGATGGGAGTGGCAAAAGGGACGGTGAGAAATTCCGTGGGAGCCGGAGATTCCATGGTGGCGGGCTTCCTGGCAGGTTACTTAGAGAACGGCGACTACAGCCATGCCCTGAGGCTGGGCACGGCGGCCGGAGGGGCCACGGCATTTTCCGACGGCCTGGGGACAAGAGAGAAAATAATGGAGCTGTACGAAGCTCTTGGGAAAAAAAGGAGGAAATAGATATGAGGATTACGGAATTGCTGAAAAAGGAGAGCATCGAACTGTCGGTTGCCCTTGATTCCAAGGACGCGGCCATTGACAAGCTCACAGGACTGATGGAGAAGGGAGGACGCCTCCACGACAGGGCCGGGTACAAGGAAGGGATCCTGGCCAGGGAGGCCCAGGGAAGCACGGCTGTGGGAGACGGCATCGCTATCCCCCACGCAAAGGTGGCGGCCGTGAAGGAGCCGGGACTGGCAGCGGTGACGGTGCCGGACGGCGTGGATTACGACGCTTTCGACGGGTCTTTGGCCAACCTGATCTTTATGATCGCCGCGCCCGCCGGGGGAGCCGATGTTCACTTGGAGGCCCTGGCCAGACTGTCAACCCTTCTCATGGTTCCGGGCTTCAAGGACAATCTGCTGAAGGCCTCTGACAAGGATGAGTTCCTGAGGGTCATTGATGAGGCGGAGACCGCCAAGTACGGCGCGCCGGGGGAGAGCGGCAGTGAGAGCAAAAGTCCGGCAGCGGAAAGCCAGGACAAAGGTCAGGCCTCCCAGGGGGGCAAGGGCTACCGTCTCCTGGCGGTGACCGCCTGCCCCACAGGCATCGCCCACACTTATATGGCAGCGGAGAACCTGGAAAATACGGCAAAGTCCATGGGAATCACCCTGAAAGCGGAGACAGACGGTTCCGGCGGGGCCCAGAATGTGCTCACCAGGGAGGAGATCGCCCAGGCGGAGGCCATCATCGTGGCCGCGGACAGGGAGATCGAGATGGCCAGGTTTGACGGAAAGCCTGTGCTCCAGGTGCCGGTTGCCGACGGGATCCACAAGGCCAAGGAGCTGATCGAGAAAGCCTCCTCCGGCCAGGCCCCCATCTACCGCCATACAGGCGGCGGGGAATCGTCCGTGTCGGCGGGAGACGGGGACAGTCTGGGAAGAAAGATTTACAAGCACCTGATGAACGGCGTCTCCCACATGCTCCCCTTTGTCATCGGCGGAGGCATCCTCATCGCCCTGGCGTTTCTGTTTGACGATTACTCCATTGATCCGTCCAATTTCGGCAAGAATACGCCCTTGGCAGCCTACTTAAAGACCATCGGAGACCAGGCCTTTGGGCTGATGCTCCCCGTGCTGTCCGGCTACATTGCCATGAGCATCGCCGACCGCCCTGGCCTGGCAGTGGGATTTGTGTCCGGCATGGCGGCCAAGATAGGGATGACCTTCGCCAACCCCGCAGGAGGCGATGTCAATGCCGGATTCTTAGGAGCCTTGTTCGCGGGATTTGCGGGAGGCTATCTTGTGCTTGGGCTTAAGAAGGTTCTGGCAAAGCTTCCTAAGTCCCTGGAGGGAATCAAACCCGTGCTTCTGTATCCGGTTCTGGGAATCCTGCTGGGCACGGCTGTGACCACATTGATTAACCCCTATATGGGCATGATCAACGACGGGCTGACCCATTTCTTAAACGGGATGGGCGGGGCGAGCCGGGTGATCCTGGGGATGATCGTGGGCGGCATGATGTCCATCGACATGGGCGGACCCTTCAACAAGGCTGCCTATGTGTTCGGAACCGCCCAGCTGGCTGAGGGCAACTTTGAGGTCATGGCGGCTGTCATGGCAGGCGGCATGGTTCCGCCCGTTGCCATTGCCTTGAGCACCATGTTCTTTAAGAAAAAATTCACCAAAAAGGAGTGCCAGTCAGGGATCGTCAACATTATCATGGGCCTGTCCTTTATCACAGAGGGAGCGATTCCCTTCGCGGCGTCGGATCCTCTGAGGATCATCCCCTCCTGCGCGGCGGGAGCGGCTGTGGCAGGCGGCCTGTCCATGTTCTTTGGCTGCACCTTGAGGGCCCCCCACGGCGGGATCTTTGTCCTGCCCACCATCGGAAATCCCATGGGTTATCTGGCGGCTGTCCTCATAGGAGCGGTGCTGGGATGTGTGATCCTGGGTCTTCTCAAGAAGGAGCTGAGCGAGGAAGAAAGAGGATAGACTAACTTTTTGTTGGACAATTCTCCTGTTATGTGGTAGAATCTCTTGGGAGTAAGACAGATGGTCGCTGCCGCGGTACCGCAAGGCCGCGGGAGAGGAAAGTCCGGGCTTCACAGGGCAGGATGCCAGATAACGTCTGGCGGAGGCGACTCCAGGGACAGTGCAACAGAAATATACCGCCGGCTTTGCCGGTAAGGGTGGAATGGCAGTGTAAGAGACTACCGCCTGGCTGGTAACAGACAGGGCACATGTAAACCCCATCTGAAGCAAGACCAAACAGAGAGCATAAGGCGGCCCGTCTGCTCTCGGGTAGGTCGCTTGAGCCTGGCGGCGACGTCAGGCCTAGATAGATGACCATCCAACGACATAACCCGGCTTACCGTCTTGCTCCCTTTTGAACCAACGTGGCTTACAAGAAGTTTGCTTGTCCGCGAGGGCGAATTTCCCAGGCTGACCGGCGGCAGCGCCGCCAGCGGCCATATAGAATCAGGCGGCATGTCCCATCTGCGGGGCATGCCGCCTGTTGACGTCTAAGGAGCTTGGGGGAAGCCGGTCAGCGCCTCCGCCGGGTCCTGGTTTTAGCTGTCAAAGTCCTGGGACGGTTTTTTTATTTTCCATATTTCTCTTCACAGTACAGACACCGGTAGGTCTCCGTGGCTTCGTCGGATAAGTAGAACACGTGGGGGAGCTCCTGTTCGATGGAGGTGATGCACCGGGGATTTTTGCACTGGATCACATTGGTGATCTTTTTGGGGAGCTTTAATGCTTTTTTCTCCACGATCCGGTTGTCTTTTATGATGTTGACGGTGATATTGTGGTCAATGTAGCCCAGGACTTTCAGGTCCAGCTGGTCTAAGGCGCCCTCGATCTTGATGATGTCCTTGCGGCCCATTTTGCTGCTCCTGGCATTCTTGATGATGGCCACTTCGCACTCCAGCTTGTCCAACCCCAGGTGATAGTAGATGTCAAGGCTCTTGCCTGCCTGGATGTGGTCTAACACGATTCCTTCTTTTAATCCGCTGATATTTAACATGGTTTTTTCACCTCCAGCAATGTCATGATCAGGGCCATGCGGACATACACTCCATACTGTACCTGACGGAAATAGGCTGCTCTCGGGTCATTGTCCACCTCCACGGAGATCTCGTTGACTCTGGGGAGGGGGTGAAGGACAAACATGTGCTCCTTGGCAAGCTTCATCTTGGCCTTGTCCAGGATGTAGCAGTCCTTTAAGCGGATGTAGTCCTCCTCGTTGAAGAAGCGCTCCCTCTGGACCCGGGTCATGTACAAAATGTCCAGCTGGGGCATGGCCTCGTCTAAATTTCCCACCTCCTGGAACGGGATGTTGTTGGCCTTAAGCACATCTTCCCGGATATACTCAGGGACCCGAAGCTCCGGCGGGGAGATGAGGACGAACTTTACGTTGGGGTAGCGGACCAGGGCATTGATCAGGGAGTGGACGGTGCGGCCGAACTTCAGATCCCCGCACAGACCTACCGTCATGTTATCCAAGCGGCCAAGGAGGGAGCGGATGGTCATTAAGTCGGTCAGGGTCTGGGTGGGGTGCTGGTGGCCGCCGTCTCCGGCGTTGATCACCGGGATGGAGGAGTGGAGGGAGGCTACCAGGGGAGCGCCCTCTTTGGGGTGGCGCATGGCGCAGATGTCCGCGTAGCAGGAGATCATGCGGATGGTGTCGGACACGCTCTCGCCTTTGGCCGCGGAGCTGGAGGCGGCAGAAGAAAAGCCAAGAACACTGCCGCCAAGATTTAACATAGCGGCTTCAAAACTCAGACGAGTTCGGGTGCTTGGCTCATAAAATAAAGTAGCAATCTTTTTACCGTCACAAACATGGGCATATCCGGGGAGATCATGCTCAATATCCGCAGCCAGATCCAGAAGGTTCTGAATCTCTTCCACGGAGAAGTCTAGAGGGTTTAACAGATGTCTCATGGGGTTCTCCTTTTCTTGATTGTTTTACGCTGACCCCATTATATCTAATCCGCCGGGAGATTTCTACTGTTTTTTTCAAAAAAACTCATATCCCTGGGTGTAAGAAAACCTTAAAGAACATTAAGAATAATTTATGGGACAAACCAGGAGACAGGTTGTAAGATATAGATATGTTTTGCCCTGGGCTGCGGCGCGGGGAGGAAGAGAGGAGAGAACATGGCGGAGGGATTGAAGATACCGGATATTGGCGGTAAGAGCCCCCAGGGGGAGCGGATGCCCATCATACAGGTAAAGAACCTGTACAAGGTCTACCGGGTGGGGGAGACGAAGGTGTACGCTCTGGGCGGCGTGGATTTTACTATGTACCGGGGCGAGTTCTGCGCCATTGTAGGGCCCTCGGGGTCAGGAAAGTCCACCCTTCTCAACATGCTGGCAGGCCTGGAGAAGCCCACCAAGGGCGAGATCGTCATCGACAGGGTTCATATCGAGAAGATGAAGGAGAACGAGCTGGTGGCCTTCCGCCGGCAGAAGGTGGGTTTTATCTTTCAGTCCTATAATCTGTTAAAGACCTTGAACGCTGTGGAGAATGTGGCCCTGCCCCTGTCCTTTCGCGGGATGCCGAGGCGTAAGAGGAACGAGATCGCCAAAAAGTATTTAAAGCTTGTGGGGCTTGAGAAGCAGATGAACCACATGGCCAACGCTATGTCGGGAGGCCAGCAGCAGAGGGTGGGCATCGCCAGGGCCCTGGCGGTGAATCCGAAGATTATATTCGCCGATGAGCCCACGGGCAATCTGGACTCCAAGACCACCATGGAGATTTTAAAGCTGATGCGCCGGATTGTCAGGGAACAGAACCAGACCCTTGTGATGGTCACCCACGACAACCATTTAGCGTCCTACGCTGACCGGCAGTTCCACATTGTTGACGGCAAGATTTTTAAGATAGAGGAGTGCCACCATGAAGAGGAGGAAGGCAAATGCGAAGCATTTCTTTAGGATGCCTTTCGACGAACTGGCAGGTGCCGCGAAAGCGGCGCGTGCCGATACCATAACCAGGAGGAAGGCAAAATGCGCAGCATTTTTAGGATGCCTTCCGACGAATTGGCAGGTGCCGCGAAAGCGGCGCGTGCCGATACCATAACCAGGAGGAAGGCAAAATGCGCAGCATTTTTAGGATGCCTTCCGACGAATTGGCAGGTGCCGCGAAAGCGGCGCGTCCGATACCATAACCAGGAGGAAGAGATAGAGTGATGAAGAAAATGATGATAATCAGGGGCCTTGCTTTTCTAATGGCATTTGCGGTGATCTCTGTGGCCCTGCCCCCGGTTTCCGCCAGGGCGGAGCTGATCGACACCAGCAACAACGAGATCGTCATCTCCAAGACAATTCCCAAAGGGAAGACGGGAAAGCGGATGACGGTTTCCTTTATTTTGCAGAACAACACGGAAGAGGACTGGCAGGATGTGGAAGTGAATATCTACAACAGCTCCTCCTACATAGCCAGCCCCGGCGCGGAGGGGGAGTACATATTTCCCTTTGAGGTGACCGCGGGGACCTTTGAGCCTAAGCATGTGGGCACGGTCAAGAAGCATTCCTCCAGAAGCGTTTCCCTGCCCGCCATGGTCAGGGCGGACCTGCCGGAGGGGTACTATTCGGTGGAGATCGAGGTCAGCAGCAGGGACAACAAAGCCACCACCACAGAGTATGTAAACCTCTGGATCACCAAGCCCACGGGAGATGAGGACGACGAGGAGGAAGACGACAAGGAGGTGGGCTTTGTGCTGGGGGAAGGTCAGGCCACTCCCAGAGGAAATTATCCTGAGGCCATGAATTTTACCATCAACATGCGCAACAACGGCCTCTCCGAGGCCAGGGATGTGAGCGTGGTCATGGTGCTGGACAAAGACAGCACCGTGTTCCCTTTTGACATCAATGAAGGAAATTATGACAGGAATTTTGAGAAGATCCAGCCGGGCGAGGTGGTGGAGCTGCCCTACAGCATGGGGATCCGCTCCGAGGCCTATACAGGCTACTATCCCATCAAGTTTGAGATCCGGTACCGGGAGACTGCCACGGGCCAGATCATGAAGGATGAAGAAAGCTTCTGGGTTCATGTCAGGAACAAGGAGAAGGAGGACACCAACGGGGAGTTCAACGAGAACGACAGGACAAAGGCCAGGATCGTGGTGGACAGCTTTGAGACCATCCCGGAGACCATCATAGCGGGAGAGCCCTTCCGTCTGATCCTCCGCATGAAGAACGCTTCCGCCAGCATCGCGGCCAGCAATATCCTGTTTACTTTGGAGTCGGAGAAGGTGGAGAACAGCTCCATCTTCACCACAGAGTCCGGCTCCTCGTCGGTGGTGGTCAATTCCTTAGGAGCCGGGGAGGTGGCGGAGCTGTCGGTTGACATGCTGTCAAGGGCAGGCATTGACCAGAGGTCCTACGCCCTGACCATCAAGGAGACCTACGACAGCCCGGAATTTAAGAACGCGTCGGAGTCCGTGACCATCGACATCCCTGTGCGTCAGATCGCCAGACTGAACACCGGAACCATGGAGGTGATGCCGGACAGCGTCACAGTGGGCTCTGAGAGCAATATCATGTTCCCCATCAACAACACGGGAAAAGTGATGCTGTACAACGTGATGGCGGCATTTGAGGCAGACTCCATCCAGCCCACGGACACCTATGTGGGGAATATTAAGCCCGGAGAGACGGGGAACGTGGATGTGATGCTGTCGGCCATAGCCCCAACCATGGATGACGGAAAAATCAAGGTCCTGATCACCTACGAGGATGAGAGCGGGGAAGTGCAGCCCGCGGTGGAGAAGGAACTGTCCCTCTTTGTCACGGAGGCCATGGAGGAAGATCCGGGTCTGGACATAGAGACGGGAGGAATGCCGGAGGCGCCCGCGGAGGATAACTCCTTCTTTGGAAAGTATAAGGTGCAGATTGGGGCAGGAGGCGCGGCGGCCGTAGTTTTGGCGGCGTTTCTTGTGATTCGCAGGAGAAAGAAGAAAAAGGCCCAGCAGGAAGAGGATGATTTAGGCGATGAGATTTCTTGATCTGCTCACCATGAGCGTCAATAATTTAAGGCGGCGGAAGCTGCGCACGGCCCTGACCGTGCTGGGGGTGATCATCGGCGTGGCGTCGGTGGTGATCATGGTGTCTTTAGGGATCGGCCTCAACGCCCTGATGCTGGAGCAGTACGCCTCCTACGGGGACATGACCACCATCTCCATCTATTCCGACAGCTACTACGGCGGGTCGTCGGGGGATTCGGAGCCAAACTATCTCACCGACGAGGTGCTGGGGCAGTTTGAGCGCCTGGACCATGTGACGGCAGTGTCCCCCATGCTGTCCACCTATGTGATCATGAAGCAGGGGATCTACGAGGCCAACGTGAACATCGTGGGGGTGAGCCGGGAATACTTAAAGAGGATCCCCTTAGGCCAGGGACAGGTGCCGGAAGAGGGAGATGAGATGAAGCTGATCTACGGAAACTGGATCATCCAGAGGTTCAGCAACAGCAAGACCGGAGAAGGGTACTGGGATACAGGGGAACTGGCGGATATCGATTACATGAACAAGCCCATGTTCGTGATCTTTGACACCAGCGCCTATTACCAGTCCCAGGGCGGAGGGGAGAACCAGACAAAGCCTCCGAAAAAATATATGATCAACGCCGCGGGAGTGGTGGAGGGCGGCATCGACGACTACAACTCCTACGCTTATTCGGTGTACACGGACATCGATGCCCTAAAGACCCAGCTGAGGCAGATCTACAAGAAAAACCCCATTCCCGACCAGCCCACCAACAAAAAGGGAAAGCCTTATCCCTATTTTATCTATGAACAGGCAGTGGTGTTTGTGGACGAGATGAGCAATGTGACCGACGTGCAGCAGACCTTGATCGATATGGGCTATCAGGCTGACAGCCAGATGCAGTGGATCGAACAGTCCCAGCAGACCTACGATGTCATCCAGCTGGTCTTAGGGGGAATCGGCGCCATCTCCCTGTTTGTGGCAGCCATCGGCATCGCCAACACCATGATGATGTCCATCTACGAGAGAACCAAGGAGATCGGGGTGATCAAGGTCTTGGGCTGCGACATGGGCAACATCCGCAACATGTTCCTCATAGAGTCCGGTTTTATCGGGTTCATGGGAGGAGTGATCGGTTTGATCATCAGCTTTACCGTGTCCTATGTGATGAACAATTACTTAGGCATCGGTCAGATCATGATGGGCATTGAGGGCGATATCTCCAGGATTCCCCTGTGGCTGGCCGCGTCAGCCATCGGGTTTGCCATCCTGGTGGGCATGGTGGCAGGCTTCTTCCCGTCTCTGAGGGCCATGAGGCTGAGCCCCCTGGCCGCCATACGAAACGAGTGAACCGCCTACTGCGCTTCCCGGGATACCTGGTCCAGCAGCTGGTTTTTCATCTTCCACAGAGGCATGGAGAGATCCACATGGGTGCGGTGGGGATACTCCAGACGCCGGGATTCCTCCCACAGGGTGGCAAGCTCCTGCCTGCAGTATTTCTGGATCTCCATGACCTTTGGAGACTCATAGACGCATTTTCCGTTTAGGAATACCGGGACCATCAGCTCCCGCATCACATAGCTTCCGGGGGCCAAGTGGGTCTTTTTCCAGGTCTCCACAGGGTCGAAGAGCAGAAGGGAGCTGTCCGGATCGTACTTTTCGTCCACTAAGCAGATAAGGTCGGCGATGATCTTTCCCGTATCCTTGTTGTAGATTCTGCGGATGGTTTTGTTCCCCGGGTTGGTGATCTTCTCGGCATTTTCCGAGACTTTGATCTTGGGGATAAACTGGCCCGTGGTCTTGTCTTTGATGGCCGCCAGCTTGTACACGCCGCCGAAGGACGGGCAGTCCTTGGAGGTGATCAGGTTGGTGCCCACGCCCCAGGAGTTGATGGCAGCGCCCTGGAGCTTTAAGCTGCTGATCAGGTTTTCATCCAGGTCATTGGAGGCGGAGATGACCGCATCGGGGAATCCCGCGCTGTCAAGCATCTTCTTGGCCTCTTTGGACAGATAGGCTAAGTCGCCGCTGTCTAAGCGGATGCCGTAGAAGGTGAGGGGGATCCCCGCTTCCCGCATCTCCCGGAATACCTGGATGGCGTGGGGAACGCCGGATTTCAGGGTGTCATAGGTGTCCACAAGAAGGATACAGGCAGTGGGGTAGAGCCTGGCGTATGTACGGAAGGCCGTGAGCTCGTCGGGGAAACTCATAATCCAGCTGTGGGCGTGGGTTCCCTTTACAGGGACGTCAAACAGCTGCCCTGCCAATACGTTGGAGGTTCCGATGCAGCCGGCGATCATGGCGGCTCTGGCCCCGTAGATGCCCGCGTCAGGGCCCTGAGCACGGCGCAGGCCGAATTCCATAACCCCGTCTCCCTGGGCGGCGTAGATGACTCTGGCGGTCTTGGTGGCAATCAGGCTCTGATGATTGATGATATTTAGGAGCGCCGTCTCCACCAGCTGAGCCTCCATGATGGGCGCGATCACTTTGACCAGAGGCTCTCTGGGAAAGATCACCGTGCCTTCCGGGATCGCGTAGATATCCCCGGAAAAATGGAACTGTTTTAAATATTCCAGAAAATCTTCTCCAAACAGTCCTGTAGAGCGAAGATAGTCGATATCCTCCTGCTCAAAGTGTAAATTTTTGATGTAATCAATGACCTGCTCCAGACCGGCACAGATCGAATACCCGTTATTGTTGGGGTTGCTGCGGTAGAAAGCGTCAAAGATCACAGTTTCATTGGCATCCTTTTCTTTAAAATATCCCTGCATCATCGTCAGCTCATACAGGTCGGTAAGTAATGTCAGATTCCGTTCTGCCATGCCAGGTTTTCCTCCTTTTATCTAGGTATCGGCACGCGCCGCAGAGGGGCACCTGCCAGTTCGTCGGATCCCGCTTCTCAGGGGACGTTTTATGAGAGTATACCATAAAATCCGGAAAACACAAAGGTATTGTTAAAAAAATAACAAATACTTTTTCTTGACAACCCAGGCGTCTGTCACTATAATAATTAAAGAAAAAGACGCAGAAGAAGACAGTAGTCCTGTCAGGAACGTTCCAGAGAGCCGGCGGCAGGTGGAAGACCGGTACAAGTAGGGCAGAGATGAAGATCACTTCGGAGTCGCGGGCTGAAAGGGGATTCCCTGTGTAGGTTTTGCCGGTTTTCCGCCGTTACCGGGAACTCATATATTGAACTGAGGAGCTAAAAGAGAATTGTCTGTCCCCGAAAAGGCAGGCTGCCGGGCTTCCCATGGGATCTGTATGCAGATGTGATGTAATAGGTGGTACAGCGAAGCAGCCTTCGTCCTCATTACGGGGAGGAGGTTTTTTTTATGCGCACGGGGCGGAAAGGAAATGTGGCCGCTTGCGCGGCCCCGCCCCAGCGCAGCGAGTAGGGGGAAAGACCTTCCCTGCTCGATTGCACAGGCCCGTGCAGCGGAGGTTGCCGCTAAAGCGGCGCACTTGGCATACCTGAATGCATGCCGCTTATCCGGCGGCGGAACTTTCAAAAAAGAACGGAGGTTTATATGTCAAAATATGACAAAGTCTCCACGGATCTGAATTTTGTGGAGAGGGAAAAGGAAGTAGAGCAGTTCTGGAAGGATCATGATATCTTTAAAAAGAGCATCAAGAGCCGGGAGGGGCACCCTACGTATATGTTTTATGACGGCCCGCCCACGGCCAACGGCAAGCCCCACATCGGCCATGTGCTCACCAGGGTCATCAAGGATATGATTCCCAGATACCGCACCATGAAGGGGTATATGGTGCCCAGAAAGGCCGGATGGGACACCCACGGTCTTCCGGTGGAGCTGGAAGTGGAGAAGATGCTGGGTCTGGACGGCAAGGAGCAGATCGAGGAGTACGGTCTGGAGCCGTTTATCGCCCACTGCAAGGAGAGCGTGTGGAAGTATAAAGGCATGTGGGAGGATTTTTCCTCCACCGTGGGCTTCTGGGCAGACATGGATGACCCTTATGTAACCTATCACAACGATTATATCGAGTCGGAGTGGTGGGCGCTGAAGAAGATCTGGGAAAAAGGCCTGCTGTACAAGGGCTTTAAGATCGTTCCCTACTGCCCCAGATGCGGTACCCCCCTGTCCAGCCACGAGGTTGCCCAAGGTTACAAAGATGTGAAGGAGCGGTCCGCCATCGCAAGGTTCAAGGTAAAAGGGGAGGAGGCCTACATCCTGGCCTGGACCACCACGCCATGGACCCTTCCCAGCAATGTGGGACTGTGCGTGAACCCTGACGAGTCCTATGCCAAGGTGAAGGCGGCGGACGGCTACACCTACTATATGGCCCAGGCTCTCCTGGATTCTGTGCTGGGAGGGCTGGCAGACAAGGAGAGCGGCGCCCCGGCCTACGAGATCCTTGAGACTTACACTGGAAAAGAACTGGAATATAAAGAATACGAGCCCTTGTTTGACTGCGCCGCGGCGATCTGTGAGAAGCAGCGCAAAAAAGCGTTCTATGTGGTGTGCGACAACTATGTCACCTTGACCGACGGCACCGGCGTGGTCCATATCGCCCCGGCATTCGGCGAGGATGACTCCAAGGTTGGGAAAAAGTATGACCTGCCCTTTGTACAGCTGGTGGACGCCAAGGGCAACATGACAAAGGAGACTCCCTGGGAGGGCGTGTTTGTGAAAAAGGCGGATCCCCTGGTGCTGAAAGCCCTGGAGGAGAAAAATCTGCTGTTTTCCGCCCCTGCCTTCGAGCACAGCTATCCCCACTGCTGGAGATGCGACACTCCTCTCATCTACTATGCGAGAGAGTCCTGGTTCATCAATATGACAGCGGTAAAGGAGGATCTCATCCGCAACAACAACACCATCAACTGGATCCCCGAGAGCATCGGAAAGGGAAGATTCGGCGACTGGCTGGAGAATGTCCAGGACTGGGGCATCAGCCGGAACCGTTACTGGGGAACCCCGTTAAATATCTGGGAGTGCCAGTGCGGCCATCAGCACTCCGTGGGCAGCATCCAGGAGTTAAAATCCATGTCCAGGAACTGCCCGGAGGATATCGAGCTGCACCGGCCCTTTATCGACAATGTGACTATCACCTGCCCGGAGTGCGGCGGGGAGATGAGGAGGGTGCCGGAGGTGATCGACTGCTGGTTTGATTCCGGAGCCATGCCCTTTGCCCAGCACCACTATCCCTTTGAGAACCAGGAGCTGTTTGAGCGGCAGTTCCCAGCCGATTTTATCTCCGAGGCCGTGGACCAGACCAGAGGGTGGTTCTATTCCCTGCTGGCCATCTCCACTCTGATCTTCAACAAGGCGCCTTACAAGAATGTGATCGTGATGGGCCATGTCCAGGATGAGAACGGCCAGAAGATGAGCAAATCCAAGGGCAACGCGGTGGATCCTTTTGACGCCTTAAAGACTTACGGCGCCGACGCCATCCGCTGGTATTTCTATATTAACAGCGCTCCCTGGCTGCCCAACCGCTTCCACGGCAAGGCCGTGACAGAGGGCCAGAGAAAGTTTATGGGCACCCTGTGGAACACCTATGCATTTTTTGTGCTGTACGCCAACATCGACGATTTTGATCCCATAAAGTACAGCCTTGAGTATGACAAGCTTCCCGTGATGGACAGGTGGCTTCTGTCCAAGTTAAACAGTGTTGTGAAGGATGTGGACAGCTGCCTGGAAAACTATCAGATTCCGGAGGCGGCCAGGGCTCTCCAGAACTTTGTGGATGACATGAGCAACTGGTATGTGAGAAGGAGCAGGGAGAGATTCTGGGCCAAGGGGATGGAGCAGGACAAGATCAACGCTTACATGACGCTGTACACGGCCCTGGTGGATGTGTGCAGGGCGGCGGCGCCCATGATTCCCTTTATGACCGAGTCCATCTATCAGAACCTGGTGCGCAAGGTGGACAAGACCGCGCCGGAGAGCATCCATCTGTGCGATTTCCCGGCGGTTCGGGAGGAATGGATCCACAAGGATCTGGAGACCGATATGGATGAGGTGTTAAAGATCGTGGTTATGGGCCGGGCGGCGAGAAACAACGCCAATTTAAAGAACCGGCAGCCCATCAGCCAGATGTTCGTGAAGGCGCCCAGTCAGCTGTCCCGGTTCTACGTGGAGATCATTGAGGAGGAGCTGAACGTGAAAAAGGTGACCTTCACAGAGGATGTGCGGGATTTCACCACCTACACTTTCAAGCCCCAGTTAAAGACCGTGGGTCCCAAATACGGCAGGCAGCTTAACAATATCCGGAAAGCTTTATCAGAGGTGGACGGCAACCAGGCTATGGATACCCTGAAGGCCACGGGCAGCCTGACCTTTGATTTCGACGGGACCGAGGTGGTTCTGTCAGAGGAAGACTTGCTGATCGACATGTCTCAGAAAGAAGGCTACGTGACGGAGGCGGACAACACGGTCACCGTGGTGCTGGACACCAACCTGACTCCCGGGCTTGTGGAGGAAGGATTTGTCAGGGAGCTTGTGAGCAAGATCCAGACCATGAGGAAAGAGGCAGGATTTGAGGTTGTGGACCATATCCGTGTCTATGAGCAGGGCAATGAAAAGCTGGCAGGCCTTATGAAGGCTTATGAAACAGATATCAGCTCCGATGTTCTGGCCGAGGAGATTATTATAGGACAACTGGAAGGCTATACAAAAGACTGGAATATTAACGGAGAAAGTGTTACACTTGGAGTAGAGAAAACAGTACCCAAAAAGGAGGAAGACACTAATCATGAACACAGAGACAGCAGCAATGCCGACAGAAGTGAAGAAGCCTCAGTTTAACAAGGAGGAATTCAAGCGCTCGATTATCTACTACATCAAGAATACCTACCGGAAGAGCTTGGAGGAGGCGACTCCCAAGGAGATGTTCCAGGCAGTGGCCCACGCGGTGAAAGACATTATCGTGGACCGGTGGATCGCGACCTTCAAGGAGATGGAGAGAAGCGATGCCAAGATGGTCTACTACCTGTCCATGGAGTTCCTCATGGGGCGTGCCCTGGGCAACAGCATCATCAACCTCTGCGCTCAGAAAGAGATCAAGGAAACTCTGGATGAGATGGGGGTGGATTTGAACCTGATCGAGGACCAGGAGCCGGACCCGGCTCTTGGAAACGGCGGCCTGGGCCGTCTGGCAGCCTGTTTTTTGGACTCCCTGGCAACCCTGGGCTATCCGGCCTACGGCTGCGGCATCCGCTATCACTACGGCATGTTCAAACAGAAGATCGAGGACGGCTACCAGATGGAGATTCCCGACGAGTGGTTAAAGGACGGCAACCCCTTTGAAGTGTGCAACGCCGAGTATGCCCAGGAAGTAAAATTCGGAGGCAAGGTTTCCGCTATCTGGGAGGATGGGAAACAGAAGTTTGTTCAGGAAAGCTATCAGTCCGTTCTGGCCGTGCCCTATGACCTTCCCGTTGTGGGCTACGGCAACAATGTGGTGAACACCTTGAGGATCTGGGATGCCAAGCCCATGAACACCTTTGGCCTGGACAGTTTTGACAAGGGCGAGTACCAGAAGGCGGTGGAGCAGGAGAACCTGGCAAGGATTATCTGCGATGTGCTCTACCCCAACGACAACCACTACACAGGCAAGGAACTGAGGTTAAAACAGCAGTATTTCTTCATCTCCGCCAGCGTACAGCGGGCTGTGAAAAAATATAAGAGAAACCACGACGATATCCACAAGCTGCACGAGAAGGTGGTGTTTCAGCTGAACGACACCCACCCCACCGTGGCAGTGCCGGAGCTTATGAGGATCCTTCTGGATGACGAGGGTCTGACCTGGGAGGAGGCGTGGGAGATCACAACCAAGACCTGCGCTTACACCAACCACACCATCATGTCAGAGGCTTTGGAGAAATGGCCCATCGACTTATTCTCCAAGCTCCTTCCCCGTATCTATCAGATCGTGGAGGAGATCAACCGGCGGTTTGAGGCCCAGATCCGCAACATGTACCCAGGGGACGAGAGAAAGGTGGAGAAGATGGCCATCCTCTACAACGGCCAGGTCCGCATGGCCCATCTGGCCATTGTAGGCAGCTTTTCCGTCAACGGAGTGGCAAGGCTCCACACGAATATCTTAAAGAATCAGGAGCTGAAAGATTTCTATCAGATGATGCCGGAGAAGTTCAACAACAAGACCAACGGCATTACCCAGAGGCGGTTCCTCCTTCACGGCAATCCCCTTCTGGCTGAATGGGTTACCAAAAAGCTGGGAAGCGATGCCTGGATAACCGATCTGTCCCAGATCGCCGGCCTTAAGAAATATGTGGATGATCCCCAGGCCCAGAAGGAATTTATGGAGATCAAGTATCAGAATAAGCTCCGCCTGGCCAAATATATTAAAGAAAACAACGGGATCGACGTGGATCCCAACTCCATCTTTGACGTGCAGGTAAAGAGGCTTCATGAGTACAAGAGGCAGCTGATGAACATCCTTCAGGTGATCCATCAGTACAACCGTCTGAAGGATGACCCGGACCTGGATGTGATCCCCAGAACCTATATCTTCGGAGCCAAGGCAGCTGCCGGCTATAAGAGAGCGAAGCTGACCATTAAGCTGATCAACGCCGTGGCCGACGTGGTGAATAACGACCCGGAGATCCAGGGCAAGATCAAGGTGGTATTTATCGAAGATTACCGCGTCAGCAACGCGGAGATCATCTTTGCCGCCGCCGATGTCAGCGAGCAGATATCCACAGCCAGCAAGGAGGCCTCAGGCACCGGAAACATGAAGTTTATGCTCAACGGCGCCCTGACCATCGGGACCATGGATGGCGCCAACGTAGAGATTGTGGAGGAAGTGGGAGAAGAGAACGCGTTTATCTTCGGCATGTCCGCCGACCAGGTGATCAACTACGAGAAGAAGGGGGGATACTATCCCATTGACATCTTCAACGGGAACGAGAGGATCCGCAGGGTCATGAACATGCTGATCGACGGCACCTTCTCCCCCCAGAACCCCAACCTGTTCCGTGATATCTACGATTCTCTGTTAAGCGGCAATGCCATGGACAAGGCGGATACCTACTTTATCCTGGGCGATTCTGCCTCCTACGCGGAGACTCAGGACCGGGTGGACAAGGCTTACCGCGATAAGGCGTGGTGGGCAAGGGCGGCCATGCTCAACGTGGCCTGCGCAGGCAAGTTCAGCTCTGACAGAACCATTCGTGAATATGTGGACGAGCTGTGGCATCTGGATAAGATCGAGGTAAATGTAAAATCATAAATAATCTGCGCCCCCTCTTCATAGAGATAGTGAAGAGGGGGATTTTTTATGCGCAGATTTTTCATGTTTTGTGTACTGGCAGTGATGTTTCCCTATGTGGCTACCCTGGCTCTGAGGGGGACCATAAAGGGGCTTGAGAGTTCCGAGAGAGGGGAGTTTTTAAGCGGCAGGCAGATCCGTTTAGACAGGCAGGGGTACGTGGATGCAGAGGAATATCTGGTGGGTGTTGTGGCCAGGCAGATGCCGGCGGACTATGAGGAGGAAGCCTTAAAGGCCCAGGCCATTATTGCCAGAACTTCTGTGTACCGCCAGATGGAGGACAGGACCGAGATCAGCCAGGAAGAACTGAATGTGGACTTCTTAGAGGAGAGCCAGATGGAAAAAATGTGGGGCAAGCCTAAATTTCTGGAGTATTATCAGAAAATCCGTCGGGCCGTGGAGGAGACAGAGGGGCTGGTGATACAGTGGGAGGGGGAATGCATAGAGCCCCTGTTCCATCGGTGCAGCGGAGGACAGACCAGGGAAGGAGACCAGGGACATCCCTACCTTGGGTCCGTGGACAGCCAGGAGGACTTAGAGTCGGACGGTTATCTCACAGTGGACATCTGGACAGCGGGAGAATTTACGGACAGAATCCGCCAGATAAAGGGAGGAGAAAATGTGACCCAGGAGCAGATCCCAGACTCCATCCAGCTGATCGCAAGGGACGACGCGGGGTACGTGACCCAGATCCAGATCGGCAGCCACAGTTTTGACGGAGAATCGGTGCGCATGGCTCTGGGACTTCCCTCGGCGGATTTTACCTTAGAAGGATACGAGGGGAATGTCAGGGCAGTATGCCGGGGCCAGGGACACGGGTACGGCATGAGCCAGTACGGGGCCCACAAAAAAGCGGCAGCCGGCATGAAAGCTGAGGAGATCCTGGAATACTATTACAGGGATATAAAAATATCGAAATTATTTGAGGAGGACAATGAATAACTCCGGCGCCTTTGGTAAGAATAGTACCGAGGTGATAAACGGTGAAAGAGAAATTCAATCAAATGTTCAAGGACAAGCTGTTTCTTGTCATGTTGGTGTTGGGCCTGCTGACTATTGTTGCCGCAGCAGGCGTGGTTACCATTCAAAGAGGAAATGTCCCAGGGGAGGAGAATCCCTACATGGAAAATCTGGAGGGGACAATAATTGCAGATGAGGAGGGGGCCGGGAGTACGGACCAGGTGGCGGGAACCGCCGATGCTCAGAGAGAACAGATGGTGACTGCCTCAGACAGCAGGACAGACACCGGCAAGACGGACAAAGGAGAGACAGAAAGCCCCCAGCTGGCGAAAGGATCTGAGGGCGCCGGGGAAGAAAGCGGGAAAACCGGCGTGGCAAGCCAGCCGGAGGCCGCCGCGGTGGATTCCGGACTTGAGAACGCAGTGTCCCTGGTGCTGGATTTTTCCGATACCAGCCGTATGGCGTGGCCGGTGATGGGCAATATCCTGCTGGACTACAGCATGGACACCACCATCTATTTCCCGACTCTGGAACAGTACCAGGTAAATCCCGGCGTTGTAATCCAGGCAGAGGTGAGCCAGCCCGTGGCGGCTCCTGCCAACGCCAGAGTGGTGGCGGTCAGCTCTAACGAGGAGATCGGCAACTTCGTGGTCCTGGATCTGGGAAATGACTTTACAGCCACCTGCGGCCAGTTAAAGGAAGTGCAGGTGGTGGAGAACGAGTACCTTGAGGCAGGACAGATCCTGGGGTACGTGGCGGAGCCTACCAAGTATTATTCCGTGGAAGGGAGCAATGTATACTTCCAGTTGGAGCACCAGGGAAATAAGGTAGATCCCTTAGACTATTTTGAGTGACAGCTGACGATGCGGCATATGACAAAAAAGGCGCGGCCCTCATGGGCAGCGCCTTTTTTGTGCACACGGGCCTTGACATGCCCAAAAAGTCTGGCGGACGAAAAGCCTACGCCTGGGTACAGCTTCCCTGAGAATTGTCAAAGGCAGGGTTGAAGGCGTAGAAGTTGCGGCTGTTGAGGTGGTCCTGGACATCGCGGAGAGCTTCTCCGAAGCGCTGGAAATGGACGATCTCCCTCTTTCTCAGGAAGAGGATCGGATCCCGGACCTCCGGGTCCTTCACCACACGGAGGATGTTGTCGTAGGTGGTGCGGGCTTTCTGCTCCGCGGCCATATCCTCAAAAAGATCCGTGATGGGATCCCCCTTGGACTGGAACTCGCATGCATTGAAGGGCACGCCTCCGGCGGCCTGAGGCCAGATGCCGGTGGTGTGGTCGATATAGTAGGGGCCAAAGCCCGAGGCCTCAATCTGCTCCGGAGTCAGGTTTCTGGTGAGCTGGTGGACGATGGCGGCCACGATCTCCAAGTGAGCCAGTTCTTCGGTACCGATATCGGTATCGAAATGGAGAACTACGCCGCGTTTTGTATCTGAAAACTGCTGATGACCCCGCAGACTGCCATGGAGCCTGCGAACAAAGCCGCGATGACAGCGCCGATGCTGCTGGGAATCAGGTGAAAGATTCCAAGGGCTGTGAGGATATTGGCAATATACACCAGGGAGACCGCTGTGATGAACCCGTACAGGCACAGAACCTCCCTGTTCTTGATCCGCCGCAGCTGTTCTTTGGTGTACCCTATGCGGTTTAAGGTGTCAAACTGCTTCTTTCTCCCTGAGGCCTCTGTGGCGAAGCGGAACATTAGGGACAGAGACAGCAGAGGGATGAGGAGGGCAAAAGACAGGAGGCACAGCATAAATTCCCCCGAATTGCGGACGGTCCCCGCCATCAGGGCGCAGAGGATATTGGCGGTGAAGATAAAGAGCGCGATATACAGTCTGGCCATCTTCAGATCTTCCCGAAAAAGTCCCATGTAGACCAGCTTGTCCCCGTCGTGTATCCATTTTTCAGACACCGACTTCTCCAGCCAGGGAACCACAGCCTTGTTGACCATGCCCCACATGGCGGCGGTTCCCGCGAATCCCCACAAAAGCATCCTCTCCGGCGCATCCTTGCAGGTGTAGACCAGGGCGGCGCATCCCAAATACAGGGCAGGGTAGACCCACCGGATGGCCGGGGCTGTGAGCAGCTTGGGAGTTTTCAGTTTTATTTTCTCTTCGCCTTTGAGCAGAGTGAGGATACTGTTCCGGTAGGAGTATCCCAGATTCAGCATGGTGCACCAGAAGACCTCCAGGATTATGACGCAGGCGGTAAAGACCACGGGCTGAAGGCCGAAGGAAAGGCGCACCTCGCAGCCGGACATGGACCAAAACACCAGGGCCAGAAGGGGAAAGCATAAATATCCCAGGCCGATGCCTACAGGGATGGAAAGGGCCATCAGGATTCCTGTCTGGAACAGGAGAAATTCCACCAGCTGCCCGTAGGTTCCGCCGCAGATGAGAATCACCGCCAAATCCCCGGATTTCTTTTTTACATAGAAGTCATTTGCCAGAAAGATCACCACAATGCACAGGCCCACATTAAAAACCGTCAGATAGGTGGGCAGGTCATTGCTGCTGTTGATCAATGTGACCCCTATGGCGTCGGACATGGCCAGGTGGAAAAACAGAAACATGAACATGGAGGACAGGACAAACACGATCCAGAAAAATCCTGCCCTGTCCAAGTCCTTTCTCAGAGAACGCATAGCTGTTCTGATCATTCTAAATATCCTCTCGATTCGCTGGCATTAAGTTCCGTGATTTTTTCAAAATACTGTTCCTGGGTCATGTTTTCCCGGAGAATGGTCTGTTCAATGACCCCGTCTTTTATGTACACCAGCCTGGAGGAATAGGAGGCCACCAGGGGGTCGTGGGTTACCATAATGATCGTGACGCCCTTATCCCGGTTCAGCCTGTCTATGAGGGCCAGAAATTCGTTGGAATTGCGGCGGTCCAAGTTCCCCGTGGGCTCGTCGGCGATGATGATCTTGGGATTCATGATCAGCGCCCTGCATATGGCTCCCCTCTGGCGCTGGCCGCCGGAACACTCCCTGGGATATTTGCGGAGAATCCCCTCAATATCCATCTGCCTGGCCATGGCCTCCACCCTTGGCCGGATCTCCGATTTTTTCACCCTGGCCAGGGCCAGGGGCATGGCGATATTTTCATACAGGGTGTGAGTGTCTAAAAGGTTAAATTCCTGAAATACAAATCCAAGGTTCTGGCTGCGGAAGCGCCCCAGCTCATTGGAGGTCATGGAGCGGATGTTTATGCCGTCTATGAGCACCTGGCCCTTGGTGGGAAAGTCCACGGTGGAGATATTGTTGATAAATGTGGTCTTCCCGCTTCCGCTGGGCCCCATGACGCAGATAAATTCGCCGGCCTCCGCCTTAAAGGAGATGCCGTGGAGGGCTTCGAATTCATTTTCCTGCTCCAAATTGTAGCTCTTGGTGAGATTACGGGTCTCTAAAATCGTGGCCATGAGGGCGCCTCCTTTGGCAACACCAGATTCAGGACTACTGCCACGAGAAATACCACGGCAACGCAGTTCTGGGCAAAAACGGTCTGGATGAGCTGGGGAAAGATTCCGAACAGCTCGGGCACCTGGGTGAAGCCGATTCCTGTGCTCAAGGACAGGGCGGCGATGGTGATATTTCTCTGGGAATAGCCGCATTCAGCGATCATCCGCAGCCCGCTTGTGACGATGGTTCCGAACATCATGATGGTGCATCCCCCCAAGACCGCATCCGGCAGGGTTGCAAGGATGGCGCCGAACACAGGGAAGATGCCGGCGATCATCATGATCACCGCGCCGGTGGCGATGGCATAGCGGTTTACCACCTTTGTCATGGCCACAAGCCCTACATTCTGGCTGAAAGAGGTGATGGGCAGGCAGCCCAAAAGGGATGACAGGGAGCTGACAAAGCCGTCGCAGGTCAGGGAGCCTGAGATCTCTTTCTCCGTAACCTTTCTGCCAAGGCCCGACATGGCCAGGGCAGATGTGTCCCCTATGGTTTCCGTGGCAGACACCATAAAAATCAGGGCAACGGACAGGATGGCGTTCAGGTTAAACACAGGCTTAAAGGGAAGGAGAGCGGGCAGGGCCACAAAGGAGGCTGCCCTGACAGCAGAGAAATCCACCTTGCCCATGCAGAAGGCCGCAACATATCCGATCCCGAGGCCGAAGAGAACAGAGAGCTGCTTCCAGTAGGACTTTGCGAAAATATTGAACCCAAGGCAGCACAGGAGGGTTATGGTTCCCAGGACCCAGTTGGAGGCAGAGCCAAAGCCCTCATTTCCGGTTCCGCCGCCAAAAGAGGCCGCGCCCACGGACAGAAGGGAAAATCCGATGGCCGTGACAACGCTGGCCGCCACAATGGGGGTGATGAACTTGATCCAGTACTTGGCGAACAGGCCGAGAAATCCCTCCAGGATCCCGCCCACCAGCACGGCGCCCACAATGGCAGGATATCCATAGGCAGGCCCTACGTAGCAGAAGACGGACACAAAGGTAAAACTGATCCCCATGACAATGGGAAGCCCCGAGCCTGCCCTCCACACGGGAAACAGCTGGATCAGGGTCCCGATCCCCGCCATGATCATGGCGCTCTGGATCAGCATGGCGCTCTGGGAGGTCTCCAGCCCGCTGGCTCCTGCCACGATGATGATGGGCGCGATGTTGGCCACAAACATGGCCAGGATATGCTGGAGTCCGAAAGGGATGGCCTTTCCCAAAGGAACCGTTCCCTCCAGCTGATAGATATTTTCAATGTCTGCTGTCTTTTTCATCTGCGCATCCCCTCTTAAACCGGCTGGCTCTGATCTCTGAAACAGATCTTTCCCGTTGCGGCGTCCATGCTTTCCACGATGGCAAGGGACTCCAGACGGTAGCCTAAGTTCCGGATGGTGCGGCCTCCTGGCTGAAATCCCTTCTCAATGGCGATCCCGATCCCCTCTAAGACCGCTCCTGCCTGGGAGACGATGGAGATCAGCCCCTGCAGGGCGCAGCCGTTGGCCAAAAAGTCGTCAATAATCAGCACATGGTCGTCAGGGCCTAAAAACTTTTTGGAGACAATGACCTGATTCCTGCATTTGTGGGTAAAAGACTCCACCTCCGCCACGTACATGCCCCCGTCGATATTGATGCTCTGGGATTTTTTGGCAAACACCACCGGCGCGTCAAAATATTCCGACGCAATGCACGCGATCCCGATGCCTGACGCCTCAATGGTAAGGATCTTGTTGACATAAACGCCCTCAAACCGCCTCTTCCACTCTTCCCCCATCTGCCGGAAGAGCCTGATATCCATCTGATGGTTTAAAAATGTGTCCACCTTCAGGACATTTCCCTCTTTTACAATGCCGTCTCTCTGTATCCGTTCCTCTAAAAAGTTCATTTGAGCCTCCTGCGACTTGTTTGTTCTCCCGGCCTTTGGCCAGGGATGTATGCACACAGGGCGGAAAGGAAATATGGCCGCTTGCGCGGCCCCGCCCCGGCGCGGCGAGTAGGGGAAAGGCCTCCCCTGCTCGATCCTATGAATTTATAATAGTATAGATTTGGGGAAGTTGCAAGAAGTTTGGGCGGAAAGTCATTTTTATAAAGTATTTGTATTTCCGCCTGCCATCCGCTATACTAAAGACAGCTGATAAATGATACAAAAAAGAATTTAAAAGAACGGGGCGTCTGTATGCAGAAAACAGGGATCGGGTATCAGGATTTTGAGGAGATAAGGCAGGAGAACATCTTTTATGTAGATAAAACCAGATTTATCCGGGAATGGTGGGACAATGCGGATAAGGTGACATTGATCACCCGCCCAAGGCGTTTTGGAAAAACATTGACCATGAGCATGGTGGAGAAATTTTTCTCTGTGCGGTATGCGGGGCGGGAGGATCTGTTCCAGGGCCTTGAGATATGGGAAGATGAGAGATTTAAGGAACTCCAGGGAAGCTATCCTGTGATCAGTATTTCCTTTGCCAATGTGAAGGAGAAAGATTACAAGGCAACCGTTCACAGAATCTGTCAGATTATCACAGATTTGTATAATGACAACCGTTTTTTGCTGGAACAAGATCTTCTGTCAAAGGAAGAAAGATCCTATTTTCAAAAAATATCTGCCCATATGCCGGAGGTTGAGGCAACCATAGCGCTTCACAGGCTGTCGAGATTTTTGTACTATTATTATGGCAGAAAGGTGATCCTTCTGTTGGATGAATACGATACACCCATGCAGGAGGCCTATGTCAATGGCTATTGGGCAGAACTGGTTTCTTTCACCCGGAATTTGTTTAACTCTGCTTTTAAGACGAATCCTTACCTGGAGCGGGGAGTCATGACAGGCATAACGAGAGTAAGCCGGGAATCCATATTTTCCGATTTAAACAACTTGGAGATCGTCACCACAACTTCTGAAAAATATAGCGATTGCTTTGGATTTACAGAGAAGGAAGTATTTGCCGCGTTAGCTGAGTATGGCCTGTGGGAACAGAGGCAGGAGGTAAAGGCCTGGTATGATGGTTTTACATTTGGAAGAAACAAAGACATGTACAATCCCTGGTCGATCCTGAATTATCTGGATAAGAAACAGGCAGGCATGTACTGGGCCAACACCAGCTCAAACAGCTTGGCCGGAAGGCTGATCCGTGAGGGAAATGTGCAGGTCAAAGAGGATTTTGAGGATCTGCTGTTGGGAAGGCATCTGCAGATTGAATTGGATGAGCAGGTTGTCTATGATCAACTGCCCGTAAAAATGAATGCTATCTGGAGCCTTTTGCTGGCCGGCGGATATTTAAGGGTGGTCAGAAGAGAGCTCAGCCAGAGAACAGGCCGTTGGAACTACACACTGGCCCTGACAAACCGGGAAGTATGTCTGATGTTTGAGGGCATGATCCAGGAATGGTTTTCTCAGAGCGGCGGAAATTATAATAACTTTATCAAGGCCTTGCTGGCCAATGATGTGGAAGCCATGAATGAATACATGAATAAAGTAGCCATGACGACATTCAGCTATTTTGATTCTGGTAAAAATCCGTCTTCGGAAGAGCCGGAACGCTTTTACCATGGATTCGTACTAGGCCTGACAGTAGAATTGTCCGGCCGTTATGTGCTGACCTCCAACCGGGAGAGTGGATTTGGCCGGTACGATGTGATGCTGGAGCCTGTGGATTTCACAAAAGATAATGGAATCATTATGGAATTTAAGGTCTTCCAGCCTGGGAAAGAAAAAGGGCTGGAAGACACGGTGGCGGCGGCACTGGCGCAGATCGAAGAGAAGAGATATGAGACAGCCCTGACGGCAAAAGGAGTTTTGCGGGAGAGGATCCGTAAATATGGGTTTGCTTTTCGGGGGAAGGAGGTGCTGATTGGGGGCAGGTGACAGAACGGAATAAATATAAAATAAATTCGTAAGACAAGCCCCTTCCCGCGTAAACTAGAAAAAAGATATTCAGGAGAAATCCTCTCATGCCAAAAACCAGTCAAGGAGACAGCCCCAAGAGAGGGAACGAGCTCCAGTTGGAGATCACATTGACAGTCAGTCAATTGGCAAAGTTTCAGAAAGTCTTTAAAAGCGGCATTTACAAGGAGCTCTATGAAAGGAATCTGATCACAGGCAGCCAGCTGACCTGTCTGCTGGACAGAATCGGATCATGGGAAGTGGACAGATGACAAAAAAGGTAAAGGCAGCCGCCTACTGCCGTGTGTCCACGGACCGGGATGACCAGGCCAATTCCCTTGTGAGCCAGAGGAATTATTTTACAGAGTACATTGAGAACCAGGATGGCTGGATCTTGACCAATATTTATTATGACGAAGGGATCACCGGAACCCAGACAAAAAAGAGGGCAGGATTTAACGCCATGATCGAGGATGCCTTCCATGGAAACATAGACTTGATCCTCACCAAAGAAGTGAGCCGTTTTGCCAGGAATACCGTAGATGCCCTGTCCTACACCAGGAAGCTGAAAGAGATGGGCGTGGGCGTGGTATTTACCATAGACAATATCGACACCAGGGATTCGGACGGGGAGCTGCGGCTCACCATCATGGCCAGCATTGCCCAGGAGGAGAGCCGAAAGACCTCTGAGCGGGTCAAATGGGGCCAGAGGCGGCGCATGGAGCAGGGAGTGGTGTTTGGAAGAGACTTGATGGGATACAAGGTGAAGGACGGGAACCTGTATATCAATGAGGAGGAAGCCCAGGTTGTGCGGAAAATCTTCCACAAATATGTGGATGAGGGAAAGGGGACCCACGTCATAGCCAGGGAGCTTTTGGAGGAAGGCATCCGCCCGCCCAGGGCAAGCCTTTGGTCCAATGTGACCATCTTGAGAATCCTTCGAAATGAAAAATATGTGGGAGATCTGTGTCAGAAAAAGACGATCACGCCGGACTATCTGACCCATGAGAAAAAGTACAATCACGGGGAGGAGGAAATGGTTTACCTGCGAGATCACCATGAGCCGGTTATTGAGCGCTCTCTCTGGGAGAGAACCCAGAGAGCGCTGAACAGCCGCGGATTGCCTGACGGGGAGAAGAAACGGTACAGCAGCCGCTACTGGTGCAGCGGAAAGCTTTACTGCGGAGTGTGCGGGAAACGATACGTGAGCCGTTATAAAAATCTGAAAAACGGAACAAGGTATCAGGCATGGCGCTGTTATACGGCCGTGAACCAGGGCGCGGGGAGAGATGACACAGCTAATGGGCGGATTGGGTGTAAAAATCAGCAGATCAACAATGAGACGCTGCTGTTCTGTGTGAAATTCTGCGTCAGCCATATCCCGGGCAGCCGTGAAGGATTGAAAAGGGAAATCCTTCATGAAATCAGCCGGATGAAGAAAACCCGTGACGACCAGACAGATACGGAAAAAATCCGGAGAGAGATGGAGACGATCAGCAGCAAAAAGAGAAGGGCGGTGGACCTTGTCCTGGAGGGAGTGATTTCCAGGGAGGAATTGAGAGAACAGAATTCCTGGTATGAAGAAAAGCTGAGCGCGCTTTCCAGAAAATTGGAGCAGGCGGGGAAGGAAGCTGAGATCCGCTCAGGGCAGACCGACAGCATGGAACCGTGCGCAGAGGCCATCCACGAGATCATGGATTTTCAGGCGCCCAACCAGACCTTGTGTGGAGAATTGCTGGAGAAAATCTACATATATCCTGATCACAGGCTGGACATATGGCTGAAAGAGCTTCCCTTTGGAATCAGATTGAAATTCAGGACACGGGGCAGGGGGGAGGGATTTTGTGTGGAGATACTGGAGATGGCTGTAATTCAGAAAGAGGCTCCCTGCGCCTGACCGCCGGGAGGGGCAATACCGATACCGACATACCGATATCTGTCAGCACTGCTTTGCCGATATCGTAAGGCATGGCGTAGCGCTGGGAGAGGTAGCGCATGGAGGCGCCCATCTCTCCGTCGGGGCCGCCATACTGACTCATAATAAACTGTGCCATCTTAGGATTTGGCTGGCTGATATTTACCGGATACTGCAGGCGTTTCTCATAATTCCACATACGGCTCTACCTCCTTCCCAGGGCCATTTTCCCTGAACCCAGGTCCAATACTGATTTGAATGAACGTGATCCACTGTCAGGGGGCCGTAGTTGGCCTCATAGGCCTCCTTGGCCTCCCTGCGGATCTTGGAGACGTACTGATAGTAATTGAGAGCCGCCTGGTCGCATGGATGGGTGTCCAGAAAGAGGAGGACATCATCCATGGCAAAGCTGGCTTGGTTGATAACAGATAACAGCTGATTTGCGTCAGATACAGGCATTAACGGCACCTCCCCATATTGAAAGTCAGATCAAGATCCGGGAAAATCGTACCTCTCTCGAATCCCTTTTCCAGAGAATAAGTCTGCTGCCATTGCTGCCACGGGACATATGCCATAGCCACAGGCGACTGTTCCAGAGTGCCGGGACGGGTGTTGGGGCACTGGAACGGATAGACCGCTGCCTGCTGGACCGGGATGCCGGCAGCAGGCTGGTTATTATAGGAACAAGCCATAAAAACTCCTTTCCGGTAGGTGTAATTATGGTATCAGTCTATGACGGCGGCAGGAAATCTGTGCGGGTCCGGTGATCAGACGGCCAAGGCGGTCGAACCTGGAGCCGTGGCAGGGGCAGTCCCAGGTGGACTCTGCGGCATTCCAGGTGAGGCGGCATCCCATGTGGGGACATCTCATAACACCGTTTGCCATGCCTTTTATGAGCCCTTTGGCGGACTCTGCCCCGTGGACGGCCAGCCTGGGGGCGGAGGGGCGGAGACGGAAGCGGGAGGGCGAGTACAGGGACTCATAGGGCGACTGTTGTCCGCAGATCAGGTCCGTGAGCATGCGGGCAGATACCATGGATAAGGTCATGCCCCATTTTCCGAATCCCGTAGCCACATACCAGTCAGGTTTGCGCCGGGAGAAGCGGCCGATGTAGGGCAGGGAGTCCAGGGTTACGCAGTCCTGGGCAGACCATTTAAGAGCGGTCTTGGCCCCGGGGAAAAGCTGCCGGGCGCGGGAATCCAGGGCGCCGTATGGATCCGGCTTTTGAATGCCCACCCGGCGGCCCTGCCCGCCCAGGAGGAGCCAGGGGTCAGCCTGCCGGAGGGACAGCCCGTCAGGATCAATGCCCAGATACATCCCATCCAGAGCCGGCGCGCCCTCCAGGGCCACAACATAGCTCTGATCCTGATACATCCTTAAGAAGAAGTACCCCGGGATCAGGGGAAAGGGATAATGGCAGGCAAAGACGATCTTGCGGGCAGTGACCTGGCCGTGGGGAGTTGAAAGCACATGATCCTTTACACTGGTCACGGGAGTGTGCTCAAAAACCGTCACAGAGGAGGAAAGGGCTTCCAGGAATTTTAAGGGCTGAAAGCAGGCCTGGTCAGGAAAGCGGACAGCCCGTTTTACGGAAAAGGGCAGAGAGGTCTCAGTGACCTCCAGAGCGGGAATTCCTGCCCGTCTGGCTGCCAGGGTTTCAAGATGGATAGCATCTGGCTGATCCATCGTATAGAGGAAGGCAGGCTTTTTTTCAAAGCTGCAGGAGATGCGGCGGGAAGAGATGAGCTGTTCATAATCCGCCACAGCCTCCTGGTTGGATCTGGCGTAGAGTTTCGCGGCAGTTTCGCCGAGGTCTGTGAGCAGTTTCTGATAGATCAGGCCGTGCTGGGATGTGATCTTTGCCGTGGTGCCGGAGGTCTGCCCGCTCCCTGTGGAAGAGGCTTCCAGGACAATGACCTGCCTTCCTTCCATAGTCAGATAGAAAGCAGTGAGAATTCCGGCCAGACCGCCGCCGATGACAGCGATCTCTGTGTCCAGATTGCCTGGGAGAGAATTTCTCCCGGGAATCTGACAGGTTTGATTCCAAATAGATTTCATGATTTTCACCTCACACTTAGAATGCGCACACAATGTCCCACACATTCATAGGATATAGTACAAACATGAAAAATAAAGGAGATTAAAAATATGTGTGGTATTTGTGGATGGAATTGCTGTGTATGCCGGAGAAATTGCTCCTGCAGCTGTAACTGTGGAAATAACTGCTGCAGGTGGAACCGCCCGGGAAATTGCTGCTGCGGAAACGGAAACGGCTCGGGAAACAGCTGCTGCTGCGGAAACAACGGTAACGGCGGAAATAACTGCTGCTGCGGAAACGGAAACGGTTCGGGGAATAATTGCTGCTGCGGAAACAACAGCCGCCCCGGCAGCAGCTGCGGATGCGGAAACGGCTCGGGAAACAACTGTGACTGCTGCTGCGGAAACAACAGCCGCCCCGGCAGCAGCTGCGGATGCGGAAACGGTTCGGGAAACAGCTGTGACTGCTGCTGCGGAAACAACAGCCGCCCCGGAAATAACTGCGGAAACGGATGTGGAGATAACTGCGGGTGCGTCTGCGGAGGCGGAAACCGTCCGGGGAACAGCTGCATTTGCTGTGACTGCTGCGGAAATTCAAACGGGTGGGATCACGGGCAGCGCAGAGCCTTCCGGGCCGGTTACAGGCAGGGTTATAACGACGGCTGGAACGCTGCCGTGAGGGACGGAAATTCCGGCTGCGGCTGCGGTTCAGGCCCATATCTGGCAGATAATGAGTTCGTGTCAGGAACGGAAATGAATGATGAATTTTTTGTGGCTTCAGCAGAAAGCAATACGGCTGAGGACGCTGAATAAAAATAGTGTTCCGGAGGGAGCTGCTGCGAGAGCGGAGGAAAGATCCGCGGGGGCAACGGCTCCCTCTCCTTTGGGGCTTTATGCATATCAGTGAAAAAAAGCTTCTGTTTTTGTGTAGAATAGCTATTGCAAACCCAGGAAGAAAGTGGTATTGTATAGATACAAGATATTTGTATACAAATACAAAGTTTGTATACAAAACAAAAAATAGCCCCGATTGTCTCATAGCCTCTGTAATCTTTTCGGCAGATACGGCGCAGACAGGGCGGGAAAAAGAAAAGGAGAATGTATGATGGACAGCAAGACAAATTTTTCTCTGGCAGGTAAGGTAGCGTTGGTTACCGGAGCTTCTTACGGGATCGGTTTCGCCATCGCGAAAGCCATGGCAGGCGCAGGAGCCACGATTGTGTTCAATGACATTAAGCAGGAGCTGGTTGACAAGGGAATCGCCGCCTACAAGGAAGAGGGAATTACGGCTCACGGCTATGTATGCGATGTCACGGACGAGGAAGCGGTAAACGGCATGATCGCGAAGATTGAGGAGGAAGTAGGCGTGGTGGATGTTCTTGTGAACAACGCGGGCATCATCAAGCGAATCCCCATGATCGAGATGTCCGCCAAGGATTTCAGGCAGGTGATCGACGTGGACTTGAATGCTCCGTTTATCGTTTCCAAAGCAGTCATCCCCAGCATGATCAAAAAGGGCCACGGAAAGATCATCAACATCTGCTCCATGATGTCAGAGTTCGGCCGGGAGACCGTGTCCGCCTATGCGGCTGCTAAGGGAGGTTTAAAGATGCTCACCAGGAATATCGCGTCCGAGTACGGTGAGTTCAACATCCAGTGCAACGGCATCGGGCCGGGTTACATCGCGACTCCTCAGACAGCGCCTCTGCGGGAAGTACAGCCGGATGGCTCCAGACATCCCTTTGACCAGTTCATCATCTCCAAGACGCCGGCCGGCCGCTGGGGCGAGGCTTCCGATTTAGGCGGACCGGCAGTGTTCCTGGCATCTGACGCTTCTGATTTTGTAAACGGCCAGATCCTTTATGTAGACGGAGGAATCCAGGCATATATCGGCAAACAGCCTTCATAAGACCGCTGTTTGCAGGATGAAAAAAGCTCTCCTTTCCCGCCGGGAAGGAGAGCTTCTGCAATTATTGTTTTGCAAACATATCCAAAATCTCTTCCGGAGTTTTTCCGGATTCCTGAATCGCCTTAAGGATCTTGGTTTGGTTTTCCTTTAACGCTTTTTTTGCTGCGGCTGCCGACTCCTTTTTCTCTTTTGCGATAGCGGCTTTCTCGGCTTTCAGCTGTTCTTTATAGGCTGCTTTTAATTCTTCCTTTGTAGCCTTTAAATCAGCTTCCAATTTCTGTACTTTTTCATTGAGCTTTGCGGCTTTTCCGGTATAAACCACTTCTTTTCTTACACCTCTTGGCATAACTATTTCCTCCTTGTAGGTTTGAAACTTATTATTTGATTTCTTAGTTTCTGAATTTATGATACAACACAACCATATTACTTGTAAAGAATAATATTGAATTTTTTATAGAAAAATTTTGCGGAAAATTTAAAAATATAAATCTATGAAAATTTATTGACCGAAAAAAGGGAAAGTAGTATGATTAATACTGCCGGGGGACCGGCGGTTGAGAACCAGAATAATTTGACAGGCGGCGCTTACGCCGTGCTGATATGAGGAGAATAGAATGGGAAAGGTTTACAGATTCCGTCTGGCAGTCCGCTGCATCATCTTCGCGGCCTGTATCATTCTGTATGCGCAAAGGCCCGAGGCTTTGGATATTCTCCAGGGCGATCATTTTTTTAAAAGCTTTTCTGCGCTTCATCTTTTGTGGGCAGTGTGGATGGCCGGCATGGCGGGCCAGCTGATCCCAGTAAAACAGCCGGTGGCTTTGGGATCGCAGAAGCTGTTTAAGATCCGGTTTGCAAAGGCAGAGGAAGGTTTTGAGGCTCACAGATTAAAAGAATATATGGCAGGAGCCCACAGGGGAGCGCTCAAGGTTTTTTTGCTGTGGGCCCTTTTGATCGCTCTTATTGGGGTTCTCCGTTTTTCGGGGATTCTGGGAGACGCGGAACTGTTTCTCATAAGCGTGTTCTTTTATGTGTGCGATCTGATCTGCGTGGTCATCTGGTGTCCCTTCCGCCTGATGATGAAAACCAGGTGCTGCACAACCTGCAGGATTTTTAATTGGGATCATCTGATGATGTTCTCGCCCATGGCCTTTGTCAAAGGATTTTATGCAAGGTCTCTTTTTGTGATGTCTGCGGTGGTGTGGATTGTGTGGGAGGCCGGCGTTTTTTTGCATCCTGAGCGTTTCTGGGAAGGAAGCAACGCTTCTTTAAGATGTGTAAATTGTACAGACAAGCTGTGCGTCCGGCCGTGGAAAAACAAAAGGATCAGGTCATGAGATGGGTAAAATTTTTCTTTGCCTGGCTGGAGGTTCTGCAGTCCATGGACAGTTTATTTTTATGGTTTCTGCGGAATTCCCGGGGGGTGATGCCGGTCTCTTCATTGAACGCCCGGTTGAAGGTACGCAGGCTTTCAAAACCGCAGTAGGCCGCAATGTCGCTGATGCTGTTGTCGGTGTAGGCCAGCCTGCGCTTGGCCGCGGAGATCCTTATGGATTTTAAATAAGCGTTAAAGCTGATGCCGATCTCCTGGTTGCAGATGCGGGAGAGCTTAAACTGGGACATGTCTAAAGCCTGTGCCGCTTCTATGAGGGAGACGGGATTGCTTATGTTCTCATGAAGATACAGAAGCACTCTCTCCTCCTGGGTCAGTTCTGTCCTGTCAACCGGTTTGGGAGAGGACACTTCGAAGAGATAGCCGATAATGGAATGGAGCAGCCCTATATGGATCAGCGGGTTGTCTTTCGGGGAGGCCATCAGCAGGTCAAACAGCTCTGTCACGGATTTGGAATACTGTCCGTTTCGGAAGACAGGGTTTTTAAGACGATATTTTCCAAAAAGATAAGGGTTCTGCAGCAGAACATCATCGGAAACAAGCCCGAAGCCGATGACTTCCGAATACTGGGGGGTTTCAAAGCTATGTCTGCAAAAGGGCATGATCAGGCAGACATCTCCATCCTGAAGAGTATATTTTTTTTTCCTCTATCACGGCCTGCACAGAGCCGTGAGATACCAGAAATCCCTCGACCCCTTTGTGAAGATGAGGAATAAATGAAAGATTCTCCACAATACTGTAAGTGTATCCGTCTGAAAGAATATCAGGATATGTTCCCGAATTGCTTGTTTTGCTCATTTTCTATCACTTCCTTTCTCCTTTCCCCGTGTAAAACCGGTTGTTCTGCCTGACAAACTGTTATCTCTCAATTGTTATCCCTCAATTATAGAAGTAATCCAAATTCCTGTCAAGAAATTGTTGCCGTTGGCGGGAAGAGTTGGCGGAAAGAGGCATCTTTTTGCGCAAAAAAGCACCTTTCAAAAATCGACGGATTAAAATGCAAAAATTGGCCACTTTCTGTCCGGCCGGGAAATTTTAAGCTTTTTGATGCTTTAATATAGAAAAGACCTATCGCTACAATGTATTAAAGTGATAAAGAAGGCAAGAATTGGCCAGTTTTGATAAAAAAATATAGGCGAAAAAGCAGTAAAATAGTAAAAAAAGCAAAAAGCCGGATTTGACTTCTGCTTCCGTCATTGCTATAATTACAAAAAATTTAATCCCGGTCATATATTTTCAGAGAAACGGGTTAAAGGAGGAAGGCAAACGCGCAGCGTTTTTAGGATGCCTTCCGCCTGCGATACCATGTGAAAGGAGAGGAAGGATGGAACTGGTAAAAAAGTTGGAAAAGGATCCTATGAACCCGGACCTGCACCGGGAGTACGGTCTGCAGCTGCTGGAAGAGAATCGTGTGGATGAAGCGGTGGAGGTCTTTTCAAAAGGCCTGGTCTACAATCCCTTTGATCCGGTGATGCGTTTCTGGCGGGGCCGCAAGTATATCGGCAGAGAGATGTTTACCCAGTCCGCAAGCGATCTGAAGCTGGCAGCCATGATCAAGCCGGAGGATTGGGAATGCTGGTATTATCTGGGAGTGGCCTGTTATCTGGCCGGCATGTATGAGGAAGCGAAAACTGCCCATAGTAAGTCACGGGAGATGATGATCAAGTATGATGTGAAGGCAGTTCCTGCCACCGTTGACTGGTACTGGATGATCTGCATGAAGCTGGGACAGAAAGAGGAGGCCCAAAAAGTTCTTGAGTATGTTTACCCCGGCATGCCCACGGAGGACGTGGATTACCTGGCCCGCACCCTTCTCTACAAAGGCTATTACAAGCCTGAGAATTTTGTGGAGGAGAGGATGAAGGAGATCCAGAATCCGGAGCGCCCCCGCATCTATGAGCAGATGCTCACCTTTGGGCTGGCCAATTATCTCCACTACGAAGGCAGGGACGAGGAAGCCATCCCGCTGTTTAAAGAGTTGGCCGAGGCCACGGAGAACAGGAATCTGTTCGCAGTAAAACAGGCCATGGCCCAGCTTACAGAACTGGGCATCGAATATGCCAAAGTGGATGAGTAGGAGGAAGGCAAATGCGCAGCATTTTTTAGGATGCTTTCCGACGAACTGGCAGGTGACGCGTAGCGTCGCGTGCCGATACACGAGCAGAAGGAAGGCAAACGCGTAAGCGTTTCTAGGATGCCTTCCGCCGACTTGGCAGGTGACGCGTAGCGTCGCGTGCCGATACACGAGCAGAAGGAAGGCAAACGCGTAAGCGTTTCTAGGATGCCTTCCGCCGACCTGGCAGGTGACGCATAGCGTCGCGTGCCGATACACGAGGAGGATTTCCCATGATAAAGTATATTATAAAAAGGATTTTCCAGATGATCCCCATGATGTTGGTCCTCTCTCTCATTGTGTTTCTGATGGTCCGGATGATTCCCGGCGACCCTGTGGATCTGATGCTGGGATTTGATGTGCCAAAGGATACAAAAGAATACGAGAGGGAACGGTTAGGCCTCAACGATCCTCTTCCCCAGCAGTATCTGCGTTTTGTGGGAAACGCGCTGAAAGGCGACTTGGGGACCTCTATCTTCTCCGGGGAGCCGGTGGTCAAAGAGCTGGCCAAACGGTTTCCCAAGACCCTGACCCTGGCGGTGGGAGGCACGCTGTTCGGCTCCCTCTTCGGGATCATCCTGGGGATCATCGCCGCTGTCCACCGAAACGGGCCCGCGGACAACATCATAGCCGTGACCTCCCTTGTGGCCCTGTCCACGCCCTCGTTTTTCCTGGCCCTGATCCTGATGCTGATCTTCTGCCTGCAGCTTAGGTGGTTTCCAAGCATTGGCATGGACAACTGGAAGGGGGCTGTGCTGCCCATTGTCACCTTGGGGGCCCAGGCAGTGGGATCCATCGCCCGTACCACCCGGAGCGCCATGCTGGATGTGATCCATCAGGACTATATCCGCACCTCCAGGGCCAGAGGGGTGCCGGAGCGTCTGGTGATCTATGTCCATGCTTTTAAAAATGCCCTGATCCCCATCCTCACGGCCATCGGCCTGCGCTTCGGCGGCCTGCTGGCAGGCGCCACCCTGGTGGAGACGGTTTTCTCCATCCCGGGCATCGGCAGGTTTGTGGTAGATTCCGTGGGCAACCGGGATTATCCGGCAGTGCAGGGGTCCATCCTGGTGCTGGCTCTCACCTTTGTCATCGTGAACACGGCAGTGGATCTGCTGTACGCGGCAGTGGATCCCCGGGTCAAATACGATTAGGAGGAAACGTCTATGGAGAAAAAGAAAAAATTTCTGGACGGGCATCCCATCCTCCGCCGCTTTATGCGCCGAAAGATTTCCGTGGCTGCCGCGGTGGTCCTGATCCTGTTTGTGCTGATCGCCCTCTTCGGCCCCATGGTCTGGACGGCAGATCCCCTAAAGCAGAGCGTTATGAAAAAATACGGCCCAATGACCCTGGAGAATCCCCTTGGAACCGACAATCTGGGCCGCGACACCCTGGCCCGCATGATACACGGGGCCCGGACCTCCCTGTCCATCAGCTTTGCGGGAGTGCTGTCCGGAGCAGCCATCGGCATTCTCCTGGGCGTGCTCGCCGGGTATTTCGGAGGATGGGTGGATGCCCTCATCAGCCGTTTTGTGGACGTGCTGCTGGCATTTCCCGGCCTGCTGCTGGCTATCGCCATCGTGGCAATCCTGGGAGCCGGTTCCATCAACACCATCATCGCCATCACCATTTTCACCATACCCGGGCTGACCCGGATGGTCAGGGGGTGCGTCATAAGCTTAAAAAGCGCCGAGTATGTCCAGGCCTGCTACACCATGGGGGAGAGCGACTTGAGGATCATCGTCACCCACATCATCCCCAACGCCATGTCCCAGATTATTGTCAATGTAACCTTGAGCCTTGGGTCCGCTATCCTGACGGCCTCGTCCCTGTCCTTCTTAGGCCTGGGGGTCACTCCTCCGGAGGCCGAGTGGGGCGCGATGCTGTCCGGCATGCGGGAGGTGGTCCGCACCTATCCCATGGGAGTCCTGATCCCCGGCATCGCCATCACCCTGGTGGTCATGAGCTTCAGCATCGTGGGCGACGGCTTGAGAGACGCCCTTGACCCAAAACTGAAGAATAATTAGGGAGGTGAGAAGTACAGTGTCAGAGAAAATGCTTCAGGTAAAAAACCTTAAAACATACTACTACACAGAGGAGGGCGTGGTCCCGGCTGTGGATGGACTGGATTTTGAAGTGGAGCAGGGGGAGACTTTTGCCATTGTGGGGGAATCCGGATGCGGAAAATCCGTCACCTCCCTCTCCATACTGAGGCTGGTTCCCAGCCCGCCGGGGAAGATCCTGGAAGGCGAGATCCTCTACAACGGCCAGGACCTGCTGAAAAAGACGGAAAAGCAGATGAGGGCCATCCGGGGAAATGAGATCTCCATGGTGTTCCAGGAGCCCATGACCAGCTTAAACCCGGTGTTCACTGTGGGAAGGCAGATCGGAGAGTCCTTTATGTACCACCAGAACATGGGCAAAAAGGAGACTCACGAGAAAGCCGTGGAGATGCTGCGGCTGGTGGGCATCCCCACTCCCGAGAAGGTGGTGGACGATTACCCCCATCAGCTCTCGGGAGGCATGAGGCAGGGGGTGATGATCGCCATGGCCCTGGCATGCAACCCCAGGCTTCTCATCGCCGACGAGCCCACCACGGCCCTGGACGTGACCATCCAGGCCCAGATTCTTAAGCTTTTAAAGGAGCTGAAGGAGAAGACGGGAACCTCCATCATCCTGATCACCCATGACCTGGGCATTGTGGCCCAGATCGCCCAGCGGGTCATGGTCATGTACAGCGGCCAGGCAGTGGAGAGCTGCGATGTGCGGTCCATTTACAAAAATCCTCTCCACCCCTACACCG
This sequence comes from uncultured Hungatella sp., assembly GCA_947066955.1. Lineage (GTDB taxonomy): Bacteria > Bacillota > Clostridia > Lachnospirales > Lachnospiraceae > UBA3402. The sequence goes on from CAMTAF010000027.1 coordinate 37,478, forward strand.
TAGGGCTCCTGGCCTCCATCCCCAAGCTGACAGATGACGACTTAGAAGAACTGCCCAGCATCCCGGGCACGGTCCCGTCCCCCAGCGAACTGCCTAAAGGATGCCGTTTTGCCCCCAGGTGCGAAAAATGCGGAAAACGGTGCCTCGAGGAAAAGCCGGAGCTTAAGGAGGCGGAGCCAGGACACAAGGTCCGGTGCTTTCTCTATGACGGAGATGTGGATTGATGGAGCGAAAAAAACTGCTTGAAGTAAAGAATCTGAAAGTATACTATCCTGCCCGGGGAAAATCGGAAAAAACCTTTGTCAAAGCTGTGGACGACATCAGCTTTGTGGTGTACGAGGGGGAGACCTTCGGAATCGTAGGCGAGTCCGGGTGCGGAAAATCTACTACGGGAAAAACCCTGGTGCGCCTGAATAAGCCCACAGAGGGCACGGTTTTATTTGAAGGAAAGGATCTAAGCCTCAGCGCCAACCGCAGGGAGGTCATGGAGCTGACCCAGAAGATTCAGATCATTTTCCAGGATCCCTACTCGTCATTAGACCCGCGCTTTACCATCGGAAGGTGCATTGAAGAGCCTTTGGTGGTCCACCGTATCGGCACTCCCAAGGAGCGGCAGAGAAGGGCCCTGGATCTCATGTACGACGTGGGTCTTAAAGCGGAGCAGTACACCCGCTATCCCCACGAGTTTTCCGGAGGCCAGAGGCAGAGGATCGGTGTTGCCAGGGCCCTGGCCTTAAATCCATCCCTCATTGTCTGCGACGAGCCTGTGTCTGCCCTGGATGTGTCCATCCAGGCTCAGATCCTGAACCTGATGAAGACCCTTCAGAGAAAATACAACCTGACCTATATTTTTATTTCCCACAATCTAAGCGTGGTGAAGCATGTGTGCGACCGCATCGCTGTGATGTACCTGGGGAATATCATGGAGATCTCCAGCAAGAAGGAGCTTTTTGACAATCCTCTCCATCCCTACACCCAGGCCCTTCTGGACGCCATACCCGTGCCGGATCCGGATGTGAAGAGCATGACCGGAACCTTAGAGGGAGATGTGCCCAGCCCGGTGAATCCGCCGGCGGGATGCGTGTTCCACACCCGCTGCAAGTACGCCACAGACCGGTGCAGACAGGCCCGCCCCCAGCTTAAAGACTATGGCGGCGGCCACCAGGCAGCCTGTTTCCGCTGCGAGGAATTATAGGAGGAAGGCAAATGCGCAGCATTTTTAGGATGCCTTCCGACGACTTGGCAGGTGCCGCAAAGCGGGGCGTGCCGTTACCAAAGGGAGGAAGGCAAATGCGCAGCATTTTTAGGATGCCTTCCGACGACCTGGCAGGTG
>CAMTAF010000028.1 GCA_947066955.1 uncultured Hungatella sp.
CGATTCCGACTCGGACTGGGACGGCCTCTCAGACGACGATTCCGGCTCCGACTGGGACGGCCTCTCAGACGACGATTCCGACTCGGATTCGGACGGCCTCTCAGACGACGATTCCGACTCGGACTCGGACGGACTCTCAGACGAGGATTCCGACTCGGACTGGGACGGACTCTCAGATGACGATTCCGACTCGGACTCGGATGGGTTCTCGGATGAGGATTCCGACTCGGACTCAGACGGGTTTTCGGACGATGATTCCGATTCAGACTCGGATGGATCCTCTGATGACGATTCCGACTCAGACTCAGACGGTGATTCCTCTGTGGGCGGTTCCTCCTCCTTCCACACGGGTATAATCCACAGGGCGACTGCCGAGTCCGGCACCTTGTTATAATAGACTTCTGAGGAGACGGATCCGCTGCGGTCTATGCCATCCAGTTCTTCCAGGACAAATCCGCTGTTAACGCTGTACAGCCATAGATTCCAGCCTGCAAGCACGGTCTGTTCAGGTCCCTGGATGCTCCCGTACACCTGCTGTTGTTGGTCAAGAGGGGTATCCAGCTGGATCTGGATCTGTTTCATCTCCTCCTGGATGCTCTCCGTCAGCTCCCAGGGAGATAAGATGTTTTCGGCCCCCGTGTACACATATGCGGCAACAGAGGAGGCCTCCTGTCTGGCAGCGTTTAACGCCGTGGCTCTTCTCATGGATGCGTCATCCGCCGTCACCACCGCGGGCATGGTCTTTATGGCCAGGATGAACCCCAGCCACAGGGCAAACAATCCTTTCCATCTCCTTTTCATGATCAGTTCCTCCTCATTTGGTAATGACACGCCCCGCTTGCGCGGAACCTGCCAACACGGAGGAAGGCATCCTAAAAACGCTTACGCGTTTGCCTTCCTCCTCTTCGGTAACGGCACGCCCCGCTCCGCGGGACCTGCCAACACGGAGGAAGGCATCCTAGAAACGCTTACGCGTTTGCCTTCCTCCTCTTCGGTAACGGCACGCCCCGCTCCGCGGGACCTGCCAACACGGAGGAAGGCATCCTAGAAACGCTTACGCGTTTGCCTTCCTCCTAAAATCAGTCTTACGTGGCGGAGGCCGTCGGGAAGCGCGCGGAGGTGGGAGGGGGCCTTTCTCCGGTCTCGCCTCAGCTTTGCCGGAATCTCGCAGACAGGCTCCCCTGCCTGGGCAAATCTTCCGATGAGCTCTGTGGCAAACTCCATGCCATCGCAGGACAGGCCCAGGGACAAGGCTTTTTTCCGGTCAAATCCTCTCATCCCGCAGTGAAAATCCCCGATGTCCACCTGATATCGGATTCTTCCGAGGAAGGACAAAATAGGCACTCCCACATACTGGTGGGAGAAGGGCATGGCCTTTTTTTCTATGCCTCCTTTGTAGCGGTTTCCCACCACAAGGGCGCAGCCTTGTCTCAGCTTTTCCAGAAAATCCCCTGTTCTGGAGAAATCATAGCTTCCGTCACAGTCTCCCATAACCACATACCGTCCTCTCGCTTCCCGGATACCGGTTCTCAAGGCGCTGCCGTAGCCTTTCTTCGGCTCCGGGATGACCCGGACCCCCAGCTTTCTGGCGATCTGGGGACTTTTGTCCCGGCTTCCGTTGTCAACGATAAGGATTTCCCCGAAAACGCCGCTTTCCTCGAGATATTTCCTTGCTTCCCTGACGCAGAAAGCCAAACTTTTCTCTTCATTGAGGCAGGGCATCAGGATGGTCAGTTCCGGCTCAGTCATGGCGTCTGGTCTCCAGAACCACGGCTGACAAAACCGCCAGAACAGGACTCACCAGAGCACGGTAAGTAAAAAACTCGTGAAGGTAGGAATGGTTGCTCAAAACCATGTACCGAAGGAAAACCATGGATCCCAGGAGAAGCACGGTCTGGGTTCCCCAGTGGTTTTTATTGTTTTTATAGAAAAGATACCCATAGGAACCCAGGCAGAAAAACACGGCCACAAGCCCTGCGCCTACCCGGGGAAATTCCACTCTGGCGGTTCCTCCAAAGAACACTGTGAGGTTGGCCGCCACGGCCATGGGCATCCTTATCAGCAGGTTGTCTGGGCCCTGCCCTACCAGTGTGCCTCCCAGGCGGTTTTGGGCTGATGAGAAGGCGGCCAGGAACCTATTTTCCCCAGAGGCCACAGAGGCGGCGGTCCATTTTGCCAAAAAAGTCCCCCCATACCCCACAAGCCAGCAAAGCCCCCATTGGCCCATATGGCTTAAATTCTCCCAAAAGCTTCCCAGACGTCCTTCCAAGGCTCTCACTGCCGCCACCAGGGTCAGAGGAACCAACAGGACCACGGTCTCTGTGGTGAGAAAATCAAAAAAAGCGATGAGAACTCCCGCTGCCAGGGACAGAACCCCAAGGTACTCCTCCTTTCTCCTCTCTGCCCACAAAAATGCGGGGCACAGGAGAAAACAGATCACAAAGGCTGGTTCATATTCCAGGCTGAGGCGGATGTTCCAGACACGGACCGCTGCCAGGGACAGGGCCAGGGCTGCCGCCAGGTCTTTGTGCCCCAGCCCCGCAAGCACAGCCATGGTGACTGACCCCAGCACCACCGCGGCCACAAAGCCTGCCGCTTTTACCCCCTCCACGTCTGTTACCAGATGGAGGAGGCGGACAAAAATGGCTGACCCGTGCCAGTAGCGGCTGTAGTCCACATTGGGCTCTGTGTCAGGATTGGTCACCGACAGATACAGTCCCCCGTTTTCTCCCAGTGCCCCGCCGTCAAAGTACCAGGTATCCAGAGAGCTGAGGATGGGCTCTCCCCTCCCCATATTCCAGCTCACATTCAGCAGGATGGAATCCGCGTAATTGTCGCTGATGCCGCTCCACCTCCTGCCGTTTTCAAAAGAAAACGGGTCTTTATTCTTGTATGTCAAAGCGCTTTTTTCCATATTGGTTCTGATGGCCTCATTGGGGATGGCCGCGGAGCACACAAGCAGCAGCCACAGGGTCCCCAAAAGTCCGGCAAATACGGCCAGACAGCAAACACAAGTCTTTCCTCTGCCCAATCTATCCCCTCACTTTATCTACCTGATACACAAACACGCCGTTGCTTTTCCCTTTCAGAGGAATCTCGCCCATGGGACTCACATCCACACGGTCTTTGATGTTGTCGTATACCTGCTGGCTGATGAGAATCTGGCCTGCCTTCGCGTTGCTCTCCAGCCTGGCGGCGGTGTTCACCGTATCCCCGATAGCGGTGTAGTCCATGCGGAACTGGCATCCGATATTGCCCACCACGGCGTTGCCGCAGTTGACGCCGATGCCAAATGCCACCTCCGAGAGCCCCCTGGCTCCTTCCTTCATATCCCACGCCGCTTTCACTGCCCGGAAAATGTAGTCATCCAGATCAAAAGGAGCGTTGAACACAGCCATGGCAGCGTCTCCCACGAATTTGTCCAAGGTTCCTCCATTGTCGAAGATGGCCTTGGTGGTCAGGGCCAGGTACTGGTTTAAGATCTCCACTACCTCCTCGGGCATAAGGCTTTCCGACATAGTGGTAAAGCCCCGGATATCCACAAACAGAACCGCGATATGGCGGTTCTCTCCGCCTAAAACCAACTTAAAATCCGCGTCCCTGCTGATCTTGTCAACCACCTGGGGGGCCACATACTGTTTAAATACATTGACCACCCGCCTTCTGCGCTTCCGCTCGGCCACATATCCTTCCAGAATCCGGAACACGTAGAGAACCGACAGAACCACAGGGACCAGGGTCACGGGAATAAGCATTCCCCTGTGATACAAAAAACTGGCAGTCCCCAAGTCAGACAAGATCAAAACAGCCAGGACTCCAAAAGCCCTTGTGATCTTGATGTGGGAGGTACCCAGAAAAAAGAGCCCGCACAGGATCCCCGCCAGCCCTCCGTAGAGCAGCGGCGGCACAGGCAGCTGGGTCTTTCCCTCCATCAGCGCCTGGATGATGTTGGCGTGGATCTCCACACCGTACATCTGACTGTTGTGGGATATGGCCGGGGTGTAGGCATCCTGCATGCCCACGGCATAGGCCCCCACCAGCACCATAGCATTTTGAAACAGCCTGGCATCTACGGTCCCGTCCAGCACATCTGCCATGGAGACCACATTGTATCCTCCGGGCTTTCCTGAGTAAGAAAAATAACAACGGTTTCCCCTGGGGTTTACAGGGGGAAACAAAGCCTCCCTCCCCTGGCTCTCCTCATAGCGCCTGTAGATTTCCGCGGAAAGGCTGTAGATCCGCTCTCCCTCATAGTCCTGCCATGCCATGACCTGCCGCACCCGCCCGTCGGGGTCCACGGTGGTGTTGGCGTACCCTTTCGCGGCGGCATCGCTCAGGCTGTCATAGGGGCCTATGATAGATTCTATGTGGTAGGGGTCATAGATGACCCTGCCCCCTTCCTGTTTCGGCACTTCCTTAAAAGAAAAGCTGAGAGCCGTCACCACATTTCCCGCCGCGGCGCAGGCCCTGGCAAACCGGTCATCCCCCTCTTTGTCTCCTCTCTCGCTGTAGATGATATCAAAGCCGATCACCGCCGGCTTCACAGACGGGTCCTGGCTAAGCAGTTCCACCAGCCGGGCCGGGATGTCCCGGCTCCAGGTGTTCACGGGCCCATAGCGGTCTAAAGTCTTGTCGTCGATGGCAATGATGTAGATCTTTTTGTTTGTCACCGACGGCTTCTGGTAAAACCTGTCACAGACCCCTAAGTCCCAGCCGCCTAAAGCACCCAGATAAAAAAACAGGGCCGAGGCCGCTGCTGCCAGGAGCGCCCCTGCCCCTCTGGCAAGAGGGGTTCTGCCCATATCCCTCACCTCCTGTTAAACAGTCAATTCCATGCCTTCTCTGGCAAACGCAAGGCTCACGCCCCTGTTTTCCGCCTCTTTTGCCGCCTCCCGCTCCATCTCTCCAAGCTGCTCATCCGTCCTTTTCCAGTCGTGGTGGCTGATGCAGAGCTTTTTCGCGCCGCACTGGACCGCCATGTCAAGGCCCTGCTGCCAGAATCCGTGACCGAAGCCTTTAAAATGGCAATACTCTTTTTCATCATAGGGGGCGTCAAAGATGAGAAGCCCGCAATTTCCGGCAAATCGGCGGTATTTTTCCCACATCCGGCCAGACTCTTCTCCAGGCTCACAGTCCAGGCCGTAGACCACGGAGCTCCCTTTTTGGTCCAGGCGGTAGATGACGGTTCCGTCGGGATGCCGGGAGCCCATGACCCTGACTTTGACTTCTCCCGGAAGGTTCCACACATCGCCGTCCCTGGTGTCATGCCACTGTATTTTCGCGGAAACCTGCTCTAAGGAGATGGGCCAGCAAGGAGGACCTATGACCTTTCCGAGACGTTGGCGGAAGGAGTTCTCCCCTTCCCCGGGGCCGAAAAATTCCATATCCGCCGCTTTCCAGAACAGAGGGGGAAACAGGGGAAGGCCCATAATGTGGTCTAAGTGGACGTGGCTCACAAAGATGTGGAGCTTCCTGGTTTGATCCCATTGTCCCCTGGCTGCCGCCTCCTCCAGATGCTGTCCCAGGGCCAGGATCCCTGTCCCTCCGTCAAAGACAGCCATCCCTTCCGGCCACTGTACGGACACAGAGCTTGTATTGCCTCCATAAACCATGTGGCTGGAAAAAGGAGCGGCCATGGACCCTCTGGTTCCCCAAAATTTTAAACCCAAACCCTCTTCCATTGCCTCTCCCTTCTATTTTTCCAGGATCATCTTGCTTTCCAGAATCATCTTGCCAGGATCACCATGGTGATGTCGTCGGACTGGGGCGCTCCTTTGGCAAAGGACTCCACCTCCCGGTACATGCTTTCCATCAGCTGCTCCGGGTCCCCTGTCTCGCCCCGGTGACGGTTGAGGGCCTCCTCCATGCCCTGATCCGAGAACATCTCCCCGTCCGTGTCAAAGGCCTCCGTGGCCCCGTCGGTGTACAGACAGAGACAGTCCCCCGGCATGAGCTGTCCGGTCTGCTGCCTGTAGGGCATATCCTCCATAATGCCCAGGACAAAGTCCGCTTTGCATTCCATCTGTGTAAAGGGTCCTCCGCCTCTGCTGACAAAGGGCTTGTTGTGCCCCGCATTGACGTAGGTCAGCTGCCCTGAGGCCGTATCCAGGACACAGAGAAAGGCTGTGACAAACAGTTCCTCCTCATTGTCCTCGTTGAGGCGGTTGTTTACCAGCCAGGCCGCCTTGTCCACAGGCATGTCCAGCATCATATAGTTCTTGATGTTGGTCTTGGCAAGGGTCATGAACAGGGCGGCCGGAACGCCTTTCCCCGACACATCTGCCACCAGAAAGCAGAGCCTCTTTTCATCAATCAAAAACACGTCATAAAAATCTCCTCCCACCTCTTTGGCTGGCTTCATCCTGGCGGTGATCTTCACGTCCGGCAGCCGGCAGAACCGTTCAAAGGACTTGGGGAGAAAGCCTGTCTGGATCCTGGAGGCGATCTCCAGCTCGGATTTCAGCCTCTCCCGCTCTGTCACCATTTTGGTGGTCTTGGTGTAGAGAAGATCCAGGAGGGCGCCGTAGACTTTGTGGTTGGTCTGGGCCATGCGAAGAAACAGTTTTCTGGAAATATTGGCGCAGTCTGTCCCAGTCACTGCCCGGACCGTGGCCTTTCTCACATCCTCTTTGATCAACGCCAGCTCTCCCACCACATCCCCGGGTCCCAGCTCATTGATCAGCAGCCCTCCGTCTGTGAGCACATGGGCTTCTCCCTCCAGGATAATATACATGCCATCCTCCGGCGGGTCTCCCTGGGTCACCAGGTCCTGTCCCCCCTCAAAGTGTTTCAGCTCCATGGCCTCTAAAAGAAGCCTGGAACCTTCCGGCATCTGCCCGTCTTCCCGTATCTGGAAAAATTCCCGGACAATTTTCAGATCTTTCCAATGATCATCCATAAGTCAATTTCCTTCCTCTGCCGGGCAGATATAAAATCTCCCGTATCCGTCCCCCGGAGCGTAGAGTACCATAGAATCCCCTGCCCGGACCTGCTGCTGTCTGTTGATTCCCCACTGGTTGTCCTTCTCCCAGGCGCTGTAGATGCTCTCTGCCAGAATCTCCGGCGCTGACGAGATCTGACAGGCCATGGCCTTTAAGATGGGAACTCCTACCCCGGAATCCAGATCCAGGCGGACATCCAGGCGGAACCGCCCCTGGTCCGGTTCCCGGTACAGCCCCAGAAGAACGGTTCTTTTCCCCTGGGACTGGCGGGTCTGCTCCAGTTTCACATATTCAATCTCCGTCTCCCCTGTAAAAAGGCGGTAAGGGGACTCCTCGCCCAGGTCATAGCTTAAAAGATCGGAGAGCTTCTCCATCTCTTCCTTCCCGCTCCATCCCTCCCCTGGCAGAACGGCCTTTCGGGGAGCGGTAAAAGAGATGTCCAGGATGTCCTCCCTCCTCTCATACCAGGCTCCGCCGCTGTCCACATAGTACCCGTCAGGGGTGATCTGGTCTGTGAGGACCAGCCCTCCCTCCAGCACATAGTAGGATTTTCCCTGATACTCGATCCAGCCCCGGGCCGGGCTGTTGTCTTCCAGGTAGCAGTGCCAGCCGTCTTCCTGCTGTCTCCAGGAGATCTCCCCGGCCATGGAGGGAAAGGCAAAGCCCGCGCCGAGAGCCGCCGCGGTAAGAGCCGCCGCCAGGGCCATGACCGCCGGTCCCTTTTCCTTCGAAGCTTTCTCCGGCTCCCTGCGGTACTCCCCGAGAACCGGATTCCTGGGAAGCCGGTTCCTTCTCTCCCGGTTTCCATTGGCCTCTGCCTCCCACTTTTTCAGTTCCTGAAAGCTTAGGGCCACCCGTTCGGGCTCCGCGTCCCTCCGGGCCCTGTAGGCATCCATCTCCTCCCGGATATAGCCGATCTTGTGATTTTTGTCATTCCCCTCAGGGGCCAAAAGGTTCTTAAGCCCCTTTACATACTTTTTCCCCCTCTCGTCCAGGCTTTCCTCGGGGGCGTCTATGGCGTACTCTTTCAGCTCCCACTGGCCGTCCTTGACCCGGACCATGCTGTCCTCCATGTGGCGCTGGAATTTCTCCACCCGCTCCATCATCATGTCGATCTGGTTCTGGGGAATCAAGTCTCCTAAGGCATATTCCAGGGCATCCCGGTTCAGCCCCCGGATCCTGTCTGCCAGGGAATCGTCGATAAAGATCAGATCCGACAGCCGCCCCTGGTTTTTAAAGATCTCGATGTTCTCCGCCCCAAAGGCAAGGTCGCTGTCAATGCCCTGGATGCCCTCGATCAGGTACTTCCCATCCGGGGTGGGCTTGTCGCTCATTTTGTAAAACATGTTTCCCGTGTGCCGGTCATTCTGAGCGCACAGATAGTCAAAGATCTCCAGGGTGGTCATATCCTTGTTAAAACCTGCCGTAGGTTTTACATCCATATTGTAGAGCTTGTTCCTTGTCTGGGCTGCCTGGGAATTTAAGTCAGACCCTTGGGCGAACTCCATAAAACAACCTGTCATCACCTTGTCCCCTGCCCGCACCGTCATCTTCTCCGAGTGGGCGATGATGTTTCCGATGCCTAAAAGCTCCGCGATCCGGGAGGAGGCGATGTTGCGGGAGGTCAGCTCGTCCCCCTGGTCCACGGACAGATTTCCCGCGTCGGCCGCTGTCTGAGACACTCTGGCCGCTTTTCCGTAATGGACGCACCGCTGAACCAGATTTTCGTTTTGGATCATCCTGTCCACAGCCTCTGCCTGGGCCATCCCTTTTTCGGAGGTTTTATCCATGGACTCTTTTAACTGGGTCAGCCCCAGTACCACGCACTGCCGGTCTCTCTCGGCCCGGGTCAGCTCCATCTTCTCCAAAGGGATTTCTTTCAAAGCCTCTTTATGCTCCTGAAGAAACGCGAATACATCCGGTTTCATCTCCATCCTTTTCAACTTCAGGGCCCGGTTTATGGCGTCTTCTTTCTGCGTGGCGTCTGCTGTCCCCTGAAACTCCGTGGTGATTCTGGTGCTGAAATTGTCCAGAACCTGCAAGGCTCCCTCAAACACCCTCTGGTCCCCCAGGATCCTCTGGCCGATCTTTTGTCTCTCAGGATCCGGATCCTCCAAAAGCTCCCTGCACTTGTCTCCTAAGCGGAGCCGCAGGGAATCGTTTCTCATGGTATCCCCTGTGACCGCCACATCATCCAATATGGCTTTGATCCTGTCCCGGTGGTCTTGAAAAACCTCACTGAGAGCCAGGTCGCCGCTCTGTCCGATCTCGGCCTCGTACCGGTTTAACTGGGTATCCACGTTTTCCAGGACAAACTGTTCTGTAAAAAATCCCTTCTTGTCCCCGTAGGTGACCTTGATCCTCTGGCTTACGGCCTCCCCTGTGACCTGAAGCTTCTCCGGATCCACTTCCAGGTAAGCGGTGGGAAACCTGCCAACCTCTCTCCAGGTTTTTCCTTCGTTTTCCCTAACCACTCTCATGTCCCGGGCCTGGTCCAGATTCAAGTCCCTGCGGAATTCCTCCAGCCTTGCCACTGCCCCCAGCCGCTCTTTTCCGGAGTCGGAATGAGCGTTCCGGCGGTGTTCCTCATAGGCCCGGCAGGCCTCCCGGAGCCTTAAGTCCGCCTTCACCATGTCCATGGCGTTTTTCTCCTCCACAGGTTCCCTCTGGCAGCGGGCAAAATCCTGGAAAGCCTCCGCCACCTCCTGAAAATAGGAAGAGTTGCCTCTTTTTTTTCCTTCCCTGCGAAAATACCCTTCCAATTCCTCGAAGGTCCACTTCCGGTCTCCCGGCTCTTCTGTCTTCTTTCTTCCAAACAATCCCATATGCTGTCCCCTTCCTGATCCGCCTGTCACGCCGTTGGCCCGCTTTTCTGTGCCTGTTTTTTTGCTATGGTCTCCCTGTGATTCCCCAGGGAAATGCCCGAGGCCCGGGACTTTCTCTCAGGCCGGGCCGGGGAGCCTATAAAATCCTTTACGGATAGGGAAACCCTCTTGGGTTTCTCCGGTTCCCTGGCCGCCTTTTCCCTCTCGGCTTGTTCTTTGGCAATGGTTTCTTTTGCTTGTTTAAGGGCGACTTTTATGTAAGCATTTTTTGACGGGAGGAGGGTTCCAAAGCGGGCTTCCTTCTTAAGGCCGTCGTCCAGCTTTTTAAGCCCCTCCACATAGTTTTTGCCTCTTTTATCCAGGCTCTCCGCCGGCTGGTCCAGGGAGTATTCTTTAAGATCCCATCCTCCCGGCTCAATCTCCACCATGTGCTCTTTCATATGTTTCTGAAACTTCTCCACCCTCTTTGCCATGGCGTCGATCTGATCCTTCCCCAGAAGATCCCCCAGGGCAAACTGAAGGGAGTCTCTGTCCAGGTCCCGTATCTTTCCCGCCAGCTCTTTGTCAATAAACACCATGTCCTCCATCAGGCCCTGATGCACCGACATCTGGTCTGCCTCGTCGCCGAAGGAGAGGTCATTGTCAATTCCCTGGATCCCTACGATGGAGCGCTTTCCGTTGGCGTCAGGCTCGCTGAGCTGATAGAGCATGTTAAAGCCGTGGCGGTCATTCTGGGCGCAGATAAAGTCAAAAGCCTCCAGGGTAGTAAAGTCTTTCACAAGACTGGGCGTGTTGGTCAGCTCCACCTGCTGGATCATGGCCTGGACCTTCTCATCCTTTGAGTTTAAATCGATCCCCTTTGCCATCTCCATAAAACACCCCTTCATGACCCTGCCGTCATCGGACAGGACCTGCATTTTCTCCGAATGAGCCACGATATGGCCGATTCCCAAAAGCTCCGCCATCCGGGAGGTGGCGATGTTGCGGGCTGTCAGTTCATCTCCATAGCTCAATTTCCCTACAGCCTTGGCCGTGCTGTCCTTTTCTATTGCCTCGTTTGAGACAGAGGAACATTCATAGGCCAGGCGTCCGTCGGCAATGGCCTGGTCCAGAGCCGCCTGCTGCTTCCTGTCCTGTGTCATGGCCCGCACCTGGATCAGCCCCAGCTTCGCGCTTCGGTAAACATGTACATCGGCATTGGCTGGCGCGTTCTGGGAATAATCCCAGGCCCTCATGAGAAATTCCGGGTTTCTGTCCAAAAGCTTTTTTAAATCCTTATTATTCTCATTGTCCCCCAGAACCCATTCAATGGCTTCCCCCATAAGTTCTTTCTTCTGTTTTTCTCCTGTGTGTGGCCCTGCCTCCGCCAGCCGGTCCCGGTATTTCTCTATGATTTCGGAAGCTTTTACCAGATTGTCCTCATTCGCCACCACTTCTCTCCCCAGCTCCCCCTTGGGCATGGACCATCTCTCCATCTGATGCCAAAATTCCCCTATATCGCACATAAGGGACGTAGTAGTGACATATCTGACTCCATTTTCTATGAATCCCTGGTTCTTGCCTTTCGCTGTGGCCAGCCTGGCCGCGATATATCCGCTGTTCCCTTCCAGAGCCGTTTTTAGATCCCGGTTTGTCTGCTCGTCGATCCGTCCTGTGATCTTCTCCACTTCCGTGTAGATATCGTTAACGATTTTCTCCTCTGTGAAAAAACCGTCCCTGCCGTCCGCCTCTACCCGAAATCTCTGGTTAATATTGGCGCCTACTACCTCCCGTTTCCCCTGGGGCAGCTTGGCGGAGGACATGGAAAAACACAAGAGCTGTTCCCAGGTCTTTCCCTCGTGTTCCCTCATGACCCTCATGTCCCGAACCTGGTCTAGGTTCAGGCCCTCCTGGTACATGGCCAGGCTGTCTATCACCGCCAGCCTCTCCCTGCCTGATGAGGTGACGGCCCCGGCCCTGGCCTGGGAGTAGGCCCTGCAGGCCTCGGTGAGCTTCTGGCCGGCCTCCACCATCTTTGCCGCGTTCTCCCGGTTGATCCGGGTCCCTCTCAGCTTTGCGAACTCCTGAAAAGACCGGGCCACTTCCTGAAATAATTTGGAATTTCCCAGCTTTTTATTTTCCTCCTGAAAAAAAGCCTCAAACTCCTCAAACTCCCAGACCCTGCCCCTCAAGTCCTGGGGTTTCCTTCCTCCAAAGAGCGCCATAATCATTCTCCTCCTAATCTGTATCGGCACGCGCCGCTTCGCGTCACCTGCCAGCTCGTCGGAAGGCATCCTGAAAACGCTCCGCGTTTGCCTTCCTCCTCCTTTTCTTTCCACAATTCGAGGGGATCGGACTCCCCCTCCCTCCGGGACTCTTCCTCCTGCTTCTGGGCCTCTTTGACAGCCTCCTGCTCTTCTCTTGCCAGGATCTCCTCCAGAGACTTTTTCATGCCAACGTTGCACAGCTCCGACAGATCATACTCATATACTCTGGCAAAGGCCTGGTCGCTGCTGCTGTAGAAGGCTTCCCCTTTTAGGAACCCTATAGACACATATTTGTCTCCAAGCTTCCAGGTGCGAAACCAGGTTCCTTCCTCCAGCACCGCGCTTTTTCCCGACTTGGGGGCATAGTACACCAGCCCCTTGTCACTGGAAGTCAGCAGAAACCCCTGAGCGCTGTCCTCATCCGCCAGGGCGCTGATCCCCTGGTCTCCTTTTTCCGCCAGGCGGCCTGCCAGAGCCTGGTCTAAGCGGATCTGCCCGTGGAGCACCTGATCCTCGGTGTAATAATCATTTCCGTAGACGCTCTCTATCTGGGGAAGGTCTTCCTCATACTTTTTCTCCAAAGCCGCGTCCTCAGCCGAGTCCCCGGCACCATAGCTGCCTGCCAGATTTTTATACAGTATTTCCTGGCGATCCTGGCCGTCCGCAATGGACATGGATTCTCTTCCGTATTCCACATAGTAGGTTACCCCGTTTTCCACCAACACCCCGGCCTGGGTATCCTCCGAAACCTCATAGGGAGTGTCCATGAAACTTCCCCCCGGCTGGATCCACCGGACCTTTCCATCCTCTCCGGTGCACTGGATGGTATTGTCCACACATTTGCCCAGGGACACGGCTTTTTCAGGGTCCATGACCCAGTAGGACTCCAGGTAAAGGTTTTCCAGGGGAGCGTACCGCTTGATCCTGATATCTTCTATGGTCTGGGTAAAAACCTGGGAATCTCCGCTGTCAGACTCCCCCTCCTCCCCCGACGCAAGGGTGTACTGCCGCTCTATGGTCTGAGGGTCATAGTAGATAAAAGTTTTCGTCTTTCCGAACAGATCACTGTACTTTCCATCCACAGGGATAAACACATTGGCCAGATTCCAGTTTTCCTTCACGTCCTTAAAGTTCACATAGGAGTCCGCCTCAGGCAGGAAACTTGTGACCCCATCTTCCTTTGTAAAGGCCGGCTGCCCTTTCCACTGGTAAACCTTGATATCATTCATGCCGCCCAAGTAAGCGCCGCCCCACTCATCCGGGTGGTCTTCCCTGACCTGCTCCCAGTCAGACAACCCGTCGGGAGGGGTGTCAAATTCCTTCCCCTCTGTCTGGGCTATCCATGCCTCTTTCTGTTTTTCAAATCCTTCGTTTTTCTGGTCTATCCCGGAGCTGATGCCCCTGCACTCGTACACCAGGATTCTCAGCTGTATATTCTTCTCATACTGCTCATCCAGCTCTTCTGCCTCCTGATCCAGATCCTCCTCTTCTGTGTTCTCCCCATCCTCCGGAATTACAATCTCTTCCTTCTCAACGGCGACTTCCATATAAATACGGTTCTGTCCGTCTGTCACGGCGTGGACCACGGAGACCGAGTATGCATCGGTGAACTGTTTTCTCATAAAGGATTCGATATCGCTCTGAAATTTTAATTTGCCGTCGCTGTCATAGATGTGTCCCCACCCATTGTCGTAGATAAAAATGTCTCCTCCCGGCTCGCAGACCTGGATAAAAAAGGACTCCTCGTCTCCGGCCTCCTGCCCTTCCCTGTCGTAGACATTTTCGTGAAACACCCTAAAGGCTTCTGTCTCGTAATTGTAAAAAGCCCCGCAGTGTACCATCTTGCCGGAAGCTTCCCTGGTCCCGTAGCCGTAGATAAAGGTTTTGTTATCTCTCAGTCCGGCTGTCTGGAACACTTCCATGTCCCCGGGGTCCTGGGAGTGGCTGTCTTTGATCCGAAACGCCGGCTTTCCCCCCAAGTCTTTCATCCTCTCGGTCACACTGCTGTGGAAATAGTCGGGCATCTCCTTGTCTTCTCCCGTGATTCCAAGGCGGTTCTCCCCGTTTTCATCTGTCACAGCCTCCGCTGCCGCCGAGGTCTGGATCTCCTTTACGTCCACCTCCATGGAACCTGCCAGGGAGCCGCAGCCTGTGAAAAATACAGTAACCGCCAGGCCTGCCGCCGTTATTATCCTTTTCACAACCTGCGCCTCCTTCTCCTTCCTAATTTTAACTGTAGCGGCACGCGACGCTTCGCGTCACCTGCCACGTCCTCGGAAGGCATCCTAAAAACGCTGCGCGTTTGCCTTCCTCCTCTTTCATTGTAACGGCACGCGACGCTTCGCGTCACCTGCCACATCGTCGGAAGGCATCCTAAAAACGCTGCGCGTTTGCCTTCCTCCTATAACAGGGGGACCTCCTGCCTTAGGCTGGGGCCCCGCCTGTTACTTTAAGTTCTATCTCATAAGTCCAAAAATCCAGGATCCCGCCGTTGTCTTGGTGGCGCTCTCCATCCAGGTCTTCATGGCTCCCATGCCAAGCTTCAGCACCACAATGAGCACAAAGATCAAAATAAAGCCGATGATGGCGTTTTTCAGGCTGTTTTTCGCCTTCTCCCGATCCTGGGGCTCCTCGGCCTTGGCCAGCTTTGCCCCCAGGATAATACAGTAGATGGCTCCCAGGGCTCCTACAATGGCCAGGGCCGGCGTCAGGGCCATGTTCAAAAGGTCCACAATGGGCGTGCTGACTACCTCAAAGGGGTTTGCCGCTGTCAGTAAAAAATACATTTCCGTTCCTCCTTGTTAATGAAATTTTTTAATCTATTTATATTCGTCTTCTGCCCCAAAGGACAGGCAGACGATACAAACCGTCACAGGACTCTCATATTCCGCCTGAGAATCACAAGTCTTCCTGCTCCTGCCGCTGCCACAACAAGAATGGCCGCCGCCAGCCTGGGGTCCATCAGGTTATAAGTCTGGCGGATCCGCAGGTGATAATCTCTCCGGTTTCCTGCCAGGTCCTCCACCGACAGCTCGTAACTGCCTGCCGCTGTCAGCACATTGCCCACAGCGAAGCCTCTGTTCCCGTTATAGCTGATATACACCTGGCACTGGGGCTGTGACGGGGTAAACTCTACAGGCCCCGGACATCCTCCCGGTTCCGGCTCTGGCGAAAACTTGAGAAAAGGGGCCCTGGTGTCCCTGACAAATTCTGTGCTGAGAGAGATGCCCTCTCCCCCCCTGTCCCGGTAGAGAATTTCATAAGACCCGTCTCTTCCGAGAAAATAACACTTGTCGTTTCCCGGCTCCTGAACCTGGCCGTCAAGCTTCACCTGGTCTATGGCGAACCCTTCCGGGGCCGTCACGGCGCCCAGACGGCTGTCCTGGGGGCTGATGATGGTAAAGCAGAAATTTACTTCATAGATGTTGTAATCCGCGGTCTGCTGCCCTGGGGACCGGAACATGAGAAGCCGCACATGGTAGACTCCCTTTTCCGTAAACCGCTGCAGCTCAGAAGAAGTGATGATCTCATCATCTTTTCTCAAGATCCCCACGGTTCCCGCCGGCAGCTCCAGCTCAACCCCCTCCGAGGTGATCATCCCAAAGGGCGCTGATATGACAAAGGAATTGCCGTTTGGCAGGGTGTAGCGAAACCGCCCGTCTTCCTCCTGTTTCATCTCAAGATCCGGGTCCGTCACCTTGTCTGAGAACCTTTCCTGGCCTTCCGTCTCCGGCCCCATCTGTTTTAAGTAGTCCTCCATGGCCTGCTCAAACTCCTGGTCCGACAGTTCTTCTCCATCCAGCCCCTCCTGCCCCAGAATCTCCTCCTCCAGAGCCTTTTCTTCCTCCTCAGACACCTGCCAGGACCAGACCTCCTGTGCCGTGTCTGTGCCTGGCCCGGCTGCCTTAACGGTCTCCCCGTGTCCCAGACACACAAAGGCCGCGGCAAGAACCAGAACCGTCCTTTTTATCCAGTCCGCTCGGAGACAGAACCCCCTGCCTGTCATAGCCCGGCCCGCCTCTCTCTTGAGGGCTCTGCCGCCTGTTGGACCTTCTCTTTTGCCCTCTCCCGGGCCCTGTCCTTTGTCTGACGTTTTCCTGCTTCCATGGCCTCCTGCCTTAAAAGTTCCTGGTAGCTTATGGGGATTCTCACGGGCCCGGCCATGGAGGGCTCCTCTGGTCCTCTCACCGGGCCCTGGCTCTCCCCAGCCTCCCTGGCCTCCCTCTCTTTCCTCAGCTGGGCCAGGCGGATCTCCCACAGGGCCCTGTTTTTCGAACTGTCAAAATATGCCATGGGCTACTCCTTTTCCAGAAACTGCTGTATGAGGATGTTGATTCCGCTTATTAAGGCAGGATCCTCCCCGGCCGCCACAACCACAAATTCCTCCGGGTCTAAGTTGACCATGTTCTGTACCTGCAGTTCTTCGTCTTCCAGAAGCTCCCCCGCCTGATTCTCATAGCAGATGTAAGCCCGGATCTTTCCATCCTTCACCGCCCGGCCTCCCTCTGCGGCTGAATTGTAATCTCCCAGCCGGATTCCATCCACCTGATAAAGGCTGGCCCTGGTGGCCTCGTCTAAGTCCTTGGCCACCCCCACGGAGGAATTCTCAAAAGCTCCTATGGTCAGGGCGTAGTCCCCTGTCTTGGTGACTGCGTAAAAATATCCTTTTCCGTAGCTGGTGGAGACCTGGTATTCTCCTGACAGAGTTCCGGAATTGTTGATGCAGCCCATGGCCACATCCGCCTCCCCGGCGGACACAGCCACTAATGCCTCGTCTCTGGAACACACCTGATAGGAAACCGGCACTCCCAGGGCGTCGGCGATGTACCTGGCCAGCTCCGGCTCCAGCCCCACCGGCGTATCCCCTTCCATGGATGTATACCAGCTTCCGGTGTCCACAATGGCCACTCTCAGCCGTCCCTCGGCCTGAATCCGTTCCACCTGGCCGCTGGTTTTTTTCGCGCAGCCCTGGGCCGCAATCATCAGAAGCCCAGCCCCGGCCAGGCAGATTTTTCTTAGGAATCCTCTCTTCATCCCCTGCTCCTTCCTGTGGACTTCTCCTGTCACACCGTAAACAGCCGTTCCATATCTTTGCTGGCCGTTATGTTGATCCCTGTCCTGCTGGAAGGGGACGTGACCACAAAGGCCCGGCCTCTTCCGTTGTTGACAATCTCCTCCTGCTCGCTCTCATTGATGGCCCCTGCCTTCTCATACAGCCGGCACAGGTCGTGCATGTCGTTGGGAGACAGAGGGAAAATAAAGGAGTACTGGCAGGCATTGATGATGGCCGTGGATTTTCTGGCCAGCTCCTCGGTTCCCACGAAATCCGCGATGTTCTGGGTGATGATGATCTGCATGCCGTTGTACTTGCGGATGCGCTTTGCCAGCTGGTACATAAAATCCAGGGCAATGGGAAATTTGCTGTCAATAAACACATGAGCCTCGTCGATGACCACGATCACCTTCCTCTGGGCGCTGTAGCGGATGTTGTAATCCCGGTTTTTGATGATCTCATTGTCCAGCCACTTCAGCACCAGAAGCATCTGGGCGTTGGCGATGGTGTTGTTTTTGTTGGCCAGAAGAGACTGGAAATTAAACACAATGAAGTTCTCATTGGTGGACACCGAGGCCGGCCCGTTCCACAGAAGGGAGTTTCTTCCCCCAGTGGCAAACTTGGATATGTAGTTTAACAGCACCCGCAGATTCTCCTTGCTGTACTCTCCCGCCGCGATCTGATAATCATTTAAGATCTTGTCGTAGAGGTCGTCAAAGATGGGGTAGTCCTCTGGTGTCAGCTTGCTTAAGTCCGTCTCCCCGTCAATGCCCTTTGCCTCGTAGACCCGCATGGTGATGTTGTTCAAATACTCCAGGGCGTCGGCCTCAATGCCCGGAAGGATCTGCCTGTAAAATTCCTCCAAAAACTGGAGATGGGTGCTGAAACTGGTGTTTATGGTCTCCTCCTCGCCCTCCTCCTCATCGGAAAGGCTGGCGATGATGTGGAAAGGGTTCAGCCTCCCCTGGGTAGCGCTTCCCACATCAATGACCTTGCCGTTTAAGTTCTGGGCCAGGCCGTAATATTCATTTTCCGGGTCCAGGATAAAGATCTTGCTGTTGTCTGCCGCCAAGTTGGCAAGGATGGTCTTGGTGGCGTAGGATTTGCCGCTTCCCGACTTGCCGATCACCACCATGTTGCTGTTGACCCGGTCCTTGTTTCTCACAAAGAAATCAATAAACACCGGCTTCCCTCCGCTGTTGCCCACGCAGACGCCGCCCGGGTCGCAAAGGCCAGCGTTGACAAAGGGAAAGGCAGCTGCCACGGAGGTGGAGTGGACGCCCCGGCTCACCCTCTTAAAGGCGTCAAAGCCTGAGATCTGGCTGGAGGCGTAGGCCTCAAACTGCTGGACATAATTGTCCGAGGAGCGGAAACTCTCCTCAGACAATGCCCGCTTGATCTGCTTTTTTAAGGAGAGCGCCCCGGCGGAGGCTTTCTTTTTCTCGCTTTCCGGAAGGCTCATCTGCCAGGACAGGTCGTAGTCATAGGCTGTGATGAACACATTGATGTCCAGCAGAGTCTCGTTGTCGCTCTGGAGCATGGCCAGCACCTCCGCCAGAGTGTCCACATGGGTCTGAAGCTCCATGAGGCGGCTGGTTTTTCCCGTGGAGTTGGCCTGCTCCCGCAGCTCGTCGATGGCCCGGTCGATCTGCCGGATGCCCTTGTACCGATCCACCATCCTCATTTTCATCACCGCTCTTGTTCCCGGGCGGTTAAACACATTGCTTCCCCAGGCATTTCCCACAATGGTGGGGTAATCCGTGACCCGGAAATTGTGGGTGATCAGCCTGTCATACCAGACGGTCCTGCTGGTGAAGCGGATCTCCTTTGGGATAATCCAGTCCATATACTGTTCTTTTGAAAGACCGCGGACCTCCCTCTCGTCAAAGTCCATGGTATAGTTGTACTTGAGAAATACCGCCAGCTCCTTCTCCGACAGGATATGGCACTCCATATCGCCGCTCATGGTGCCCACCATGTTCTGGGCCTGGTTCATCAGCATCTCCCTGTCCTTGTGGAAAAATACCATATAGTGAAAGGGAACATACACTTTGTCTTTTTCGTTGATATAGCGGATCTGCTCCATGCGGTCGTAGATAATCCCCACCCTGGTGGTCAGCTCATTTTCATTTAACAGACCGTTGACAAAAGCCTCCTCAAGCTCCCTGATCTTTTTCTCCTCAATGGCAAGGTAGGAGTCGTAGAGCACAGGCCTGTCGATCTTCACCAGAGCGGCGGACTCGGTTCCGGAAATGGTTCTCAGCACAGAGCCGAAGACCTGGTCGATCATCTGGTTCTGCCGCTGGAGAGTGTAAAACTTAAATTCCACGTCAGGAATATTGACCACAATCCCATAGTACTCTCCCCCGTACTGGATAAAGGGTCCCTCTATGCCTGTGAAGGGGGTGATGTCTTTCACGGAAGGAGTGTTCTTCTTTTTGGGCTCTTCCTGAAACAGACGGTACCTGGCTAAGTATTTCAGCCAGTTGTAGACCATCATGTAGGCCTTCTCCCCCTCCACGGGGATGACGGAAGCGCCGAAGATCACGGCCACGGTCCCTCCGATGGCCAGCTTAAAGGGCAGATTGGAGAAAACCACGGATAGGATGATGGAAATTCCCACAATGCCTACAAACACATCCGGAATCTCCACCCCCTTGAAAAATTCCATGGCAACTTTTGTCTTCTTGGGTATAATCCTCATATGGAATTCCTCCTGGTAATCGGTCTGTTTCCGTTCTGGTTGCTGTACTTAAGTCCCTGGATGCTTAAGCTCTTGTAGGCCACCTTCTCCCCCTTAGAGGAGGTCACCTTCCTCACTGACGGCACGGCAACGCACCGGATCTGATTTCTCGGCACAACGCCGGGAGTCCAGGGCTTCTGCTCTTCTCTCCGGATGACCCCGGACACCCACGGCGTCCCTGTGCCAGCTGTCCTGGGGCCGGCGCTTCCAAGACTTTCCGATCTGCCGGTTCCCGACACCCCGGCCGTGCTTTCGGGACTTTCCATACTATCCATTCCCAAGATGCCAGGCGCACTTTCAAGACTTTCCGCCATCCCGGTTCCCGGCACGCCGCCGCTACTTCCAAGGCTTTCCAGTCCCATGCTCCCCGAAACGCCGCCGGCGCTTCCAGGGCTTTCCGTTCTTCCGGTTCCCGGCGCGCCGCCGGTGCTTCCGAGACTTTCCGTTCTCCCGCTTCCCGTCCATTTTACGGAGACGGCCCCTGTGAATCTTCCGCTGTTTTCCTTGCCGTCAGACCTTCTGGCAGCTCTCAAATGGCTTCCTATGGCCCTGTTGCCCAAGTTGTTTACCCGGATCCCTCTTCCGGATCCGATCCCCATCCGAACCCTCCCGGAATCCGCGGATCCGCCGCTTCCCTGGGCGGCCGGCTGGCCGGCTGTTTTCTGCCCGCCCTCCGGGGCCGAGGGGCTGTCTGCGGATCCCGGCTCTTTTTCCGGTGTCCTCTGGAATCCCAGCTTGGGAAATTCCCTGGCCAGCACTTCCCCACTGAAATCCGCGGACATGGTGGAGCCGTTTATATCCACCCTGTGGATTGCCTGGCCAAGCTCCTGTCTGGCTCTTCCCATGGCCTCCCAGGTCTTCTTCCCCTCTTTTCTCACTCCGTATAAATCTCTTGCCAAGTTTCCTATGCTGCCTGCCTTTTGGGAAAAGGTTCCTTTTCCTTTCAAAGTCTTGTAGGCGTTCTCCAGGCTCCCGGCGCTTTTCATGATGCCTTCCTGAGTCCTCCCGATGCCCGCGGCAACGGCGTCGCTTCCCTTTCTGGCGGCTTCGATGGTGTTGTTGTACCGGTTCCTCAGCCGCTCTCCTACGCCTGCCTTAGCCTCTTTCCCCCTGGCCAGTCTTCCGATGTTGGACATGCCGTCCATTGCCTTTAATCCCTGCTTGGCCGCTCCCTTAAAATCTCTGTCAGCCAGGCTTCTCTTCATTCCCCTAAAGCTGCCTGCAGTGATCTTTCCGGCTGCCATGGTGTTTTTCACCCTGGTTCCCAGCCCGGGCTTTTTGCCGCCCCGGGTGGCCAGGTCTTTCCCGCTGTTTCCCTTAAATCTCCCTGCCTCGGGGTCAGCCCTGCCCATGCCGCTCATGCCGGCCTTGGACCCTGACCCTGCCCTGGCAAGGCCTGTGCTTATGGCCTGCTGGCCCTTTGCCATGGCCATGCCTGCGGTGTGGCTAAAGAGCATCCCCCCTGCCACAGAAGCTGTGTTGGATTCTGACATCCCGGCCTGGGAGCTTAAAAGGGAGGTGATCATGGAGCCGGACTTGTAGACCGCCCAGGCTCCTCCTGCCAGGAAAAACAGTTTCATCATATAGTCCATCTCCGGGCTGGCGGCTGTGCCGAACTTGATCCGGTTGCCCATGATCATGGGGCACACCATGAGGAACAGACGCATGCCTATGACGGACCCGAAACCTGTAAAGCATTTTCCGATAAACAGATCCCTCCACCTGCCGAATCTCTCCCCGTCGTCTATGGGGATCATGGAGACAAAGTAGGGGGATACCAGGTACAGAAGCATCAGCTCAAAGATCCTCTGGACAAAGATAATGAGACATACTCCTATGGTAAACAGGAGAAACACTGCCGCGATAAACCCGATGATATAGTCAAAGGATGCCAGGTTAAACGCTTCTGTCACCTGTTTGATGTTGCCGTAATCCTTCACCGTCACGCCGTTTCCCCCGATTAAGGTGTAGAACGGGTACCGCACCGTGTCCGCTCTGGAGGTTCCGAACTGGATGTTTAAGGCCTTGTCGGATCCCACGTTAAATTGGTCGTTTTTTGCCGCATTCAGGGAAGCGATCATAAAAACGATCCTTCCCAAAGAGGTGGTGTTGCCGAAATTCATCACATTTGTCACGCCTCTCAAGATCACCGCGGACAGCTTTAACATAAAAT
Source organism: uncultured Hungatella sp. (assembly GCA_947066955.1). Lineage (GTDB taxonomy): Bacteria > Bacillota > Clostridia > Lachnospirales > Lachnospiraceae > UBA3402. The sequence goes on from CAMTAF010000028.1 coordinate 21,982, forward strand.
ACACAAAAAACGGCACCGTGAAAAACTGGATAAAGGTCTTCATCATGGCGGTGAGAACCTTGGATACAGGCTTCTTGTTCTCAAAATCCAAGTCAAAGGCAGACTTGGCTGTGGCGTAGATGGTGAGAATCATGGCAATCCCCAGAGCTCCCAGGGTGATGACCCAGAACACGGTGCTCACGGTCTTCTGCTGCGTCAGCACTTCCACCAGGGTTCCCGTGACCACAGTGCCCCCAGGCTCCGTGTAGGTCACATCCCGAAGACCGATAAACACGTCAAAGGCTGTCTCCAGGTAGTCGATGAGCTTTAAGAGCCCGGAAAACAGCAGATAGAGGTGGTTGCTGTAGATCTCCAGCCACCGCTTAATAAAAAAATCCAGGGCCTCCTCCAGCACAGGCATGAGAAGGGGAGCCAGAATCTCCTTAAAGATCCAGCTGAACACGTCCATCAGAAGGCCTGACACAAACCGGTACACCGGCTCAACAATCTTGGCAAGCACCCATTCAAACACCTTTTGAAACAGACCCAGATATGCTCTTTCCAATGCCCCTGCCTCCTTATCCTGAAAATCTCTGTCTGTCGTCTTCTTTCAGACTGCCCGCCATATCGCCGGCAGCTCCGGCCATTTTTGTAAGGCTTCCCAGGCCCCCTCCTGCTCCGGCCCCAGGGCCCCCCGGAACGCCTCCCCCCAGGCCCCCTAAACCCCCCAGGGCTGCCGACGAGCCTCCCGTGGCCGCCGCCGCTGCCATGTTTGCCGCGGTGCTGGCGGTTCCCACCACGATTCCTGTCATCAGAGAGCCGGACTGCTGCTCAGCCGCCGCTGCCTCCTGATTTAAGATCTGCATGATCAGGCTCTGGCTCTTGTACACCGCCCAGGCGCCCCCGATGATCATGAACAGCTTAAGGATACTGTTGATCATCACCCCTCCCGGAAGGCTGGGGCTGTAGAGGCATAAGCGGTTGCCCGCGATAGAGGGCACCAGAATCATGTAATACCTCATGGAAAAGATCACCCCGAATCCGGAGAAAAACTTTGCCACAAACAGCTCCCGCCACCGGGCAAAGGTGGCCCCGTCGTCCAGGGGGATGGTGGACACGAAAAACGGGGACACCAGGTACAAGATCAGAAGCTCAAAGATCCGCCGGATAAAGATGATCACAGCCCCGGCCAGGATCAGCAGGATGAGGATGCCGCTGACAAAGCCCTGAATATAGTTAAAGTTGGAGGGATAAAAATCCTTCTTCACCGTGGTTAAGTTTCTGTAATCCTTCTCCCCCTTCAGATACGGATTTCTCACATCATCGTCAAAAGAGGGGTTCCTTTCTGTCTCCGGATCCTCCATCTCCCCTGTCACAGGGTTTTTCCGGCTGGCCGTGGCTTTATCCGCATCCATCCCCGCTGACAGAAACAGAATGGTGCCCATGGTGGAGGAACCTCCCTGGGCGGCGTCAAAGGCGCTCACCGCCTGGTTGGTCACCAGGCTGGAAAGCTGAAGGAGGGCAACGCACAAAAAGGGGATGAGCATAAAGGAGACCGCCGCCTTCATGCCATCCGCCAGCACCTTGCTAACGGGATTTCTGTCCTCCAGGGTCATGTCGGAGATGGATTTGGCTGTCTTATAAATGGTAAAGATAAAGGATATGACCACCGCCATCACCGTGATATAGACAAAAGCCGTGGTCACCTCCCCCATCTGGAAAAAGGCGTCCAGAAGGTAGGTCTGCCGTCCTTCCACCTGCACCGGGCTGATGCCCGCGAAGACATTGAAGATATTTTCCACAAAATCTACCAGGGAACAGAGGACCGTGAAAATACCCAAAAGCCATTCCGACCACATGGACCAGATCACCGACATGAAATATTCCGCGAAGACTTTCAGGATGTCGGTCAAAATAGGGGCAAACACATTTGACAGCAGGTCATTGAAAATTTTTCTCAGCCCTTCCTCAAAGGATATGGCCAGACAGCTGACTTCCAAGGTCTCACCTCCTACCTTACCTTAACGGTTTTTTTTACGTGGACCACGAAGACGGCTCCTCCGATGATCACCAGGATGATCAGAACCACTGCCAGGATCCCGTATTTATTGACCCGGTATTTTAGTGTAAAGTTCTGGCTGGACGCATTGCCTGCCTGGTCTCTGGCCGTGAGAGTGTAATCGCCGGGGGCTGTGATGGTGTAGCCGGAAAATCCGGGCTGAAGCTCCCCGTTTTTCTCAAGAGAGATCTGGGCGATGTCCTGGGACAAGTACTGAATCTGGGCCGTGCCCCCCTCCACTGTCACCGAAAACTCGGGAGGGCTTGTGTCTTTTTGGAGAACCACCTCCATGTTCTCCCCGCCCTGGCCTGCCATGGTGACCTGATACTGGCCATCCTCCTCCATGGGCACGTACCGGCTCCCTTCAAAAGGAACCATGTTCCCGTCAAGGGTGACCGCCTCAACGGCAAAGCCCCTGGGGGCCAGGAAGCGGTCTATAAGGTTTACATAGGTTCCTATGGTAAAGGACCAGCTCTGCCCACCTGCCTCCAGCCGGTAATGTCCCGGCTCTGTCAGGCTGCCGCCTGGTGAGTATTCCACTGCTTCGTCATCCCGGTACAAAACCACATCCCCCTCTGACACGGACAGTTCCACGGGGGAGGGCCCCATATATCCTTCCGGCACATTGGCGGTCAGGGTCCTGCCGTTGGAGAATGTGACCAGATACAGTCCTGTCGCCGGGTCGTAGTCCTGGGTCCGGCTCTCATAGGCTCCGGCAGCGGTTCCCCCAGGGCCGGATAATGTCCCGGACCCGCTCTCTCCTTCCCAAGGGCTTCCATCCGCTGCGTTTTGACCTTCCCGGGAGGCTTCCCAGGCCTCTCCGCCTGGATTTTGCCCCTCCGGGGAGGCTTCCGAGACCTCTCCGTCTGGATTTTGGCCTTCCTGAGAGGCTTCGGGCTGAGAGGCTTCCAGGAACTCCTCCCCGGCGTTCTCCCCTTCTTCCGCGGCCTGGCCCTCCCCGGCCCGGCTGGTTTCTGTCCGGCCCTCTTCCGCGGCTGTGGCTGTTTCCACTTCCTGCCCGGCTCCCAAGGTTCCATTTCCACCCAGGGCTGAGGAAAATCCCTGGCCGTAGCCGGATTCTCCCACAGAAGCCTGGTAGCTTTCTGACGCCTGCTCCTCTGTCTCCTGGGGAGGTTTCTCCTGTATCCGGAACCGGAACACGGCCCGGTACTCTCTCTGCTCCGACAAGGGCAGGCTTAAATCTTCCACCACCGACAGCCTGGCTACATAGGTGCCCAAGCCGCTTATGTCCTGTCCCGGCGTGTACGGGATGGGAGCCCCGTCTTTTTCCAGGACGCAGGTTATATTCTGAGGGATATCTAAGGTTACGGGTTTGTCCGTGATGCCTCCGTTCGCCACATTGCTGTAGAAAAAAAAGGCGCCGCCTATGGATTCCTCGTAGGTCTTGTACTCCTCATGGTAGCGCTCCCCCAGGGACACCGATGTCACCGAGGGGCCTGACACATTTTCCTCCACCTTGAGGGTCTCCCCCTCCTGGGTGTCGTAGACCTCCCCCGGGCCAGTGATTCTGGTCAGGCCGTCCTCCCTGTCCTCCTCCTGTCCGCTGTCCGCGTTCCCCTCCCAGTCGTAGAGGGAGTCGGACACGTACACAGCGCCGAGGGCCGGGAGGGAATTTGCCGCCATCCCCGCGGCCATGAAAATTGCTGCCAAAAAAACTTTGTGTTCTCTTCTCATCATCACGCCTCCCGCGCCTCTTCCTCCTGGCCGGCTTCCTCCAAGGATGCCACAATATAATTGCGCTCCTCCAGGTCATAGTACACCTCATCCCCGAAAAAGGCGTTCATCCGGACTTCCGACAGGTCCATGGTTCCCATCTGGTACAGGGGACACTTGTAGCTGGGGGTAAATTTTGTCTTCAGAGGATAATTGCCAAAAGTGACGATAATGGCATTGCCTGTGTCGGTCTTGTTGTTCAGCTTCTGGAGCTCAGACGGATAGATGAGGGGCCTGGTCTGGAGCTGACTGGACACATTGATGTTGCCCTGTTTGTCTCCCATGGAGGAGGAGATGCTTGAGGTGGACACGGTCATGTTGCCGCAGAGCTTGGAAAACTCCTCGCAGGTCTCGATGTCATTGGAGCCGATAAACATCTTCATTCCGCAGTTGCTCTTGATGATGTTGGACACCTTGTCGCCGTAGACATTGTCAAGCTGGGCGTAGGACTGGACCACCATGTTGAACCAGATCTTTCTGGAGCGGCCCACGGTGATCATCTTGTCAAATTTGTCGATCTTAGGCATGTTGCCGAACTCATCCAAAATAAAATACACGTTTCTGGGAAGGCTTAAATCCTCCCTGGAAGAGGCCACCTTGATGAGGGCCTTGTAGATGCACAGGATAAAGACCGCCGCCAGGGCATGGCGGGTGTCCTTCTCGTCAGGGATCTTCAAAAACAGGGCCGTGGGCTCTGCCGCGAACTGTACAGGGTCAATGTCCGTGGCCGATGTCAGGGAACAGAGACCCTCGTCGTTGAACATGGACAGCTTGTCAAAAGCAATGGACATATAGCTGGCCATGGTGCTCTCCGCGGCAGACAGCACCTGCTTGGACAGGCCCACTGCCTTGGATACCGGGGAACGGCCTTTGAAAAATCCTCTCAGGGCCTCGTAGTCATTATCTGAGTTGCCGATGGCCTTGTTGATGTTGTAAAAACAGAATTTCTCCTTGGTCATCTCCAGCTCTGGGTACTCGCTGTCCTCCATCATGGCCAGGCACACCGCCATAATCAGGGATCGGGCTCCTTTCTCCCACACCGGGTCATCCTGGGATTCCACAGGACAGATAACGCTGATAAGATCATTGAGGTCCTCGTAGACCTCGTCGTAGATTTTCTGCCTGCCAATCTTGATGTGGCTCAGCAGTTCCCGGCGCACGGCCCAGGCTTTGCCTTCATACTCGTACCACTCTTCTTTGTATTGGTCCGGCTCATTGACCAGCTCCAGGCCGCTCTCCATGGCAGAATCCCGCCTGAGAAAAATCCCCTCCCCGGTCTTTAAGTACAGCTGATACCGGTCATAGAGATCCGAGAGAGGATTCCAGCGGAAGGAACTGTAGGGATCCCTCAGGTCCAAGACCATGACCTTGTACCCCCGCTCCTTCAAAAGGCCGCTGTGGAGCTGGAACAGCTCACCCTTGGGGTCCGTGCAGATCATGGAGGATCCTGCCCCTGAGCGGGCAAGAATCTGGATCATGGGATTGATGAAAGTAGTTGTCTTGCCGCTTCCTGTAGCGCCGATGACCAGTCCATGCATGGGAGAGGCCAGATTGACATCAAGCTCCCTCCTTTTTTTGTTAAAACAGGCATACACGGGGATTCCGTCTTTAGAGCTTTCAGAAAGTTTCGTGAATTGATAAGGAGCGAAATTGCTGTCCCGCTCCTTCTCGGTCATGAAACGGGAGTTTTCCAGATTGCTTTCAAAATTTTCCGCTTTGGACTTCATCAGTTTCCTGGCCTGCTTGGCAGAAGGCCTGGAAAATAAAAGCCCGATCAGGATTACAAGGGCGCTTAAGGCCGCCCCGTACAGATAGGTCTCTCCCCGAAAAAGCAGGGAATAATCCAGGATCTCCCCCTCGTACAGGCCAAGCAGCGACGGGACGAGCCGCAGGATAAGACAGCTGACGCCAAATCCTGTCAGGATGGCTCCCAGGACAAATCCCAGGATTCCCAGAATCACTTTTTTTATCATATGATCTCCTCCTTTCTGTACCAACACAGGGCCCACACGGCCAGAAGAAAGGCCGTCCCTCCCAGAAAGGCAACCCGGAGGCTGCTTCCAAACAGAAATTCTTTCCACACCGGATTTTCGTTGATGAAATCCACAGGAACCACGCTTAAATTAAAACCTATGTGGAGGACTATAGAGTACAGGGTATTGTCCTCCCGTATGGATACCCAGGCCAAAAGCATTCCCATAACCCAGGCGTAGAGGACCCACAGGGGAGATACATGGCAGATGGCGAACACTGCCGCAGAAATCCCTATGGCCTGTCTCGGCGCAAACCAGGTAAGAAATCTTCCCAGCATATACCCCCGAAACACGATCTCCTCAGCCACAGGCGCCAGCAAAACCGTGGATACCAGGGCCAAGATCTGGTCCGTGCCTTGGTTTACCGTCTGGGAGGAGCCGTGGTAGGACTCCTTTAGGCCCGGGGGAAGAGGAATCACGGTGATCGCCGCCGAGAAGGCCACTGCCAGCAAAAACCCCGCTGCCAGCAAAAGCCCCGCGCGCTTTCGGTCCGGCCTGACAAGCTCCAGGCCGGACTCCTGCCACAGGGAGCTCCCCTTTTTTTGGCTCCTTCTGTACAGCAGCCACACGGTCCCTAAGATTCCCAGGGCATAGTAAAAATTGCCGCTGTCAGACAGAACCTTTTGGGAGGTTCTTCCCCCGAACAGCACAAGCCCCACACTGGTGAGGAGCGGCGGAAGAAACAGATACAAAGCCGCCGGCTTAAGCCCCCAGACCACCACCCTGCCCGCCTTCCACAGCCGCTCCTGGAAGGACAGTTCCTCAAGTCTCAATGGTGAGCACCCCGGCAAAGCCCGTCACCTCAAAGATCTCCAGGATGCAGGGCCGGACATTGGTCAGCACCATGGAGCCCCCCGCCTTGTTGATCTTTTTCTGGGCAGACACAAAGGCCCTTAAACCCACAGATGATATGTACGTGGTCTCCTCCATGTCCACGGTCAGCCGGGTCTCCCCGGAGGCCAGGATCTCTTTCAGTCTGGCATCCAGCTTTGGGGCCGTCACCCCGTCAATCTTTTTCTCTGTCTTGATATTGGTCATCTTCTCTCCCGCTTTCTGTATCATTGTCAGTCTCCGGGGCCATAAAATAATAGCCATAGGCATCCAGGGCCCTCTCCTGCTCCTCTTCATCCTCAATGGGAAGCAGGCTTACGTCCCCTTCCTCCCCCTGGCCAAGTCCCATGATCAGGATCTCCCCCTCCTCTGTCTCGAGGGCGATGTACTCTCTCCCGCCTTCCAGGAAAACCCCGTCCACCCGGCATTTCATCTCGCCGCCGTCCTGGAGGGTGACGGTGAGCATCACCGGTCCGTCCTCCCAGACCACCTCATCCTCCAAAAGACCGTCCTCGGCTTCCTCCCAGGAATCCTGATCAGTGCCGAAAACCTGGGCCTCCAAGTCTTCTATGTCATGATCATACATCTTTCGCGCCTCCGGGGACCAGGACGGCTGTCCGGAATCTCTTCGTGATCACGGTCCTGTTGCATCCCTTTTTATACTCATAATCCACCTGATCCATAAACTGCTTTACCATGTAGATCCCCAGACCGCCTACAGGGCGCTGTTCAATGGGCAGAGTCAGGTCCGGGTCTTCCCGCTCCAGGGGATTGTAGGGAATTCCCTGATCCTGAAAACAGATCATGACCTCTTTAAAGCCCTCCCCCGACCTTTGGATGCGGCACTCTATGTACACCATGCCCTGTCCTCCCTCATAGGCGTAGGATGCGATATTGGTAAAAAGCTCCTCAACAGAGATCTGGATCAGCCGCCTGTCGTTCTCACCGCACCCCGCCTCTTCTAAGAGGCTGCCGGTGAAGGCTGTGACCTGTTCCAGATGTTCCATGGAAGCCGGTACGGCTGTCCAGCCCATAGTGATCCCTCCTGGTTTTTCGATTAATCATACTGTGGCTTTCCGTTTCTTTCAACCCATTTAGCACCAACTGAATCTTTTTCGCATGAATTGTTTTACAAGTGATAAGTGAGTCTGATATAATATAGCTTATGGGAATCACGCTTTTGATTCCCATAAAAGGCACGGTTTTTGTGCCGTCCATCCGATTATAGGAAGCCGGTTTTGCTTCCTATAATATAGGAAATGCGCCGATGCGCACGCAGGTCAGCACCTTAGCGGGTGGTGACATTGCATATATAAGAAAATGACCTGAGATTGTGGGTGGATACTAAGGAGAGCGGCCATGAATATAGCCCTGGTAGATGACCTGGAATGTGACTTGAAAAATCTTAAGACCTTGCTGTCAGAATATTTTTCCCGGCAGCATGTTCCATGCCGGTTTTCCCTTTACTTAAGCGGAGAACAGTTTCTGTCTGCCTTTTGTCCCGGAAAGTTTGACGCAGTGTTTCTGGATAATCTTATGGATGGGTTAAACGGCATGGAGACGGCGCGTTCTCTAAGGGATCAGGATGAGGCGGTCCCCATCATCTTTATTACCACGGAAGAGAGTTTTGCCCTGGACGGCTACATGGTTCAGGCCATGGACTATATCCTCAAACCTGTCTCCGCCGGCCGCCTGCGCCAGGTTTTGGACCGCCTTACCAGACGCCAGAAATCCAGCCATGTTATCGAGATCAAGGAAAACCGCTTAACCCGCCAGCTGTATCTGGATCATGTGCTCTATGTCCGCTCCACAGGCCATTTTCTGGAGATCAAGACAACCTCCGGCATCCTGAAGCCCTACATGACCCTGGAATCTTTTTTGTCCATGCTGGAAAGTCTGGGGGAGTACGGACAGCCCTCCTTAGGGCTGCGGTTTCAGAACTGCTGCCGGGGCTACGTGGTCTGCTTTGACCATGTAAATGGCCTGGATTCATCGAATTTTTTGATGTCAGACGGCTGCGCTGTCCCCATAAGCCGCCCCAAATACAAGGAAATGAAAGAATCCTACGCTGCCTATCTGTTCCGCAAGACCAGAAACAATCTTGAATGAAACTTCCGACCACCTGGCAGGTGCCGCACAAGAGGCGCATGCCATACAAAAAAGGAGGGATGCCGCCATGTTTACCTCTTCCTCTGTGATCTCCGCGCTCAGCTATGGGTTAGAATTTCTTCCCATTCACATATTGGCATATTACCCCTTTCGGAACCATCTGCGCTTTCCTCTGTGGGTGGTTATCTGTCTCAATATCCTGAACATGACCACGGAGTTTCTCATGGAATGCTACCAGTACAGCCTTGGAAAAGACATCCGGAACTGGGAAATCCTTTTCGCGGCCATGTCCATGGCTGTCTATCTCACCTGCGTCCGGGCCCAGATTTCCAAGCTGCTTTTCATCTATATCCTGGTTGTGGATTACTTCATGATTGTCCGGGGCACCGCCATTTTCCTGGATATCAGTTTTCTGGGAGCCGGCCAGATCCCCTACCGCTTTCTCGGCGCGCCGTCGAACCTGTTGGGGCGCTATCTCCTTATCGCCTTGACCGGACCCTTTATGCTTATCTTTCTGGACATTACCAGGAAAAAGGTCTTAAACAGCCATGCTCCCCAGCTGTGGCGCGTCATTTGGCTCCTTCCCACCCTGACCTCCCTTGTGGTTCTTATTTTTACATGGAACGTGGACATCATATCTGTCAGCGGACTGCCTTTCCTTCTGGCCAGAGTCTGCCTGCTGATTATGGTCTTCATTGTCTATCATGTGCTGGTATCCTCCCTGGAATCCATCAGGCTCCAGGGGGAAGCTGAGGAGAGGGCCAGGAACCAGGAGCAGATTATGGCCATGCAGAGGGCCCAGTACTCCATGCTCCGCAAGCAGATCGAGGAGACCCGCTTGGCGCGCCACGATTTAAGGCAGCACTTAAATGTCATTCAGCGCTTCCTGGAAAACGGCGACCAGGCCTCTCTGGCAGACTACATCGCCAAATACGGCCAAAAGCTTTCTGCCCTGACCCCCAGAACCTATTGCAGCAATTACGCCGTGGACGCGGTGGTGCGCCACTACAGTGAACAGGCCATGGAAAAAGGGATCCTGTTTGACTCCCATCTCAGCCTGCCTGCGGATTTATGGATTCATGAGCCGGACATCTGCATCCTCTTTGGCAATCTTTTGGAAAATGCCCTGGATGCCTGCGCGGACCAGGCCGGGGAATCCGCCTTTGTGCGGGTTCACGCCAGGGTGGCCGGGGAACGGGCAATCTCCATCACCGTGGACAATACCTGCCTGACTCCGCCTGTGATGAAAAATGGATCTTTTATATCCACAAAACATTCCGGGCAGGGAACCGGCACCATGTCCATCCGCAACATTGCCGCCCAGTATAACGGGATCGCGGATTTTAGATATGAGGACCAGGTATTTTACGCCTCCGTATTTTTGAATCCTCCCCTGAAAGAATGCCGGGACAAGGTGTGATCGTTTACAATTCTCTTCATTTATGCTAATCTATCTTCATATCCATAATCGTTTCTATGACAAAAGGAGGTTCTCTTCTATGAACCCAGAACCGAATTACCGGGTAGGCGAGACGTTCCGCTGGCTTGGCAGCTCCCCCATCGAGCACGCCGAGCTCTGCCTCACGGTCTGCGGCATTGAGCGCTGTCTTCCCGACAAATCTTACGAACCCACCATCCGGGATGACTACCACGTACATTTTATTTTATCAGGCAAAGGGACCCTGGAGATCCAGGACCGCTCCTATCATCTGGGGAGGGGGCAGATCTTTGCCATCCCTCCTGATATCGAGACTTATTATTACGCGGACCACTCTGACCCCTGGCACTACACATGGGTCTCTTTTTCCGGGACCAAGGCTGCCCTTTATCTTGAAAAAGCAGGGATCACGCCGGAGTGCCCTGTGAGGGATACCTATGTGAGGCCCGAAGATTTTCTGGAACTGACGGAAAAGATCTTAAATCACCATGAGCTCACCATTGCCAACGAGCTCACCAGAACCGCCCTGCTGTACCAGATCCTGGCTCTGCTGGTAGATTCCCGCAACCAGGACCTTATGGACCACCACCATGTGCCGCCCCACGATTACTCGCCTGAGCTGTACGTGGACCATGCGGTGAAATATATCCATGACAACTACCGAAATGTCCGCGTCAGCGAGATCGCCTCCTACATCGGCATCACCCGGTCCTATCTTACCCACATCTTTAAGGAAAAGCTCCAGGTGTCCCCCCAGGAATACCTGCTGACTTACCGCTTAGATCAGGCCTGCCGCCTTCTCCGCTCCACGGGCCTTTCTATCCAGGATGTGGCGGAGGAGATTGGCTACGCCAATCCCCTCACATTTTCCAAAATATTTAAAAATACTTACGGCCTCAGCCCTACCAATTACCGGAAACAGTATCTATAAACCTTACCGCCGCTCCTCCGCGATCTGCTCGTCCATGAAGGCCGCGATATCGCCGCACACCTCCTCCATTGTCATCTGGCCGGTGTAGGCCTTCACCATGGTCTCCTGAGAGTAATCTTCCCACACCTTGGTGTTTTTGGTGTAGGGGCGGATCACCATGTTGTCGGACATGTCCAGGTAGGCCTGAAGATTGAACTCCGGAGCGCATCCGATCCAGGTATCGGAGGTTCCCATGAAAGCGGACATGGTAACTCCCAGCTCAGCCTGCTTTTTCTGGGCTTTTTCGCTTCCTAAGTACTCAATAAGCTTCCAGGCTTCCTCCGGGCGGGAGGTGCCTGCCGCGGCGGACCATCCCAGCCCGTTGTAGATGGAAATCCTGGTTCCGTCCTCTGCCTTGGGAAGCACCGCCACATCGCAGTTGGAGACAATATATTCATTGCCCTTCATGGCCGCTACCATCCAGGCCCCCTCAAAGACCATGGCCGCCTTGCCGGATCCCAGCATCACGTCAGGAGTGTTCTCCGCCATCACCTGCTGGGTGGGCATGGCCTTTGTCACCAGGTTGTCGTACCACCAGTTCATGGCTGACACGGTCTCGGGCGAGTTCCACATGGACTTGGTCTTGTCTTCGCTGAGCACGGACCCGCCCATGCTGTAGATCAGATTGTAGTAGCCGTCCTGGTTAAAGCTGGCCGGGGAGGAGAAACCGTACTGGCTTCCGTCTTCTTTGGTCAGTTTCGCCGCAGCCTCCGCAAAGGTGTCCCAGGTCCAGGTCTCATCGGGATAGGCAATGCCGGCCTCGTCGAACATGGTCTTGTTGTACCACAGGCCGATGGTGTCATAGTCCTTGGGGATAGCGTAGATCTTTCCGTCATACTGGTACAGCTGGGCGATATCCTGGTAATAATTTGCCATGTCCACGGAGCTGCTCTGGGCGATCCTGTCGGTCAGGTCCAGAAGGATGTCATTGCTCATGAATTTTTGGCTGTAGTTGGAATGCATCCAGAAAACATCTGGCAGATCGCCTCCCTGGGCTCCTGCCTCCAGAAGGGTCCAGTACTGATCCCAGGGCACCATCTGAACTTCCACCTGGATCCCGGTCTCATTGGTAAAGTCCCCGATGATCTCCTTTAAGCCCGGAAGCTGATTGTTATCCCAGATTGCCACTGTCAGGGGTTTGCCTGAATCCTGGCCTCCCTGGCTCTGACTCTTACCAGTTCCCCCGCAGGCTGCCAGGGCAAGGCACATGGTCATGGATGCTGCTGATAACACGAATCTTTTTCTCATCTCTTGCTCCTCCTCGTATTTTATGTATTTTCCCTTTTCATGTCTGGATTATAGCATGAAAAAATGACAGAAAACCATGACCCAATGTGCTCTCCATATAGACTAATAGGCTTTCTTGGGGGCTTTTATTCTCTCAAGCACCATCCAAATTCCATCCTCCTCATTGCTTAAGGTTGTGCGCTTTACCTGGGATTTCAGCTTCTCGGACGCATTGCCCATGGCGAACCCATAGCCTGCCGCGCAGAGCATTCCCAGATCATTCTCCCCATCACCGAAGGCCGCTGCCTGGCTTAATGGTATTTTGTAGCGGCCGCACAAAAAACGGACGCCCTCTGCCTTGTCAACAGAACCGTCCATGACCTCCAGATAATAGGGATTGGACCGGAGCACCGACAGCTTCGGGTATTCAGACCGCAAAAAGGCCTCCCCTCTGGCAATCTCCTCCGGCTCCCCCATGAGGAGGAACTTGTGGATGCCGCCGGCGTCCGCGAACATGTCTCGAACCTCCCCCACCGCGGATTTTCCCTCTGTGATCTGTTCTTCCCTGACCACCCACGGATTCTGGTCGTCTTTTACCACCCACAGTTCCCCGCCGTAGGTGTTGCAGCAGAGCCCGGGACACTGCCTCTCCAAGTCAGCTTCCACCTGTATTGCCAGCTCCAGATCCATCTGGCGGCTGTAGATCACCTTCTGCTCTTCATCAAGGATCAGGCCTCCGCTGTAACAGATCAGGGGCCTTTGGTTCCCCAGCTCCCTCTGGATCAGCCTGACGCCCTGCGGCATCCGGGCGGATACCAGAATAAAGGGGATTCCGCTCCTGTCCAGCTCCAGGATCTTTTCCCTGGTCCTGGGAGAAATATGGTGGTCATCTTTCAGCAGAGTCCCGTCAATGTCACTGTATATGATCCTGATTTCCATAATCTTCTCCTCCTTTTCGGTATCGGCACGCGCCGCTTTGCGGCACCTGCCACGTCGTCGGAAGGCATCCTAAAAAATGCTCCGCATTTGCCTTCCTCCTACTGCCGCAGCAGGCTGTTGACCTCTCTCTGCAGCTTTAAAAGCCCGCTGTCTATGGACCGCTCTCCGCTGATGATCCATCCGATCTCGCTGTCCGCCAGATTCATGGCAGACGGGTAGAGGCGGAAATTCGGTGTCTCCCGGGCTTCCTCCATGACCTGGCAGATGACTTCCACATCCATGTTGCCGTTTCCCGGAATGTCGTTCCCAAGCACCTGTTTTAACAGGGGAGATTCCACGGCCCGCCGCAGAACAGGCAGCCCCTGGGAAGCTTCCAGCAAGTGAAGCTGAGTTTCCTCCTCATAGCACAGCTCCTTGATAAACTCCCAAGCCAGCCTCCCCTGCCTGCTCCTGCTGCCAATGCCCATGAGAAGGGTGTCCAGCGCAGACTGGCCGTTGCCGTCGGGCCCCGAGGGAAGTTTCACGCAGTCCCACTCAAAATCCGAATATTTTTTGATCCTCCACGGGTACGGCTTGTAGGTGCGGTATTCGGAAAAGGCAAAAGGCCGGAAAGCCACCTTTCCCTGGTCAAACTCCCTTGACGTCACCACATAGCCTTTATTGACCGCGTTTAAGTCTCTCACAAACCGGACAGCAGACTCTACCTTGGAATCGGCGAAACAGGAGAGGGTCCCGTCCTTTTCAAACAGCTCCGCCCCATTGGAATTCACCGCTTCCCTCCAGCCGTAATCAAAGCACCCAAACTGGTCAATGACCCCGTCGCCGTCTGTATCCCTTGTCACCTGAGAGCAGATGGAGAGAAAATCCTCCCAGGTCCACTCCTCCCCCGGCATGCTGATCCCCTCTTTTTCCAGAAGCGTCTTGTTCACAAACATCAGGGTGGGCACGCTCTCATAGGGGAGGGCATACTGGGTGTCCCGAATGTTCCCGTACCGCCACGCCGCTGGGTAATACTCTTCTTTGTCAAATTCTTTGTCACGCTCCATCAAAGGACCGAGATCCTGCAAAACTCCCATGGAGGCCAGGATATCCAGCTGCCCGGCAGGGATCATGAACACATCCGGCTCCTTTCCCAGAAGGATCTGCTCTGCCAGCCACTCCGGATAATCCTCCTTTAAAATCCCGCTGGTGTATTCCACCTTCACCCCTGGATGGGATTCCTCAAACCTCCTGGCCGCCTCGTCAATGACCTCGTAGCAGCTCCCTGTAGGCACATCCCAATAGCTCCCCGCCATCATCCCGAAATGGATCACCTGCCCCTGCCTCTTTTCCCTGAAATTCTCAACAGCGCAGACCACCCCTATGACAAACAGGATCGCCCCCACCGTGACTGGAATCCAGACACTCCTCTTATCCGCGCTTCTCACTGTCCTGCCTCCTTAAGCCTTGTCAAGATTCCTGGTGGTAACTCCTGTCTGCACCGCCCATATAGCCAGCTGCGTCCTGTCTCTCAAGTCCAGTTTACCCAGTACAGAGCTTAAGCAGTTGCGCACCGTGCCCTCGGACAGATTCAAGGCTGCCGCAATCTCCTTGTTTGACCTGCCGTAGCCCACCTGCTGGATCACCTTCCATTCGGTCCTTCCGATGTCTTCTATGCTCCTGTCATCCACCTGGATGGTGTAATTGCCTTTGGCCATCTGGGAAAAGAGCCGGACCACCTTCACCGCGATGTCCGGGTTGATCATGGCCTTTCCGCTGTACACCGTGCGGATGGCCGCGGACAGCTCCGCCATGGACACTCCCTTTAACAGGTAACCGCTGGCACCGTATTTCAGCGCATTGTACACGTACTCGTCATCGTCAAAGGTGGTCAGGATGATGATCTTGATCTGGGGATAATTTTCCTTGATGATCTGAGTGCAGGAGACCCCGTCCATGCCGGGCATCCTCACATCCATCAGAATCACATCAGGTTTTGCCGAGCGGACAGAGCGGATCACCTCCCGCCCGTCCGCCACCGTATCGATCACTTCCATATCCTGATTGGCGGACAAAACAATCTTTAAACTGTCCCTGATCAGCTCCTGGTCATCCGCGATGATGATCTTTATCTTCTCTCTCATTGATGTTCCTCCCCCCATCGGATCGGTATCCTGGCGATAATATAAAATCCATCCCGGTTTCCGTATTCTAAGGTTCCGTCCAGAAGGCTTACCCGCTCCCGCATATGCTTTAGCCCGAAACCTTCCTCCACCTTGCCGCACCCTATCCCGTTGTCTGTCACGCGGATGGTGAGCCACTGGTCTGCCTTTGACACCCTAATCCGGATCTTGTCCGCATGGCCGTGGCGTATGGCGTTGGTGGTGGCCTCCTGGACTACCCGGTAAACGGCCTCCTCCTCATCTTCATGGAACTTGAAGGGATGGACCTGGTTGTCGAACCGGATCTCGGCCCCTGAGGCGGCCCCGGTATCTCTAAGCATCTTTCCAATGGCGTCTTCTAAGTCCAGCTTTTCCAGGGCATCAGGCCTCAGCTTGCTGACAGAGCGGCGCACGTCGGTCATCCCCTGTCTCGCCACCTCCCCGATCTTCATCAGCTGCTTTTTTGTGGCCTCCGGGGATAAGTCGATCATGGTCA
>CAMTAF010000029.1 GCA_947066955.1 uncultured Hungatella sp.
AATGAAATCCCTGTCCTTGTGAGGGGGAACGATATAAATTTAAGCGTCAGCGCTGAGGCAATAAAAAGATACTTGACGGCTTGACAAAGCTGTGTTAAGATGAAATGTGCACTATTGTGGCATCGTGTGCGCTCATGGTACTAGTATGCCCAAAAATCAGAAAAAGAGAACAGGGGTGAAACGTCAATGGAGAAAAGCAGAATGCGTCCTGTAACAGCAGGGAAAAGCGTTAGAATGAGTTTCTCGAGGCAGAAAGAAGTCCTTGAGATGCCGAATCTGATAGAGATCCAGAAAGACTCCTATCAGTGGTTCCTTGATGAAGGTTTGAAAGAAGTCTTTCGGGACATCTCTCCAATCTCGGATTTCGCAGGCCACCTAAGTCTGGAGTTTGTTGATTTTACATTATGTAAAGATGATATCAAGTATACCATTGAAGAGTGCAAAGAACGCGATGCGACTTACGCGGCGCCTCTGAAGGTGCGCGTGAGGCTTTGTAATAAAGATAAAGACGAGATCAATGAACACGAGATCTTTATGGGCGACCTTCCGCTTATGACAGATACAGGCTCCTTTGTGATCAACGGAGCAGAGCGCGTTATTGTCAGCCAGTTAGTACGTTCCCCGGGTATCTATTACGGCATTGGACATGATAAGATCGGCAAGGAGTTATACACCTGCACGGTGATCCCCAACAGGGGCGCCTGGCTGGAGTATGAGACAGACTCCAACGATATTTTCTATGTCCGTGTTGACAGGACCAGAAAGGTTCCGGTCACTGTTCTCATACGGGCTCTGGGCTATGGCACCAACGCGGAGATCTTGGACGTGTTCGGGGAGGAGCCCAAGCTTTTAGCAAGTTTTGGCAAGGATACCTCCGAGAACTACGAGGACGGTCTCCTGGAATTGTACAAGAAGATCCGGCCGGGCGAGCCTCTGTCCGTGGACAGCGCCAAGAGCCTTTTGGACAGCATGTTCTTCGACCCCAGAAGATATGATCTGGCAAAGGTAGGCCGTTACAAATTTAATAAAAAGCTGGCATTTAAGAACCGTCTGGCGGGCCACACCCTGGCAGAGGATGTGGTGGACAGGACCACAGGAGAGATCCTGGCGGAGGCAGGCACCACGCTGGATAAGGAGCTGGCGGAAACCATCCAGAACGCGGCGGTTCCCTATGTGTGGATCCAGGGCGTGGAGCGCAACGAGAAGATCCTCTCCAACATGATGGTGGATTTAAAGCACTATGTGAGCTTTGACCCCGCGGAGGCAGAGGTTACAGAGTTAGTATATTATCCTGTTCTGGAGAATATCCTGGCAGAATCTGGGGATGACGAGGAGAAGCTCAAAGACGCCATCCGCCGGAATTTAAGCGAGCTGGTTCCGAAGCACATCACAAAAGAAGACATTTTTGCTTCTATTAATTACAATATGCACTTGGAGGAGCAGATCGGCACAGCGGATGACATCGACCATCTGGGCAACCGGAGGATCCGCGCCGTGGGAGAGCTTCTGCAGAATCAGTACCGCATCGGCCTCTCCCGCATGGAGAGAGTGGTGCGGGAGCGCATGACCACCCAGGACATGGATGGCATCACCCCCCAGTCCCTGATCAACATCAAGCCTGTGACCGCTGCGGTGAAGGAGTTCTTCGGAAGCTCCCAGCTGTCCCAGTTCATGGATCAGAACAACCCTCTTGCGGAGCTGACCCACAAGAGGCGTCTCTCCGCATTAGGTCCCGGCGGTCTGTCCAGAGAGAGAGCCGGATTCGAGGTCCGCGACGTGCACTACACCCATTACGGGCGCATGTGCCCCATTGAGACCCCTGAAGGCCCCAACATCGGCCTGATCAACTCCCTGGCCACCTACGCCAGAGTGAACCAGTACGGGTTTGTGGAGGCCCCCTACAGGAAGGTGGATAAATCTGACCCGGCCAACCCCAGGGTAACGGACGAGGTGGTGTACCTCACCGCGGATGAGGAGGACAATTTCGTGGTGGCCCAGGCAAACACCCCCCTGGATGAGAACGGATATTTTGTAAACAATAATGTTTCGGGGCGTTACCGGGAGGAGACCTCCGAGTTCCAGAGAAAGAGCATCGATTTGATGGATGTGTCCCCCAAGATGATGTTCTCTGTGGCGACATCCATGATTCCGTTTTTGGAGAACGACGACGCCAACCGCGCCCTCATGGGATCCAACATGCAGCGCCAGGCTGTGCCCCTCCTCACAACGGAAGCCCCTGTGGTGGGAACCGGTATGGAGGCCAAGGCGGCGGTGGACTCCGGCGTCTGCGTGCTGGCAAGGAACGCGGGCGTGGTGGAGCGCTCCGCTTCCAATGAGATCATCGTAAAAAGAGATATTGACGGCAACAGGGATGTGTACCATTTGACCAAGTTCAAGAGGAGCAACCAGTCCAACTGCTATAATCAGAAGCCCATTGTCTTTAAGGGCGACCATGTGGAGAAAGGGGAAGTCATTGCCGACGGCCCGTCCACCCAGAACGGCGAGATCGCCCTGGGCAAGAACCCGCTCATCGGATTCATGACATGGGAAGGCTACAACTACGAGGACGCGGTTCTGCTCAGCGAGAGGCTTGTCCAGGACGACGTGTACACATCCGTGCACATTGAGGAATATGAGGCAGAGGCCCGGGACACCAAGCTGGGGCCCGAGGAGATCACCCGGGATGTTCCCGGCGTAGGCGAGGACGCCTTAAAGGATCTTGACGAGAGAGGCATTATCCGCATCGGCGCCGAGGTTCGCGCCGGCGATATCCTGGTGGGAAAGGTCACCCCCAAGGGGGAGACGGAGCTGACCGCGGAGGAGAGGCTTCTGAGAGCCATCTTCGGAGAGAAGGCCAGAGAGGTGAGGGACACCTCCCTGAAGGTTCCCCACGGCGCTTACGGCATCATCGTGGACGCCAAGGTATTTACCAGGGAGAACGGCGACGAGCTGTCCCCGGGAGTGAACCAGACGGTCCGCATCTACATCGCCCAGAAGAGAAAGATCTCCGTAGGCGACAAGATGGCCGGACGCCACGGCAACAAGGGCGTTGTGTCCAGGGTGCTCCCGGCGGAGGATATGCCCTTCCTTCCCAACGGTCGTCCTCTGGATATCGTGCTGAATCCTCTGGGCGTGCCTTCCCGTATGAACATCGGGCAGGTTCTGGAGATTCACTTGAGCCTCGCGGCCAAGGCCCTGGGCTTCAACATCGCCACCCCTGTGTTCGACGGGGCCAATGAGATCGACATCATGGACACCCTGGATGTGGCCAATGACTATGTGAACAGCGAATGGGAAGATTTCCAGGAGAAATATAAAGACACTCTAAAGCCGGAGGTTATGGAGTACCTGGGGGATCACCTGGAGCACAGGGAGCTGTGGAAGGGAGTCCCCATAAGCCGGGATGGCAAGGTGAGGCTGAGGGACGGAAGGACAGGAGAGTATTTTGACAGCCCTGTAACCATCGGACACATGCATTACCTGAAGCTTCATCACCTGGTTGACGATAAGATCCACGCCCGCTCCACAGGACCATATGCCCTGGTGACTCAGCAGCCCCTGGGCGGCAAGGCCCAGTTCGGCGGACAGCGCTTCGGCGAGATGGAGGTGTGGGCCCTGGAGGCCTACGGCGCTTCCTACACCCTGCAGGAGATCCTGACCGTGAAGTCCGACGACGTGACAGGGCGTGTGAAGACCTACGAAGCCATCATCAAGGGCGAGAACATTCCGGAGCCTGGCATCCCTGAGTCCTTCAAGGTTCTTTTAAAAGAGCTCCAGTCCCTTGGCCTGGATGTGAGGGTGCTGCGGGATGACAATACAGAGGTGGAACTGACAGAGGATATTGATTACAGTGATACAGACCTGCGCTCCATCATTGAGGGAGAGAGGCGCTATGAGAATCAGGAAGAGTCATTTGGGAACTACGGCTACCAGCAGCAGGAATTCAGAGACGGAGAATTGGTGGACGTGGAGGAAGATGACGAAGATGAGGGAGACCGCATCGCTGAGGAGATGTTCGGTGATTTCGACTCTTCCTATATAGATGAAGAAGAATAGAAGGGAGTGTCGCTCATGCCAGAGACCAATGAAACTTATCAACCGTTGACATTTGATGCAATCAAGATCGGCCTTGCCTCTCCGGAGAAGATTCTGGAGTGGTCCCACGGCGAAGTGAAGAAGCCGGAGACCATCAACTACAGAACCTTAAAACCGGAGAAAGACGGTCTCTACTGCGAGAGGATCTTCGGCCCCAGCAAGGACTGGGAGTGCCACTGCGGTAAGTATAAGAAGATCCGGTACAAGGGCGTTATCTGTGACCGGTGCGGCGTGGAAGTTACCAAGTCCAGTGTCCGCAGGGAGCGCACAGGCCATATCGCTCTGGCTGCGCCGGTATCTCATATCTGGTATTTTAAGGGGATTCCCAGCCGCATGGGCCTGATCCTGGATATTTCCCCCAGGGTTCTGGAGAAGGTTCTGTACTTTGCCTCCTATATTGTGCTGGACCCGGGCCAGACCTCTCTTCAGTACAAACAGGTGCTCTCGGAGAAAGAGTACCGGGAGGAGCTGGAGAAATACGGTTACGGCGCGTTCCGGGTAGGCATGGGGGCCGAGGCGGTCCAGGAGCTTTTGCAGGCCATTGACCTTGAGAAGGACTCCGAGGAGCTGCGCAAGGGCTTAAAGGACGCCACAGGCCAGAAGAGGGCCAGGATCATCAAGAGGCTGGAAGTGGTGGACGCTTTCCGCAATTCCGGCAACAAGCCGGAGTGGATGATCATGACCGTGATCCCTGTGATTCCCCCCGATATCCGCCCCATGGTGCAGTTGGACGGCGGCCGTTTCGCAACCTCTGACTTAAATGATTTATATAGAAGAATTATCAACCGCAACAACCGTCTGGCCAGGCTCTTGGAGCTGGGCGCTCCGGACATTATCGTCCGCAACGAGAAGCGCATGCTCCAGGAGGCTGTTGACGCCCTGATCGACAACGGAAGAAGGGGCCGTCCCGTGACAGGTCCGGGCAACCGGGCCCTCAAGTCCCTGTCCGATATGCTGAAAGGAAAGCAGGGGCGTTTCCGCCAGAACCTTCTGGGAAAACGTGTGGACTATTCCGGCCGTTCCGTTATCGTGGTGGGGCCGGAGCTGAAGATCTACCAGTGCGGCCTCCCCAAGGAGATGGCCATCGAACTGTTCAAGCCTTTTGTTATGAAGGAGCTGGTGTCCAACGGCACTGCCCACAACATTAAGAATGCCAAGAAGATGGTGGAGCGCCTCCAGGTGGAGGTCTGGGATGTGCTGGAGGACGTGATCAAGGAGCATCCCGTGATGCTCAACCGCGCCCCAACTCTTCACAGGCTGGGAATTCAGGCCTTTGAGCCCATCCTGGTGGAGGGCAAGGCTATCAAGCTTCATCCCCTGGTATGTACGGCTTTCAACGCGGACTTTGACGGAGACCAGATGGCTGTCCATCTGCCCCTGTCCGTGGAGGCCCAGGCAGAGTGCCGCTTCCTGCTTCTGTCTCCCAACAACCTGCTGAAACCATCCGACGGCGGCCCTGTGGCGGTTCCCTCCCAGGATATGGTTTTGGGAATCTACTACCTGACCCAGGAGAGGCCGGGGAGCAAGGGGGAGGGGATGTGCTTTAAGAGCCCCAACGAGGCGATTCTGGCCTACGAGAACGGGGCAGTGACCCTTCACTCCAGGGTAAAAGTCCGGGTGACCAAGAAGATGCCTGACGGCACCGAGAAGACAGGGATCATCGAGTCCACAGTGGGACGTTTTATTTTCAACGAGATTATCCCCCAGGACTTAGGCTTTGTGGACCGGAGCATCCCAGGCAACGAGCTGCTTCTTGAGGTAGATTTCCATGTGGGAAAGAAGCAGTGCAAGCAGATCCTGGAAAAGGTTATCAATGTCCACGGAGCCACCCAGACAGCCGTGACCCTGGACGATATCAAGGCCATTGGCTACAAGTACTCTACCAGGGCTGCCATGACGGTTTCCATCTCCGACATGACGGTTCCCCCCAGCAAGCCTCAGCTGATCGCCGACGCGCAGGCAACCGTGGACCGGATCGCCAAGAATTTCCGCCGCGGCCTGATCACCGAGGAGGAGCGGTACAAAGAGGTGATCGAGACCTGGAAGAATACGGACGACCAGCTTACCCACGACCTGCTCACAGGACTTGACAAATACAATAACATTTTCATGATGGCAGACTCCGGGGCCCGTGGTTCCGACAAGCAGATCAAACAGCTGGCAGGCATGCGGGGACTGATGGCGGATACCACGGGACACACCATCGAACTGCCTATTAAGTCCAATTTCCGTGAGGGATTGGATGTACTGGAGTATTTCATCTCTGCCCACGGCGCCAGAAAGGGTCTGTCAGATACGGCCCTGCGGACATCGGACTCCGGTTATCTCACCAGGCGTCTGGTAGATGTGTCCCAGGATGTGATTATCCGGGAGGTGGACTGCTGTGAGGGCAAGGAGATCCCTTACATGGAGATCAAGGCTTTCATGGAAGGCCAGGAGACCATCGAGAACCTGGAGGAGAGGCTCACAGGAAGATATATCGCCGAGACCATCACGGATCCTGACACAGGGGAGGTTGTGGTGAAGGCGAACCATATGTGCACCCCCAAGAGGGCCAAGGCCGTTATCAAGGTGCTTCAGAAGCTGGGAAGGGAGAGCGTTAAGATCCGCACCGTGCTGAGCTGTAAGTCCCACATCGGCGTCTGCGCCAAGTGCTATGGCTCCAACATGGCCACAGGCCAGGCGGTCCAGGTGGGCGAGGCTGTAGGCATTATCGCCGCCCAGTCCATCGGAGAGCCGGGAACTCAGCTTACCATGCGTACCTTCCACACCGGCGGCGTGGCCGGCGGCGACATCACACAGGGTCTTCCCCGTGTGGAGGAGCTTTTTGAGGCCAGAAAGCCCAAGGGCCTTGCCATTATCACCGAGTTCGGCGGAACCGTGACCATCAAAGATACCAAGAAGAAGAGGGAGATTGTAGTTACAGACACAGAGACAGGCAATTCCAAGACTTACCTGATTCCCTACGGCTCCCGCATCAAGGTTCAGGATGGCCAGGTTCTGGAGGCCGGAGACGAGCTGACAGAAGGAAGCGTGAACCCCCACGATATCCTGAAGATCAAGGGAGTCCGGGCGGTTCAGGATTATATGATCCAGGAGGTTCAGAAGGTTTACCGCCTCCAGGGCGTGGATATCAACGACAAGCATATCGAAGTAATTGTGCGCCAGATGCTTAAGAAGGTCAAAGTGGAGGAGAGCGGCGACAGCGATGTCCTCCCCGGAGTGTCCATGAATGTTCTGGAGTACAATGATATGAACGAGAAGCTCATAGCGGAGGGCAAGACCCCCGCTGAGGGCAAGCAGGTTATGCTGGGCATCACCAAGGCCTCCCTGGCCACGGATTCCTTCCTGTCCGCCGCCTCCTTCCAGGAGACCACCAAGGTTCTCACGGAGGCTGCGATCAACGGAAAGGTCGACCACCTGATCGGCTTAAAGGAGAACGTCCTCATCGGCAAGCTGATCCCGGCAGGTACCGGCATGAAGCGGTACCGTTCCGTGAAGCTGGACACTGAACTTGACATGGATGATGAGATCCTCTTTGACGACGAAGACGAGGAAGAGGATATCCAGGACATGGCGCCTCTGGAGGATGAGACCATGGAAGAGGCAGAGGAAGTTTTGGATATGGATGATCTGGAAGAGACAGATGAAGAAGTCTAAAGGACAGAGGATATGAGCTGCCCCCCTTCGGAAGCCGGACCGGCAAGTTTCGGAGGGGGGTGCTTTGCACATGGGCCCCAAAAGCAGAAGCGAGGAGGTTAAGAATGAGACGGAGAGGAAAACAGAGATGGGCACTTTCATTGGCTGCGGCGTTTGCCATGTTGTTTTGCGACATAGGGACGGCGGCAGCGATGCAGAGGATCAATCCGGATACCCGGCCAGGCGTAAGGGAAGACGCCAAGCCGGAGCCTGTATGGGGTATACCTGACGCGGGTTTGGAAAACCCCGGCGCTAAGTTGTTAGTAGGCAGGGAACCGGACTCCCGGTATAGCCGGCCGGCGGAGTGGAACAGTGATTACGGGGTACATATTGACCGCAGCCGCGAAGCCGTGAAGGAAACTGCCGCAGCGGCGCAGGGGGATATTCCCACTTACCAGGAAGTTTATGAGGCCATGATGTCCCTCAAGGAAACTTACCCCGAAGGGATGACGTGGACGAATTTTGAACCCTATGGAAGCAACGGCAAGCTTGGTTCTGCCTATACCTGGAAAGGCGGCCCCATCTATGGGGCAAGAAGCGCTGTGGGCTGCATGGCCTTTGTTTTCATCCTCAGCGACACGGCCTTTGGCAGTTTGCCTGCACGTCCGGTCACAGGCTTTACTTTTGAGGATGTAAAGGTGGGAGATATTCTCCGCGTAAACGGCAACAGCCACAGCGTCATTGTGCTCCAGAAGAGCGCCGGCGGCGTGACGGTGGCTGAGGCGAACTATCATAAAAGCGTCCACTGGGGACGCGCCATGAGCGCCGATGCGGTTGAGAAGGCGGATTTTCTCGTTACCCGTTATCCGGAGGGCTATTCCCCGTGGGATGAAGATGACCCCGAGGCTGACGCGATAGTGGGCGAGGGGACTGCCGGAGATCTGAAGTGGTCGGTGACAAAAGCAGGGGTTCTGACCGTCTCCGGAGACGGAGATATTCCGGATTACTCACCGGCTGACCCTTCCCCGTGGAGCAAATATAACCTTTTCACGATCAATATTGAGGAAGGCGTCACCGGTATAGGAGATTACGCTTTTTACGGGAGCGGAGCACTCAGCGCATATATCCCTGATACCCTGACAGCTATAGGACAGAACGCGTTTGCCGAGGCCAGCCTGCTGGCAGTGACCATCCCCGGCAGTGTCAAGGATATCGGAAACGATGCTTTCTACATGTGCGCAAACCTGACTTCCGCCACGGTTTCAGAAGGAGTGGAGATCATCGGAGAGCGCGCATTCCAGGGCTGTACGTCCTTGGCTTATATTGATTTTCCGGCAAGCATTACATCCGTCGGGGCGGGAGCGTTTACGAGCTGTTCGGAGATGGTCAGCGTGAGATTTAAGCCTGGCGGCGGCACGGTTGAGATGGGGGACAATTTGTTCACCCAGTGTTGGAAACTGAGAAAAGTAACCCTGCCCTTGACGGCAGACCGCATTACCGCCGGAATGTTCGCATCGTGCAGCTCGCTTCCAGAGCTGTATATCCCGGCCAGTGTCCAGGAAATTGGAGAGAATCCATTTACCCAATGTCGATTTTTAAGAACCATAAAATTCGGCGGTAGCGAGGCGCAATGGAACAGCATGGCGACTCCGGCATTGAAAGCTTCCTTACTGTCCACAGGGACAGAGGTAATATTTGATGTTGAATTTGACGATCCCTTTGTCGAGGATCCTGATGACCCAGGAGATTTTCAGCCTGATGAGACGGATCCGGATGAAGGAGAAAAGGACCCGTCAGACCCAGATGAAGGGGAAAAGGATCCGTCAAATCCGGATGAAGGGGAAAAGGACCCCACAAATCCGGACGAAGGGGAAAAGGACCCGTCGAACCCAGATGAAGGGGATAAAGATCCCACAAACCCGGACGAAGGAGAAAAGGACCCGTCAAATCCGGACGAAGGAGAAAAGGACCCGTCAAATCCGGATGAAGGGGAAAAGGACCCGTCAAATCCAGATGAAGGGGATAAAGACCCGTCAAACCCAGACGAAGGAGAAAAGGATCCCACAAACCCAGACGAAGGAGAAAAGGACCCATCGAATCCAGATGAAAGGGAAAAAGACCCGTCAAATCCAGATGAAGGGGAAAAGGACCCATCGAATCCAGACGAAGGGGAAAAGGACCCATCGAATCCAGACGAAGGGGATAAAGACCCGTCAAACCCGGACGAGGGGGAAAAGGATCCAACAAACCCGGATGAAGGAGAACAGGATCCGTCGAACCCGGATGAAGGGGATAACGATCCATCGAACCCGGACGAAGGGGAAAAGGACCCGTCAAATCCGGATGAAGGAGAAAAGGATCCCACAGACCCGGACGAGGGGGAAAAGGATCCATCAGACCCGGACGAAGGGGATAAAGACCCATCGAACCCGGATGAAGGAGAAAAGGATCCGTCAAACCCAGATGAGGGGGAGAAAGACCCGTCAGGCTCGGATGAAGGAGAGAAGGATCCGTCAAATCCGGACGAAGGAGATAAGGATCCTTCCATCCCCGGCGAAGATAAGCCTCCTGTAACAGATTCCGGCAGCTCAGGCAGCGGTTCCGGTGGAATCAGCGGACTTGGAGGGATTATCCGAAGCGGAAGATCCCGGGGCGGTTCCAGTTCAAAAAAGCAGTCCTCAAACCGTTCCCGCACCACGACCAAGACCCAGGAAGACGGGACTAAGATTACTACCACGACGGATGCTGCCGGCAATGTAGAGGTGGAAGTGAGCCTGTCTGTTTCAGCGGTTACTGCCGCAGAGGAGAGCGGAAAGGCGGTTCCCCTGCCTGTCTCACCGGTCACGGCAGCCGGCGACATGGGCAAGGCGTGGGGCATTACGGTCCATACGGGAAGAGATCAGTTGGTAAATGTGTCCATCCCCGTTGTCTCGCCTGATTCGGGCACCGTGGCGGTTATGGTCAATGGAGACGGTTCTGCAGAGGTAATTAAGAATTCTGTAGCCACAGAAAACAGCATTGTGGCGCCTTTGTCGGATGGAGTCACGGTAAAAATCGTGGATAACGGCAAAAACTTTTCCGATATACCGGAAGGCGCCTGGTATGAAGAGGCCGCGGATTTTGTCTCTGCCAGAGACTTGTTCCGCGATACGGCAGAAACCGCGTTTGCCCCTGACGAGCCTGTGACTTACGGTGTGATGATCACAGCGCTGGCTGATTTCCAGGGGATGGAGATTCAAAGCGGCGGGTCTGATCCCAACAGCGGCATTACCTGTGAACAGTCAGTAACAATGCTTTGGAGATGCCAGGGATCCCCGGCAGCGGCCAATGCCTTGGCGGACCAGCTCAGCGACGAGCAGAAAGCTATGGCCTGGGCCGCAGAAAACGGCATTATCAGCAGCTCTGAAAATGCGCCTTTCAATCCCCAGGGGCAGGTTACCCGCGGGCAGGCCGCACAGATCATTATGAATTTTGCTAAAAATGTATTTCTTAATTCCCGGCAGTGATTATGGGACGACAAAATAATTTGCCCTTCCCTATAATTAAGCCCTGAATTTAAACATCCCACAGGAATCAATGCCTTTCAACATTGGGTTTTCCTGTGGGATGTTTTTATGTCCAAGGGGAAGCGCCCCCTGCTCCATTATGTTATAAGTTGGCGAACACATCCATCTGATTTTGCAGTTCCCCTACGATCTCCTGGTTGGTGTGCATCCGGGCGGTGATTCCGTCGATCTCCCCCACCAGGCTGTGGGTGCTTCCGGCTGCTCCGGTGATGCCGGAGGCGGCGCCCTGGGTGGCTGCCGAAATGTTGGAGATGGAGCCGGCAATCTCATCCATGGAGCCCTTGAGCCGCTCTACCCGGCTGTTAAAGGCTTCGATGGAGTTCTGTATGTAGACAGCGTCATCTCTGTACTGCTGACCCGATTTTACTGACTGCTCAAACTGGGACAAAACCGCTTTTCCCAGATAGTCCACCAGTTCCTGGGCGCTGCCGGACAGGTAGCTGACAGCTCCGGTGACAATAGCGCTGACTTCCTGAATATGACTGGCGGTTTCGGTGCAGGAGTCGGCCAGGCGGCGGACCTCCTGGGCTACCACGGCAAAGCCTTTCCCCGCCTCCCCGGCCCGGGCGGCCTCAATGGAGGCGTTGACGGCGATGAGGTCCGTGGATGAAGAGATAGAGAGGATATCCTTTGTCAGTGTATTGATCTGATTCACGCTTTGGCTCTTTTCAATAGCCTGATTCAGAACTGACATAATCTCCTGGGTTCTGGAGCGGACAGCCTCCATATTTGCCTGGGCTTCCTGTTCGATTTCCTCTGCCCGCCTGCGCATGTCTATGGAGTAAGAGGTTATGGCGGAACACTCCTGGGCCATGGTCCGGGCATCATCCAGGGTTCCGGAGGCGCTTTGGCTGATGGCGTCGGTGCTGCCGGCGATCTCCTCAATGGCCGCGGACAGCTGATCCGTAAGTCCGGAGAGAGCCTGGACGCTGCTGCCTGAATTCTGGGTCCGGCTTCGGACCTCCCCCACCACGTCGCTGATGCGCTGAGAGCTTTCCTGCAAAGTGCCCATGGCATCCCGAATAGGAGCGATGACATATCTGCGGATGATGCGGAAGGCGGCCATGACCAGCAGGATGCCGGCGCCCAGGGTGAGGGCGCTGACGATCAGGGAGGAGAGGTAGACTATAAAGAGACGGTTCCGGGCCTGGGCAGCCCGGTCGCTGACAGCGCCGTAGAGGGCGTCGATACTGGCTTCTGCAGCGGAACTGTATCTGGCCACATCGCCGTTAGCCATGGCGTAGGCTTCCTGGGTTTTGCTGTCAGCGCTGGCGCAGACTAAGTGGACCAGGGCGTGTTTGAAGGACTCATAATCGGACAAGAGATTCTCATAAGTCCCCAGCTCCTCCTGTTCCACCAGATCCTTGTAAGATGCAAGGCGCTCGTCAAGAGTCTTCTCCTCCTCCTTGATCTCTCCCACCAGCCGGATCATAGTGCTGTGGTCCGCCGCGACGATATGTGACAGCGCCAGGCGGTGAATGTTCATCATGGAATGGCGGATCACCTCAAGCCGCGTCTCGCTGACCATGTATTGATCCACAATGGTTCCGGCGCTGGAGTTGACATTATTGATGCCCAAAACCGCCAATAGATTGGACAGCAGCGTCACCAGACCCAGCAGGACGATAGGCAAAATAAGCCGCTGCTGTAATGTGAGCCTGTTTTTCATACAAATTCCTCCTTTTCGGTATCGGCACGCGCCGCAGAGCGGCACCTGCCAGTTCGTCGGAAGGCATCCTAAGAAACGCTGCGCGTTTGCCTTCCTCCTCGTATTAATCATGGTATCGGCACGTCCTTACCGGGCAGTTACTCCCTCCACCATATGGTCCAGCTGAGCCTGGAGCGAAGCGCCGGAGGGATTTCCAAGGGCCATATTTCCGGCAAATTCCGATACAGGATCCCAGAACTTGCCCCCCACCCGCTGGAGCTGGGAAAATTCCGACTGGGCCAGCAGGGCCGCTATGGCCGGAGAACCCTGGACCTGAGGGGAAGAGGCAGCATTGATGTTGGAGGGCCCTTGTCCCCGCAGTTCAAAACGCAGAGCCTGATTATCCTGGCTGGTGATCCACTCTGCCAGCAGAGCAGCCCACCGGGGATGGCGGGAGTAGGCGTTGGCACCGATGAGCTTGCAGCCGGAGAAAGATGCCATCTGCACCTCCTGGCCGGCGCAGGTAAACGCGGGAAGCTTTGCCGCTCCCATATTCGCCCCCCAGGCCTCCTCCACAGCCACCGCGTTCCACACGCCGCTGACACCGGCGATCACAGAGCCATCCTGGACACCGGCCAGGAATTCCCCGTCTGTCAGGCTGGCAAAACCGGAACTTTTGGAGATATCCATCATGGCCTGAGCCACATCCACACCCCGGATGGGGCCGTCGGCACTGTTCCAGGTGCAATAGTTGGTAAGTCCATCATCATTTAACCCCACCTGAAGACCTGTGTTCCCGAAAAAGGCATAGACATACCAAGCGGAGGACCAGTCCATGGCCACCAGCTTTTCCGCCTCCTCCGCCACCTTAACCATCCGGTTCAGGCTTTGGACATCATTTTGAGAAAAATATGCTTTATTATAATAAAGGAAATAGCCGTTGTCAGCGGTCAGGGGATAGGCGTACAGAGTGCCATCCACACTTGCGGCAGACACTGCGACCGGAAGATTAGCGGTTCGAATTTCATCCGGATTTTCAATGGGATCCAGGGCCCCCGCGGCAGCCAGCGCGGCTACCTGGTCGTCGGCGAAAGCAAACACATCGGCTCCGCCTTCCAGATCGCCCAGGAGGATGTCCTTACAGCTGGATTCGCTTTGAGGCGCATAGGTGATATGAAAAACTGCCTCACCAGCATAGTGGCTTTGAAAAGAGGAAAAAATCTCCTGGAGAAGCGCCTCATCTTCCTGGGCGCCCCACACGGTCAGCTCCACAGTCCGGTCAGCAGGGGTCTCCAGAGCCGCAGGCGGTTCCTGTCGGCGGCAGCCCGAGGCCAGAAAAAGGATCCCTATAGCAGGAAGGAGAAAGAAAGATTTCGGTTTCATAAGTGACTCATGCCTTTCTTTAGATTTTAAGGAAATTCTATGGATCAGGCCGCAACCCGCCAGGATGCTGACCTGGGCGCGCGTCGGCGCACTTCCTATTCTACCATTTTCCAGGAGGATTGACAAGATTGGGAAATGTTGGAGCATCCGGGTACTTGACAGATGGGCCGTGGGGAGATATACTTAATAAGTAAGAATTGGTTTATCGAGTTAGCAATAACTAACCAACAATAAATAAAGGAGTACAGTATGATCGATATCGTAATTGTGGCAGCCGTGGGAGGAGCAGTGGCAGGGATTCTGTGGAAAAAGATGAAAGATCATAAAGCGGGAAAGGGCGGATGCGGATGTGGAAGCTGCGGCGGATGCGGAGGGTGCCCGTCTAAAGGGACCTGCCAGAGGTAGCAAAATGGATACAAACACATAAAGGTGAACACCGACTGGAAACAACGATAATAAAGTGTGCGGGTACAATCGTTTGAGGGCTTCGCAGTTAAGATCGGCGGCATCAAGGCTTATATCGTGCTTTCCGGATATGCCGATCAGTGCGAAATCCAGATCGCATATGCCATCGGATTGACAACCGGGTGTCCAGCTACAGGCACTTCGGGAAGCAGGGCCTTCCGTGGGAGCAGTGAGAAAAAGATTCTCATCAAAAATACCAGCCATGACATTTTGAGTGGAAGATAATTTACAGTTGAGTCATAATTTTTTAAGAACAAGGATTGAAATTATGACAAGAAGAGCGTATAATACTACCAGGAGGCGAAAGGAGGATTTGCCATGGCTACAATTTATGAAAAACTGAAAATGATGAGAGAAGAATCAGGCTTGAGGCAGGGGCAGATTGCAGATTATCTGGGAGTGACACAAACGTTTATTTCGAAGGTTGAAACCGGTGAGAGAAACCTCACTGTGGATCAGTTGGAGAACGTTGTTAACCTTTACGGGTACAGTCTCGCTGCCTTTGCAGATATGGAACAGGAAACGCATCCTATCCAGTTTGCTTTCAGAGCGCAGGACGTAAGCCAAGACGATCTGCGAATTATTGCTGATATTGGACAGATTGCAATTAACAGCAGGTTCATGGCGAAAACACTGGAGGGATCGAATGTTGGATAAACTGGACCTTAGTACGAAAGCGCAGGAACTGAGAGAACTTCTTGGCGAAGATACCAATTCTCCGGTTGACATTTTTTCTCTTGTGAACCAGATCGAGGGACTAACGCTGGTGTTTTATCCCCTTGGCGAGAACATCAGTGGAATGTGCGTTCGGGATAATGAGATAAAACTGATAGCAATTAATTCGACAATGTCATACGGACGTCAGCGTTTTTCACTTGCCCATGAACTGTATCATCTGTATTATGATGACGAGTCGGGGTTCAATGTTTGCTCAAAAAAACTTGATCCCAAGAGCGAAAATGAAAAGTGCGCGGATCAGTTTGCATCCTACTTCCTCGCACCATATAAGTCTTTAAGGGCAGCAATCAAAAAAGTGGCTGACGATGGTCCACTGTCTATGCAGCATGTTATCACACTGGAGCAATACTTTGGGATGAGCCATCTGGCAATGTTCTGGAGACTGGTCTCGGAAAGATATCTCTCTTCAGATAAACTTGAAGATTACAGTTCCGGAGTGATGTCTGCTGCGAGACACCTTGGATATGACGACAAGCTGTACAAACCGACACCTGTTGAGTTCCAGAAAAGAACATATGGCCACTATCTGAAGCAGGTAGAAGAGCTGCGAAAAAAAGACCTAGTCTCTTCAGGAAAGATCGATGAATTATTACTCGACGCTTTCCGCGATGATATTGCGTTTGGTCTGGATGAAAATGATCAGGGAGGAGAAGCGATTGATTGAGAAGTATTTCTTTGATACAGATTGCCTCTCCGCTTTTCTTTGGGTTCGCGAGGAAAGCATTCTGGCAAAGCTGTACGCGGGGAGAATCATTCTGCCTGCACAAGTTTATAACGAGCTTCAGAAAGTTCCTCATCTTTTGGCGAGGGTTGATACCCTGAAGAATAATGGAGATCTCAATGTTGAAAGCATGGAAGTTGGGTCTGCAGAATATAGAGATTACTTACAGATGACAACGGCCCCTGAAGCCGGAATGAGGATTATCGGTAGAGGTGAAGCTGCGGGGATCGCCATGGCGAAACAAAGAAATGGAACGCTTGCCAGTAATAATCTGCGCGATATCCGTCCGTACGTGGAAAAGTACGATATCTCGCACATTACTACGGGAGACATTCTGATTGAAGCGATGAAGGCTGGAATCATTACAGAATCGGATGGCAACAACATCTGGGCCGATATGATACGAAAGCAGCGTATGCTTCCAATTGCTACATTTTCAGAGTATTTGGTAGTATTTGGGAAGCGAGAAGCATAATTACCACGCAATATAACAGAGCACAGCAACAAAAGGGGCTGTCGGTTAATGGCACTTTTTAGACCTGCTTCCCCCAAAAAGAGATCTCTCGCAGGATTCCGTGCTTTTCAGCATGGGCTCTTCTGCGGGAGATCTCTTTTTCCTTATTGGCTGCCTTATTTTCGTTCTCTTTTATGTCTCCAAAGTGCCCTTCTGTCTGTATGGAGCGGACTGGCGGTTCATGATCCCCTTTTCGCTCTGGATATTGACATGGGTTTCTTCCTTTTTTTGTGCGCACGAGCCCTGATATGCGGGCAGGAAAGGCGCCTTTTTTTGGCGGATTTAGGTGGAGTTGAGAGGGGATCTGCTGCCTGCGGGGGTCAAAGTCCGCAAAATAGAGGAATATTTTCCCTTGAAGGGGTGTAGAAAATTTTCCGGACAATATATACTTTAGCTATGAGAGACACCGGTTTACTCTTTTATATTCTTGTTTTTCAAAGATCAGCAGACTGCAAACTTGTGAAGACTATTGTATATGGAGGTAAAAGACATGAAAAAACTGTTAGCTTTTTTGGCATGCTGCATTGCTGCGCTGTCCGTTTCCATCACATCTTATGCAGCGATGGACCAGACCGATACTTATGCGTATGAGGTGAGGGATGGAAAAGCGATTTTAGGGCTGTATGCTACCTCATCCAACGCTGTCCGGGTCATTGTTCCGGAAGAGGTAGACGGCTACCCGGTCATAGGCCTGGCCGGGACATTTGAGAGAAATGAAACAATTGAAGAGGTGGTAATTCCAGACGGCGTAATCTCATTAGGCAAAAAGACTTTTTCAAATTGCCGAAACTTGGAGATTGTTGAACTTCCTGATACAATTTCAGAAATCGGACGCGGCTGTTTTGAGTATACCGATATAGAAACCATAACCATACCAAGGGATATGACCGAAATCGATATACAGGTTTTTTCGAATTGCAAACGGCTGAAAACAGTAAATTGGGGGGAGTCTCAAATCAGGAAGCTGGGTGAAGGCGCATTTGAATCATGCATTTCCCTCCAGGAAATTGAGATACCGGATACTGTTGTTGAAATCAGCGGGTTCCCGTTTGCTTACTGCGATTTACTGGAAGAATTGACCATACCAAGCAGTGTAGAAAAAATGGAAGTGAATCGTAATCCTATTGCATTTGGCCAAAACTTAAAAAGAATTACAAATTTGACTCAGATCGAGTGGAGTAGACTGGCCTTTACGTATGCAGGGGATATATACAGTTGGTTTACCACTGAGAGCGGATATGAAGTGGCCACATCATTACTTCCAAACACGACGATTTACAGACGCAGAAGAGATTCTTCCGAGAAATATGTTAACAGCTATGTTGATATAATCAAGAGTACCGAGATCTCTATGGAAAACGTGGATTCAAGTACGAAACTTCGCAGATACTTAGAATCCATTAAGCCAGAATCAGGAATAGACACCTTGACCTGCGAGGTAACGGTTCATAATTTTATAGGAGCACAAGCAGGTACAAAGGATAATCCCGACGGGAGGGTGGGAAGTTCAACAATACACATTGCGGCATCTAACAGCGCGCTAAAAGGAGATGAATTTACAAAGACATTTGCAGTCTATATAACCCCTACAAAATATGTTGAGCCGGACTATTGGGTATCGCCGGACCCTCTTGAGGATGATTACGCACATCGTTATTATTTACGGCTTCAGGAGCTTTGCAGGGCAGGCGTGAGTATGACTATTGTAAATACGGAAGAGCAGGCACTTGAATTTACAAGAAATCAGGCACCTGACGGAAAAGATGATAGGCTTTCTATTGAAGTAATGTTTTCCAGGGATCCAATAGCCCCCACAGTATTTCAGAAAGCCGTAGCTGGAACATGGAAAAATCCAGAAGGGGAAAATGGCTGGTTTGATGTTTGGGTACGGGTTAAAAATACCACAATCGAAAAGAATCAAGGCGTTATTATTGGATGTCCAATTCCAATTTTGGCAACCCCATATCAAAAACCATCTGGCGGCGGAAGCTCTTCTTCAGGAGGCGGCGGATCATCAGGAGGAAGCTCAGGAGGCGGTTCCTCTTCTGGAAGTTCAAAAGCTTCCGGCCCTTCCAATATGACAGACAGCGGGCTGAACATAACAAAACCCAGCGTCACCCAGGGAACATGGGAATTAACCGATGGCAAATGGAAATTGAAATTGCCGGACAACTCCTACGCCAGCAGCCAGTGGGCCAACCTCTCGGGCAAGTGGTATCTCATGGGCACGGACGGCGTTATGCTTACGGACTGGCAGAAGGTGAACGGCAAGTGGTATCTGTTAGGGCAGGACGGGGCTATGCTCACAGGGTGGCAGTTCCACAACAGCAAATGGTATTATATGGAGCCGTCCGGAGAAATGGCAGTGGGATGGAAATGGGTCCTGGACAAATGTTATTATATGGATTCCGACGGAGCCATGCTCGCCGACACCATCACTCCTGACGGATATCAGGTCAACAGCAATGGCGAGTGGGTCCAGTAAAAATCAAGCAGTATGAGGCGGAATCGAGAAAACGCTAATGGGTATTGGAATCGGAAAAGGAAGGTAAATGCGCAGCATTTT
This sequence comes from uncultured Hungatella sp., assembly GCA_947066955.1. Classification (GTDB taxonomy): domain Bacteria; phylum Bacillota; class Clostridia; order Lachnospirales; family Lachnospiraceae; genus UBA3402. The sequence continues at coordinate 19,336 of CAMTAF010000029.1, forward strand.
TAGGATACCTTCCGACGACCTGGCAGGTGACGCGAAGCGTTGCCTGCCGATACAAGAGGAGGTAAAAACAAGTGGTCAGGATACTTGCGGCAGGGGATCTGCACATTGGAAGAAAATATACCAATCAGCCGGACGAGATCAGCCGGCGCTACAGCCAGGCGAGGATCGAGGCGCTGCATAATGTGCTCAGGGCGGCCGAAGACCAGGAGTGCGATTACATCGTTATTGCCGGGGACCTTTTTGACACAAGATATGTGCCTGCAGAGCTGATCAAACAGGTATGCGGGATACTGGGCACAAGCATTTGCCCGGTAATCGTCCTCCCCGGAAACCATGATTTTTACGAGGGCAGCAATGACAAGCTGTGGGGGAGATTCAGAGAGCACGCGGCGGCCAACACAACCGTGCTCACGGAAAACGCCCCCTCTGTCATGGGGAAGATCAAGTTTTATCCCTGTGTCTGCAATGATAAGCATTCAGAGGAAAATATGCTGGGCTGGGTAAAAGAAAACACACAGAGGGAGGAAGGGTATCTCCACATCGGCTTGGCCCACGGCACACTTGAGGGCTTGTCATACGACAATAAGAAGAGGTACTATTATATGACAAGAGGGGAGTTAGAGCAGTGCGGCATGGATCTGTGGCTCATCGGCCATACCCATATCCCTTATCCGGAAGGAGATGTAATAACCGGAGAAAGGATTTTTAACCCAGGCACCCACCAGCAGACAGATATCTCCGATCATTCAGAAGGTTCCGTCTTTGTCATTGAGATCGGTGATGACAGGCAGGTCACTGCCAGGAGGATCCGGACAGGCGTTCTTCGCTTTTGGAAGCTGAGCCTGGATTTGAAACATGGCCAGTCTTTAAAAGAGGAGATGGAAAAGCTGACCTCCCGCCTGGACGGTGAGAGCGCCAGCGTCAGGATGCAGATCGCAGGCATTGCCCTGGCTGAGGACTATGGAAGAAGAGAGGAAATCTACAGAGAATTTGAGAACCGTTTTGTAAAATTTGAGGCCCATGACATGGAACTGCAGAAAGAGATCACCCAGGAGATGATCGACGCAGAGACATTGGAGGGTTCTGTGGAAAATAAGCTGCTGAAAATGTATGGAGAGGAACCGGAAATCTTGAATCTGGCATATGAGCTGGTAAGACAGTGCAGGGGGGATAAGTAATATGAAGATCAAATCGTTTTCTACAGAACAGTTCGCGGGCATCAGAACGGATAAGCCCATCACATTTGCCGACGGCATGAATGTGGTTTTGGGGAATAATGAAGCAGGGAAAAGCACCATGATCTCTGCCATAGACTGCGCGCTGAACAAACCGGTGAAGCTGAATATGAATCGAACAGCCGATAGAAAGTTTGCCTCGGCTGTATTTCCCACAGGAGGGGAGGATACGGTTGACGCGACGGTGTGTTTTCAGGACAAAGGACAGAAATATACGGTCGAGAAGGTCTGGGACCGCACAGGGGATGCGACGAAGGTGGACTTTAAGATTGAAAATTCGGGGCTGCTGCGGGGAGGAAACGCGGAAGCGACCTTGAAAGAAACCGTCAGATTCGGGGCAGGGGTGTATAACAATCTGATTTTTGGAAGACAGAACAATGAGGACCAGATCCTGGAGTGGTGCTACGGGTTCTTTTCATCAAAGGCAAGTGATGATGTGACGGAGACGAAAAAGAAGATCGCGGAGGCATTTTCAGCCGCAGGGGGCATCTCGCCGGATAAGTTTCTGAACCTGATTGACGGTTATATAAAGGGTCTCGACGGAAACTGGGATTTTGACGGGGATCAGCCTAAAAAGAATTCAAAAAATAAAAGATGGGAAAAGGGAAACGGCAGTATTCTTAAGGCCTACTATGCGTATGAGGACGCCAAGGAAGAGCGGGATGACGCCGTCCACATCGAGGAACAGATTGTCGAAAAGACAGAAGAGATCGCAGTTCGTCTGAAAGAAAGGTCAGAGTTGGAATCCGAGAGGGAAAAACTGGCGGAGCAGTTTGGGGCTATATCTGGCAGAGACCATATAGAATCGCTGCTTAGAGAGGCCCGGGAAAAGAAAACAGCCGCTGAGGAGGCCATGTCATCGTGGCCAGCGGCGGAGACAGCAATGGCAGCTCTGGAACAACTGATGACTGCAAAGGGAGAAAAGGAAAGACGAGAGTCAAAAAATGAACTGTGCGGTTTGATTGAGAAGATTAAGGAGCTGGAAGAAGAAAACCAGAATCTCCAGGAGGAATTGGAGCGAGCAGACGGTTACAAGAAAGACGAATCCGACGCAAAAGCCTTGTCTGACAGGATCCGCACAATTTATGGCATGCTGACAGCGGCAAAGCTGCGGGCTGTGGTGGAGATGGAGCCAGGCTATAAGGCGGTGATGGCCTCCGCCGACGGCACAGAGAGGGAGATTACCAGATCCGAGACAGTGGATGCCGATGGATTTGTCAGACTGTCCATCCCCGGTGTAGCTTGTGTTCAGGTTTATCCCCAGGAATTGGACGCGGAAGGCCTTGAAAGGGAAAAGAAGGATAAAGAAAGTAAACTGTCAGAACTCTTAGAAAAGTATGATTCCCATACTTTGAAGGAATTTATCGAAAAATGCGGGGAATTTGACGGTAAAGAGTTCACCCGCAGGAGCAATCAGACGGTTCTCTCAGGACTTTTGAAAGGGAAAACGGTTGAGGAATATGAGAGAGAGCGGGATGGGATCCTCATCAATGAATCCCTGTCCATACCGGACTCCCTGGAGGAGGACATCCAAAAACTTCTGAAAAAGTACGAAAAAGGATCCCTTGAAGAGCTGAAAGGTTCCTTAGAAGAAACCATAAAGAGATACAAGAAAGACTATGATACACTGGATAAACTGCCAGAAAAATATAGAGAAGCCGCAGAACAGGAAACAAAATATTCCAGAGAACTCCAGGAATACGCAGACACATCCGGCCTCAGCCTGGAACAGTATAACCAGCAGATCAATAAGCTGAAAGTCAGGATCGAAGCCATAGACGGGGAAGTGGGGGAAATTAGAATAGAGATCGGGGGTCTGGCAGTGCAGGAAGTAACTGACATCGAAGGCCTGGAAACCAAGGTAGAAGAAGCAGAGCAAACGTGGCTTCATGAGAAGAAAAAGTATGAGTACTATACCCGGATCAAACGAGACTTTGCCGCTCTGCGTTCCCAGGAAACCGATCACCTTGATGAGTTCTGCAGCAAATTCGGCGAGTATCTGGGCATGATAACAGGCGGAAGAATCTCCTTGAACCCTACAGACAGCGGCCTGTGTCTCCAGAGCGGCGCTCTGAGAGTTGACTCCGGCAGTCTTCTCTCCGAGGGGACCAAGAAAACCGTTCTTCTGGCCTTCCGCCTGGCGGTTCTGGAGTATTTCTTCCCGGATGGGGACGGGTTGGTGGTTTTGGACGACGATCTGCTGGATATGGACCCGGCCAGAAGAGAGCAGGCCGCAAAGCTGCTGAACAAATTTGCCGCATCCAACCAGGTGATATTCACCACCTGCGATCCGGCTATCGCGGAATTGTTGGGCGGAAACTTAATTCCCATGTAGAGAAATCAGGAGGAAGGCAAATGCGCAGCATTTTTAAGATGCCTTCCGACGACTTGGCAGGTGGCGGGTCGCGGCGCGTGCCGATACCAATAGGAGGAAGGACAATTATGAAGAGCACGGCTGGTACAGACACAGAACGCCTTCGGGCAGATCTGAAAGATTATTACGGAACAGGAGCCTTCGCCGGCATGCCGGCAATGATGACAAAAGTATGGGATGTAGACCGAAAATCCGATAGAGAAGTGGCAGATCTTGCGCGGAGAGAAGGATTCGATTTACATAAATATAGAAAATGAGGAGGAACAGGAACGCCTGGGAAACGCAGTTTCCCACCGCTTATGCGTTCCCCCGGCCTGGCAGGTGCCGCAAAGCGGCGCGTGCCGATACCCAAAAAGGAGGAAAAGAATACCATGAATCGTCTGGCGCTGACAGAGAGACGGAGGATGGACTGTGACGGATATCTGTTTCCGGCAGACTATTACGAGATACCAGATGTAGAGGAGTTTCAGGATATAGAGGCAGTTCGGAATCACGCTTTTGAGAAACTGAAAAGCTATGAAAAGGAACCGGTAGACCTTTATTTAAACGGCGGATTGTCTGTAGAGGTTCTGGTCGCGATTCAGGCAGCGGCCAGGCTGGACATCCGGCTGAACATGTGGCATTATGACTGTGAGAGAGAAATATACTTTTGTCAGCCCCTTTGTTGGAAACCAATTCCCGGCGGCAATGAAAAAGAAACAACAGAGGAAGAGATCGTCCTCTGCCAGGGCCGGCACTGGGGAGCGGAAAAGAAGTCGGTTTTTCCTGAGATCCCTGCAGAGAAACTGTTTGATTTCCAGTGGCAGGAGAAAAAGGCCCGGGAATTCTTAAAAGTCTGGAGGAACCAGAAGATCAGAATTTATCTGTCCGGACTTACCTCTGCTTTTGTCAGCGTTTTGAATGCCGCGTCACAGGAGAATGTTTCGATTGTATGGCTTCATTACGACTATGACACAGAGGACTATTTTCCGCAGGATATGGATAAATTTTGATTTGGAAAGGCAGGCCGAGGGCAATGGGGAAACAAAAGACAGAACCTACAAAGATATTTTTTGATATGCTGTTCGACTACAAATATCTGAAATATATTTTTAAATACGGCTTTTACTGGGATGATGAGATCACTATGTTTCTGCTGTCCAAAAGCAGCCAGAGGGTGAGAGAGCTGGCCAAGACGATCTCAAAATCCGTATACAAGAACTGTGTCAGTACCTTGTGGTGCGAATACACCAACAGCGGCCTGAAGAAAAAGTCAAGGCGCCGGCTTGTGAGGCAGAACCACTACCGCCTCCAGCAGAACCGATGGTTCCAGGACCTATGCGGCTGCTGCGGAAATTACCAGGATGAGAACACCAGAGAGCGGATGGAAAAATGCAGGGAGGATGCGGATGGAGGGGGCGGATATGGTTCCTATAATGACTGCAAAGAAGATGAGAACAGCTGTCCCTGCCGAAAACTCTGCATGTTTGAAGAAGAACGGGCCACATTTTTGGAGCTCTTAGATGAACCCCAGACAGGCGGGGAGGTGTGGAGGGCCAATGTGGTTCATGAACTGGTGTGGAAATCCTATAAAGATATTATAACAGAGAAGGATGGCAAAAAGATTTCCCTGAAGGAAAATATCTGGAACGCGGAACCCTATGAAATGGGAAGCGGCAGCGTGGATTTACAGAACCTGGAAAATATGCCGTGGGATGATTTCAAAAGAACGCAGGAATTTAAAAGGTTTTCTGATATGATCTGCTTCTTTTCCGGATTTACCCCCCTGTCCGCCCTGGGCTGGATCTTTTACAAAAGGCAGAGATACGGGACAGGAACATCTTACATCATGGTGAGGAACCTTCCCATAGAGTTTGAATTTGAACAGGAGTATCTCTACAGGTGCCTGTACGCCATGAATGAGAAAAAGACCATTATCTGTGAGGAGAAAGAGTATATTCCCGTAAGGCTTTTTTACAAGGACAGGAGTATGACAGGCCTGAAAGAGCATCTCTATCTGGAAGCCGTTCCGTGGGAGGATCAGGGAGCCGAACCCAGGACAGAGCAGATTCCCCTTTTTGGAGGGGTTCATGTCCGGCCAGGAGGGCACACCGCCAGAGAGGTTCCGGCCCCGGGGGAGATGCCGAAAGAGGATACAAGAGAATTTCTGGTTGAATTTTACTACAACAATGATACCCAGTATCTGATGGATCGGAGAAAAGAGGGCTGGGGAGACTGCATCGCGGATACCAGGATCGGGGCAGGTGTAAAGATTATGGAATCACCCTACTACGAAACCAGAAACCAATGGAATACCGATGTAGTTACTTATCACATCGAGCTCAGCGATATCCCCGGGTTTCTGATGTTTATCCAGTCGTTCGGTGATTTTGCCAGACTTCTTACCTGTGAAGAGGATTATCCGGAAGTAAAGCAGACCATCAGCGTGCGCCAGAAAGGGCTTATTTCAGAATATGAGTCCCTGCTCAGCGTATACAATTCAGACATTCTCATAGAGGAGGCGGCAAAGAGAAACCAATTCCTGCCTCCCAGACAGGCAGAGCTTAAGTGGCTGGATTTTGTGCTCAGGGAATACCCTGGATTTTGCAGCTTATTTTTGAAACCTGAGAGTATCAAAAGGATTCGAAAGGAGCTGAAAGAAGAGTGCCAGGGTAGTGAGAAACAGGGCAGCAGGTGGTTTGACAAAAGCAGATTTAACTTTGGCCCCCGTGTGAAAGATTTGGAAAAAAGGGTGCGCCCCAAATATGAGAAAATTTTGAATGTCATATATAACAAACAGATCCTGAAATATGAGTACCACGTCAGGCAGGTGCAGATCGCTCCCTATGCCTTGGAATATGACGTGACACGGCACCTGGCCGGGGGCAGCAGGGAACCTATGGATATCATGTGCTACGACATGGATGAGAAGAGGACCGTCAATATTCCTTATAAAAAAATCAATACCAAAAACAGTGCGGACCGGGACCAGTATTCCTTTTCGGATCTGGAAAAAATGTATCATGTCCTGGCGTACGCCATCCGGTGCGGGACGGAGGGAGCAGAGAGTGTCGGCAATGAGAAGGCGCAGAATCTTCTGGAGAATCTATGGCCCAGAGATTCCAGGGGCAATGATAACTACACCCGCTGCGTCAAAAAAAAGCTGAAAAAGACAAGGGACTATGTTTCGGAGTGCCAGAGATTCGAGAAGCTTTGCGGGAAATATCAAAAGCCGGAGGCAGAGGTCTTTTTTCACAGGGTGTTTGATTACTGGAAGACAGTGCCGGAGGACAGCGATACTTATCAGTATCAGGCCTTTCTGCTGTCATGCTTAAGCGACGGATGCGGGCGTCTGTGGTCTCCAAGGACAGGCCGGGAGGTAAGGGAGGCTTTGGATCCCTTGGACAGCCGGGACATCTGGGAGCTGATCGCCGGGGACGGGGAGGACGGGATTGTAAATGAGATCACGTTTTTCAATGAAAGACTTAAAAATACAACTATATCCTTTGTGCTGAAAGACAGAAGTGAAGAAGCCATCGAGAAAGTGTATAATGCGTTTCGGAATTTTGTCTGCGCAGGCGAGAAGCTGGAGGATGGAAGGCTTAGGTTTACCGTGAGCTATGAGATGTTTTTTTACAGAAAGATTCACATGGCCCTCATGGCCCTGGACAGCCTGATAGAGGAGGTGGAACCCAAGGAGACGGAGGAGGTTATCAGGAAGAGAATAACGAACAAAGAGGAAGCGTGAGCGGGCTTCCTTTTTGGCGTGTCTGCGTGGAACGGACATGGACAGCCAAATAAGGCTGCCGAAATTAACAGGAATATTATGTAGAATATTGTAAATATACAGAATATATGATATAATTTCTAAAAAATAAGAAGGCAGAGAGAAATTATGTTAGCCAGGATCGAGATGAAACTTCGGTGTCAGGAGAATTTATCGTATTATATGTCATCACTGTTCCACGGTGTTCTTATGGAGCGGCTTTCTGAGGAGTATGGAGACTATCTCCATGAGTCTCGTCTTCATCCCTATACTCAGCATCTGGAGTGCAGGGACAGGGAATGGTACTGGACCGTCAGCGCCTTGAACCAGGAGGCGGTGAGAAAGATCATCTATGAAGCGCTGACTCCGGCGGAGAGCATTACGCTAAAAAACAGAGACTTAACACTTTGTATTGAGAGTAAAAAGGTGGAGGAATGCACTTACCGGGAGCTGACAGATCAGTTCTATCTTTCTGAGGGCAGCAGATATATACAAGTACATTTTATAACACCGACAGCATTTAAACAGCAGGGCAGGTATGTGTTTTATCCGGATCTTAAGTGCATCTATCAGAGCCTGATGAATAAATACGACGCGGCGGTGAAAGAAGAGAGCATGTGTGACGAGGAGACACTGGAAGAGCTGTGCAGGAATTCGCGGATCTGCGATTATGACTTAAAGAGCACACGGTTCTGCCTGGAAGGAGTCAAGATTCCCTCTTTTATCGGAAAGATCACCGTCAGGGTGGGAGGGACTCAGACCATGACAAACTTTGCCAATCTGCTGTTTCAGTTTGGCACTTACTCCGGAGTGGGGATCAAGACCGCTCTGGGTATGGGGGCAATAAAACTTATAGAGAGGAGGAAGGCAAGCGCGGAGCGCTTTTAAGATGCCTTCCGACGTCTTGGCAGGTGACGCGAAGCGGCGCGTGCCGATACATTGAAAGGAGGAAAGAAAACGTGACAGAGAGACAGATAAAGCTGGCTGTGGGAAGCATGCTTCACGACATCGGAAAAGTAGTATACCGGAGCGGAGACGGAAGAAACCACAGCCAGAGCGGTTATGACTATCTGAAAAATGAGGCTGGCATTCAGGATGCAGACATCCTGGACTGTGTACGTTTTCACCATGGCAGCAACTTAAAGGGGGCGTCTATTGATTCAGGACATATCGCGTATATCACTTACTACGCGGACAATGTTGCCGCTGCTGCCGACCGCCGGGAACGGCAGGAGGGGGAGGCTGGATTTGACAAAAAGGTTCCTCTGGAAAGCATCTTCAATATCTTAAACGGCAATCATGGACACAGCCATTATGCCAGGCAGGTTCTGAATCCAAAGGATGGGATCATCTATCCCACTGAGGAGAAGGTGGAGATGGATGACGGATTCTACAAAACCGTAATCAGCAATATCACGGAGAATTTGAGAGGGATCGACGGCTCTCAGGAATATTTAAACTCACTGCTGTCTGTCCTGGAGGCGAATCTGTCATACATTCCTTCATCCACATCCAAGAAAGAGCTGACGGATATCTCTCTGTATGACCATGTAAAGATAACAGCGGCCATTGCGCTGTGTACAGAGCAGTATCTGGAGGCAGAAGGAATCAGGGATTATAAAAAGGAACTGTTTGAGCAGGGGGAAAAGGCATATGAGAAGCCCATGTTCCTGCTCTATTCCATGGATATCTCGGGAATTCAGAACTTTATTTACACCATCAGCAGCAAGGGAGCTCTGAGAGGCTTAAGAGCGAGGAGCTTCTATCTGGAAATCGTGATGGAACACATGATTGACGAACTCTTAGACAGGCTGTCGCTGTGCAGGGCCAATCTGATCTATTCCGGCGGGGGCCACTGTTATCTTTTGCTTCCAAATACTGCGGATGCCCGCGGGATACTGGAAGATCAGGAGAGAAAAGTCAACCGCTGGTTTATGGACACTTTCGGAATATCACTGTATGTAGCCGGCGGTTATGCAACCTGCAGCGCGAAATCCCTGAGAAATGAACCCAAGGGAAGCTATTCCGAACTGTACAGCACGATCTCAAGGATCGTATCAGGCAAGAAGGCTCATCGGTATGGGGCAGAGGAGATTCTTCGGCTCAATAAGGTCAGCCACAAGGGAGACAGAGAATGCAAAATATGTCATAGGATGGACCGGACCGATGAAGAGGAGCGCTGCCCTGTGTGCGCGGCGCTGGAAGAGATGTCATCCGCTATTCTGTATCAGAAATTTTTCACTGTAATCACAGAACGGGAAGAAGGAACCCTTCCCCTTCCGGGAGAGAAATATCTGACAGCGGACACGAAACCGCAGCTGATTAAGCGGATGGAGCAGGAGTCATATGTGAGATCCTATACCAAAAATGATATTTATACAGGGAAACATGTGACCACAAAGCTGTGGGTCGGAGATTACACCACAGGGGACAGCTTTGATGAGTTTACCGCAAAGGCCCAGGGAATCGAGAGGCTTGGAGTGCTTCGGGCGGATGTGGACAATCTGGGGCATACCTTTGTATACGGATTCCAGAGACCCAACGGGGATGACAGCTATGTAACCCTGTCCAGAACAGCGGCGCTGTCCAGGCAGCTGTCTCTGTTCTTCAAGGGATATATCAATGGGCTGCTGGCCAATGGAGATTCCTGCGCGTTAAGCGGGGGCGGAGAGCGGAATGTGACTATCGTGTATTCCGGAGGAGATGATGTCTTCCTGGTAGGCGCGTGGAATGAAGTCATCGACACATTTACGGACCTGCACAAGGCTCTGGAGCGCTTTACACAGGGGACGCTGACCATCTCAGGAGGGATCGGCATCTATCCATCCGGCTATCCCATCAATGTCATGGCCAGGGAGGTGGCGGAACTGGAAGACTGTTCCAAAGCACATGACGGGAAAAATGCGGTTACACTGTTTGATGAGAATAATACTTATGGGTGGAAAGAATTCACAGATGACGTGCTGAGAGAGAAATTCAGGGAGATGCAGACATTCTTTGAATCCTCCAGTGATCGGGGAAAAGCATTTTTATATCATCTCCTGGAGCTTTTGAGAAATGAAAAGGAGATCATCAATACAGCCAGATATGTGTACCTGCTCTCCCGCATGGAGCCGGATCAGAACAGCCCCACAGAGCAGAAAAACGCATACCGCCGTTTCGCGGAAAAGATGTATCAGTGGCGGAAGGAGCCTGAGAGCCGGAGGAGAGTTATCACAGCGATGTACTTATATACATATCTGACGAGAGAGAAGGAGGAGAACTGATGAAGCTGGACGAGAACAATTATGTGGATCTTGCGGAAAAGGCCATTAAAAAGCTGGAAGCCATGACCAATCCTAAAACGGGGAGAAAGATTCCCATGGCAACCACTTCCAAGATCAGAAACCTGCTGGCTATGACCGCGGAGATCTACAATGAAGTGCAGAACAGTTCCGGAGAATTGCTGTCCAATGATATCAAAGGGAGAATTAATTATCTCAAAATTCGGGTAGTCTATGAGGCGGGAAGAGAGCCGTCTGTTAAGAACCTGGTGGAGACGGCGGAGATTCTGCAGCACATAGATGAGATAAAGGGAAACAAGCGGCAGTATATTTTGTTCAGCCGGTACATGGAAGCATTGGTGGCATACCGTAAATTCTACGGAGAGAATGACGATTAGGAGGAGGAAAGGCATATGTTTGCGAAGATTGAGATCACAGGAACCATTGAAGTAGTGACAGGACTCCATATTGGAGGGTCCTCTGCCTTTTCTGCCATAGGCTCTGTAGATTCCCCGGTGGTAAAGGACATGCAGACAGGACATCCCATGATTCCTGGAAGCAGCTTAAAGGGGAAGATGAGATCCCTGCTGGCAAAGCAGTACAACTCCTTGGTAGCAGAGCCGGAGGATGACGCAGAATGTCTGGTGAGCCTTTTCGGCAGCGCCAAAAAGGGCCGTGTACATACCAGCCGGGTGTTATTTTCAGACAGTATGATGAGCAACTGGGACAGCCTTAAGGCAAAAGGCCTCACAAGCCAGACAGAGATCAAGTTCGAGAACAGCATCAAGAGAACCACGGCAGTAGCCAATCCGCGGCAGATCGAGAGGGTGATAAGGGGATCTGAGTTCCCGCTGAATATCATGTATGAGGTAAAAGATGAGGAGACGATCGTGAAGGATTTCCAGATCCTGGCAGAAGGATTCCGGCTGATCCAGTATGACTATCTGGGGGGAAATGGCTCCCGGGGCTATGGAAAGGTCAGATTCCGCGATCTCCAGGCAAAGGCGGTTATCGGAGAGGTTTCTGAGACAGTGATGGAAGAGTGCGGAAAACTGTTAAGTCAGGTACAGGGGTAGGGCCTATGAAATACGAAATCTATAAACTGAAATTTACCACAGGTGTCCACCTCGGCAATGGGATGTTAAATGACAGTGTGTATACCTTTCAGGCAGACACCCTGTTTTCCGCCATGTACATCGAAGCTCTGAAAGCGGGGCTTGAAGGAGCGCTGTATGACATGGTGTGTTCCGGCCAGCTGCTGTTCTCAGACGCGTTTCCCTATGTGGGAGATCTGTATATGATACCAAAGCCAATGCTTTACATAGAGCCAAAGGACAGGGGAAATTCCAGTGACAAGAAAAAATATAAGAAATTAAAATATATTCCTGTGGATCGATTAAGTTCCTATCAGGCAGGAAACATGGAACTGGATGATGACCCTATGAAAGAATTTGGTTATTTCGATCAGAGGACCATGGCGGCTGTGAGAAGACAGGAAGAGACCCTGCCTTATCAGGTGGGTGTGTTCCATTATAATGAAGGACGGGGATTGTATCTGATCGTGGGGTATCAGGAGACAGAACAGTTGGAACTGACGGAAAGGCTTCTGGAAGCAGTGTCTATTACGGGGATAGGAGGAAAGAAGTCCGGAGGACTGGGCAAGTTTGATTTTGTCAAAGGAAGACAGGACAGAAAACTGAAAGAACGGCTGGAACAGGGCAGTACGTGTCACATGCTGCTGTCCTGCGCGCTGCCTAAAGAAGAGGAGATGGAGACAGCCCTGGAGGGAGCTTCTTATCTGTTGGAGAAGAGATCAGGCTTCGTGGCATCGGAGACTTACGCCGAGGAGCTGAGAAAAAAGAAAGACCTGTATGTCTTTTCGGCAGGTTCCTGCTTTAAGAATCCGTTTCAAGGCAGAGTGTATGACGTGTCCGAAGGCGGCAGCCATCCGGTATACCGGTACGGTCTGTCCATGTTTATGGGGGTGTGAGAATGGGAGTATTAAAACATTATACTGTGAAAATAGAAGCATTGTCACCCATCCATATCGGAAGCGGGGAGAAAATCGGAAAAAAGGAATACATCTATCTGCCCTGGGATCACCTTGTATTGATTCCGGATATCAGCAAGATGTGTGCTGCTCTTCAGGGGAAAGGATACGGAAAACAGTTTGAGGACTATATGTTCAAAAACAACAGGGATGCTCTGGGCGTCTGGCTGAAAAAACTGGGATATCAGAAGAAGGACTATGAGGCCTGGAAGAGGTACGAACTGGAAGCAGGAGATGCGTTCCTTACGCCGGAAGCCAGATCTAGGGAAATCCTGGCTTTTATAAAGGATCCCTATGGCATGCCCTATGTGCCGGGAAGCAGTTTGAAAGGGATGTTCCGGACCGCCCTTCTGGCGTGGGAGGTAAAGAAAAACCCTTCAGTGTACAACAGGATTAAAGAGGATATTCGGAGCAATGCGGGACGAGGCAGCAGGAAATATGTTTTGGAGAAAGAGACGCGCCATCTGGAGGAGTCGGCGTTTCACACCTTAGACCGGGGAAAGTCTGTAAAAAAGGATAACGCGGTGTGCTGCAATTTGTCAGGTCTGATCGTGGGTGACAGCAGACCGATCCCCACAGAGAAGCTGGTTCTGACCCAGAAGGTTGACTACTCCCTGGATTATAAGGAAAAACCAATCCCCATTCTCAGAGAGGCTTTGATCCCGGGAACAGAGATTTGCTTTGAGGTGACCATCGATACCAGCGTATGCCCTTATTCCATGAAAGATATTTTGACGGCCCTGGAATATTTTCAGAAAGTGTGTTATGACTGGTTCTATAGCAGATTTAAGCGGGGAAGAAAAGAAAGTTCCATCGTGTGGCTGGGGGGCGGCACGGGATTTCTCTCCAAGACGGTGCTGTATCCCATATTTGGGGCTGAGGCTTACAGGGTAACCGACAACGTATTTCAGGCGACATTGGGAAGAAAGATATATGAAGACCATAAGCATCAAAAGTACCGAGATAAGAAGCTAGCCCCTCATGTGTGCAAATGCACAAAGTACAGAGGGGAACTGTATGACATGGGAATGGGAAGAATTGAGGTAATAAAGGAGAATTAGAAGAATAGTTCGAAGATTCCGGCGGCGCGTAAGTCGGAATCTTCGGGCTGAAATTAATGCATGGGGACAGTTTTAGAGGAGAAGGATATGAACCGAAAGATTTTGGCGATGATGGACATGAAATAGAATGCTGACAGAAATTCGCAAGTTTGGTTATAGATCTGAAATTTGAACATATCAGTGACAATAAAAATGCGATTTTCCGCCGCGCCCTGTAAATTGCGGGAAAATAGCGTCTGAGGGGAGGTTAAAGGGTGATGTTAAGCTTGAATTTTATTTTCCGCCGCAAAATGAGGTTTCAGGCCCGTATTTACAGGGGGTGTGAGGGAGAAGATTGAGATATAGATGACCCCGGGAGGGGACGAGAACCGTACAGATCCAACTGCTTAATACCTGCCAGACGAATTGAGATATAGATGACCCCGGGAGGGGACGAGAACATCGACAACATAGCCGATGTATTTTAAGGGTATCATTGAGATATAGATGACCCCGGGAGGGGACGAGAACAATCCCCCGCCTCGATGGTTTGTTGTTGCTACCATATGATTGAGATATAGATGACCCCGGGAGGGGACGAGAACTTATACGGTTTTCTCCGTCTGGCCAGGTTCACTCCCATTGAGATATAGATGACCCCGGGAGGGGACGAGAACATGTCCTCATAAAATCCTCTCTTTCTGCCCTCACGGATTGAGATATAGATGACCCCGGGAGGGGACGAGAACTGGAGCTGGGAACGTGCTCCGATTTCTTTTTGACAATTGAGATATAGATGACCCCGGGAGGGGACGAGAACGTAGCCGTTCCCGTCAATACAAAACCATCAACACATTGAGATATAGATGACCCCGGGAGGGGACGAGAACGTGATATTTGTTACCACAGCTACTGTGGACGATCATTGAGATATAGATGACCCCGGGAGGGGACGAGAACCTGGGAGTCAGCCGCGATGTGATCAGCAATATGGATTGAGATATAGATGACCCCGGGAGGGGACGAGAACAACGAGCGAATGGGTTATACGTTCCGAAGACTACAACATTGAGATATAGATGACCCCGGGAGGGGACGAGAACCCGGGAGGGGACGAGAACGCATAGGCCACTGCATATTGAGATATAGATGACCCCGGGAGGGGACGAGAACGTAATATGTCCAGTGACATGGCATTGTTGTTGCATCATTGAGATATAGATGACCCCGGGAGGGGACGAGAACCTGTTATGATATGGGTGTACCACCTAGTTACATCATTGAGATATAGATGACCCCGGGAGGGGACGAGAACCATCATAGACCGGATGACCATAACCAATAATTCGAATTGAGATATAGATGACCCCGGGAGGGGACGAGAACATGATGGCGTTCTTTCCATACGGACCCATTGTCCTGATTGAGATATAGATGACCCCGGGAGGGGACGAGAACGAAGGGGTCTCATGATCAAACCACCCTGCGAAACACATTGAGATATAGATGACCCCGGGAGGGGACGAGAACACTGACATAAGATCGTACCCGCAGATTCTGTAAAATTGAGATATAGATGACCCCGGGAGGGGACGAGAACGTTGACAACGCTCTTGCGGAAACGATTCGGAAGAAAGATTGAGATATAGATGACCCCGGGAGGGGACGAGAACTGTGTACCACTTAGTTACATCGAGTGAGTACACGGGAATTGAGATATAGATGACCCCGGGAGGGGACGAGAACTGTCCGGGGTATTGTTCCCCATCCCTGTAAGACTATTGAGATATAGATGACCCCGGGAGGGGACGAGAACATGGCAAAAATCGCCAGGACAAACTCAATAACCTATTGAGATATAGATGACCCCGGGAGGGGACGAGAACGCTACTCGCTTTTCATCAGCGGTAAGATTTCCTGCATTGAGATATAGATGACCCCGGGAGGGGACGAGAACGGTACATACTTCCCTAAAGGAATCCTGGGGATAATTGAGATATAGATGACCCCGGGAGGGGACGAGAACTATTCCGGAAGTACTGGTACTTGGCGCCGAACCAATTGAGATATAGATGACCCCGGGAGGGGACGAGAACTTCTCTGGGGTCGATGCCATGGAGACCATGTGTACCATTGAGATATAGATGACCCCGGGAGGGGACGAGAACAGACCTGGCCCACTATTGCAGATGGTTGCTTAAATTGAGATATAGATGACCCCGGGAGGGGACGAGAACACAACCGCCACGCCTACCAGGTTCACAGGTCCATATTGAGATATAGATGACCCCGGGAGGGGACGAGAACGCTACGCCGGAGTGGGGCCGCGCAGGCGGCTACATTATTGAGATATAGATGACCCCGGGAGGGGACGAGAACACTTATTTGTCCAGCTCTCTCATGAGCTTATAAAGCATTGAGATATAGATGACCCCGGGAGGGGACGAGAACTAGGCAGCCTGGATCACCATTAGAATTTTTATAATTGAGATATAGATGACCCCGGGAGGGGACGAGAACGCATAGGCCACTGCATCATTAAACCCAGTCAGTCTATAATTGAGATATAGATGACCCCGAGAGGGGACGAGAACATTATTCTGAGCTCCTCAATGCGTCCCAATACGTCATTGAGATATAGAGACCCCGAGAGGGGACGAGAACCTTCCCTGTCCCTCAACCCTTTTTGTATTATGCTTAATTGAGATATGGATAACCCCGCAAGGGGACGAGAACTCACTCACGCGTCGGAAGATTGCTTCTTCCTGTTCACTGAGATACAGATGATCCCGAGAGGGGACGAAGACGTGGTTGTAATAGAGTATGGCAACCTATTTTCATTGCGAATAGATACCCCCCGAGAGGGGACGGAAGCCTACGGTTTTTCAAGCTTCTGGGCTAATGGCGACCAGTTGAGATATAGATATCCCCGAAGAGAACCACGAATACATATTGAAGTAATCCAGACTATTTTTCATAAACAGGAAAAAATTTTCCCTTAGAGTATCATGGATGCGGCCTCAGACGCCCTTTTCCTTCCTTGTAGAGGAAAATTATCTCTTACAACAGAGAACCAACGGAGGCGGATGAAATCCAGAGACCAGGAGGTGCCCGAACAGTACACGAAATGCAATATTAGCAGCAAAAAACGATATCTGCGAAAGGAGGAGGGATTAAAAATGAGCTATTTATATGTCTGCGAACAGGGGGCTGTCATCGGAGTTTCTGGAAATCGCTTCCAGGTCAAATATAAAGATGGAATGACAAAAAGCATTCCCATGGAAACCATGGAAGTAATTGAAGTCTTTGGCAAGATCCAGCTCACCACCCAGTGTCTGGACACATGTTTAACCCGGGGGATTAATGTGATTTTCTATTCCCAATACGGCTCTTATTATGGAAGGCTGGTTTCTACAAATCATGTTAACGTGGGGCGGCAGCGCAGACAGGCGGAACTGGGAGCCAGCGGAGACTTTAATCTGGGAATGTCGAGACGTATTATTGATGCCAAGATCAGAAATCAGATTGTTATTCTGCGGAGATATGCCAGAAACACGAATTATGATATTAAGCGTCCGGTGGCGGAAATGCAGTATATGTGCCAGAAGGTTCAAGAGGGCACCTCTGTGGAACAGATCATGGGATTTGAGGGAAATGCAGCCAAGATCTATTTTAAAGTCTTAGGCCAGCTTATTAACCCGGAATTTGTCTTCTCGGGAAGAACCAGAAGGCCTCCTCTGGATCCATTTAACTCGATGATCAGTCTGGGATACTCCATTGTCTTAAATGAGATTTACGGAAAACTGGAAGCCAGGGGACTGAACCCGTATTTTGGGGTTATGCATAGTGACAGAGAAAAGCACCCCACCTTGGCCAGTGATCTTATGGAGGAGTGGCGGGCCGTCCTGGTAGATTCTACAGCTCTCAGCATGCTGAACGGGCATGAGCTTGAGAAAGAAGACTTCTATTCCAATGTGGAAGAACCAGGCGTATTTTTGACAAATGAGGGATTTAAAACTTATATTCAAAAGCTGGAAAAGAAATTCCGCGCAGATAACAAATATCTCACTTATGTGGACTACAGCGTAAGCTTTCGGAGAGCTATCGATCTGCAGATTGGACAGTTGATAAAAGCCATTGAAACCGCGAATGTAGAGGAGTATAAACCTATAATAATCAGATGACAAGAGAAAATTATTTTTGGAACTATAAATGAGCAAATTTGAAAATTTACCAAACTTGTAAAAATAGCTAAAAAA